>DAINDD010000026.1:0-36849 GCA_036732045.1 Chloroflexota bacterium
CACGCGCCAGGCAACGCAGATGGCTCCGGCCGGGAGTACCGGCCGGAGCCATCCTCATTATTCTGTTGTCCGCCTCTCTGGCGGGCGTCCCCCGCGCTTTCGCAGACACCAACCTGGTGCGCGTCGACCCGTCTGGAGTGGCCGTAGCGCCGGGCGGATCGTTTCAGATCGGCGTCGTCGATGACCCGCCGGCGGCAAGCCTCGCGGCCTGGGTCATCGAGTTGACCTTCGACCCCGCCGTAGTCACAACGAAAGGGGCGGACTGCCGGTCGATAACGACTCCCGGCGGCGCTCTCGGAGCCTTCGACTGCGAGACCGCCGACACGGACAGCGATGGCCGCGATGAGACGGTGAAGATGCTGGGCGTGGTATTGTTCTCCCGCAGCCAGGCCGGCCTCACGAATGAATCGACCCTGGCCGACATAACGTTCCAGGCGGTAGGCGGACCGGGCTCCTGCTCCGACCTCAAGCTACGCATCCTCATCCACAGCGACGCACAAGGCCAGGAGACCGGCGCCAGGGTTCAGGACGGCCGAGTCTGCATCGCGGGGGACGCACCGGCTACGGGGACCGCCTCGCCGTTTCCAGAGACGCCGCGCACGTCGGAGCCAACACCCAACGGCCCGGCTGCGGTCGCCCTCACTCCGGGCGGCGTCGCCGGCCAGACTGCTCAACCGGCTTCGAGCGGAGGAAGCGGCAGCGGAAGCGCCGGCGCCAGCGGCTCCGGCGGACGTACGACTGCCGGAGCCTCGAGCTCGGGGACGCCCGCAACCGCAGCAACATCGGTGTCCGGCGACGGAGGAACGAGCACCGCCGTCTGGCTGGTGGCCGCTGTAGCGGTCCTGGTCCTCGCTGCCGCAGGCGCCTGGGGGATCGTGCGGATGCGTGGGGGGCGCCCGGGACCCGGCACATAGCCTGCAGGGAGCCTGGCCGCCGGGTTGCGTCTGCCGGCCGAAGAAGATATCAAGAGAGCATCGTGATCATCGAGACGGATCGCATCCTCATTCCCGGGAACCAACAATGAAGCTCGCCCGCCGCATCGATTCGCTGCCGCCGTACCTCTTCGCCGAGATCAGCCGCAAGATCGCGGAGAAGCGAGCGCAGGGCGCCGACGTCATCTCCTTCGGCATCGGCGATCCGGACCTGCCGACGCCTGACCACCTGCTCGACGTCCTGGCCGCGGCCGCTCGCGACCCGGCGAACCACCGCTATCCGGAAAGCGAGGGGTTGCCGGAGCTGCACGAGGCGATCGCCCGCTGGTACGGCACGCGGTTCGGTGTCGAGCTCGAGCCGAAGACGGAGGTGCTCCCGCTGATCGGCTCGAAGGAGGGGATCGGGCACATCGCGCTGTGCTTCATCGATCCGGGCGACGTTGCGCTGGTGCCGGACCCCGGCTATCCGGTGTACTCCGTTGGCACGCTGCTTGCGGGCGGCGAGCCGTACTACCTGCCGCTGACGGAGGAGAACGAGTTCCTGCCGGACCTCGAAGCCGTGCCGGAGCAGGTCGCCCGCCGGGCGAAGGTGCTGTGGCTGAACTATCCAAACAACCCGACAGGCGCAGTCGCCGACCTGGACTTCTTCGAGCGCGCCGTCGCCTTCGCGCGCAAGTACGATATCGCGGTGCTGCACGACGGTCCCTACTCAGAGGTCGCCTACGACGGCTACCGGCCGGTGAGCTTTCTGCAGGCGGATGGCGCGAAGGAAGTCGGCGTCGAGTTCCATTCGCTTTCCAAGTCGTACAACATGACGGGCTGGCGGATCGGGATGGCCGCTGGCAACGCGGCGATCATCGACGCGCTGATGCGGGTGAAGTCGAACCTGGACTCGGGTATCCCGCAGGCGATCCAGCGGATGGCGATCGCGGCCCTCGACGGGCCGCAGGACGTGATCGCCGAGCACAACGCGATCTACGAGCGCCGCCGCGACCGGCTCGTCGCTGCGCTGTCCAAGGCCGGGCTGCGGCTGCATACCCCGAAGGCGAGCCTCTACCTGTGGGCGCGCGTGCCGGAGGGGATGACGAGCGTGCAGTTCGCCACGCGGCTGCTGGACGAAGTCGGCGTGGTTGTGACTCCCGGCATCGGCTACGGCCCGACCGGGGAGGGCTACGTGCGCCTCTCGATCACCGTCCCGGACGACCGCCTGGAGGAAGGCGTACGCCGCATCGAATCGCTGGCCGGGAGCTGGCGCTAGGCGGGGATTTGCGCCCTGTCGCCGGCGCTTGTGTTCAGAGCTACAATTGTCGTGGAGGTGAGCGAAATGATTGCACGGCACCATCTAATCGTCATGCTGGCGATCGGCCTCGCGGCGCTTGTTCTGGCTATCGCCCTGGCGATGGAGCCGGGCATCGCTCACGGGCTCTAGGACGGCGCTTTCAGTTCGATCACGCGCGCCGCAACCGGCTGGCTCTTGCCTTTGAGGTCGAGCTGCAGCTGCGGCGAGTCTGGGTAGCGGCCGCCGGTTTCGCCGAATACTCGTTCCGACATCACGATCTGGCCAGCCTTCGCCTCACCCTGCAGGCGGGCAGCGGTGTTGACGGGGTCGCCGAGGGCGGTGAAGTCTTTGACATCTCCGGAGCCAACGTTGCCGACGTAAGCGACACCCGCGTCGAGGCCAACGCCCAGCTGCAGCCAAGGGTCGCCGTCGCCACCGTAGCCCACACCTTTAAGCAGGCTCTCTGCGGCGGCGACCATCTTCGCGAGGTATTCGTTCCCGGCGAAGCCGGGAACGAGCAGCGCCATTACTTCGTCGCCGACAAGTTTGTCGATGATCGCGTCCTGGCCGATGAGCACATCGGTGGCCATCTCGTAGAAACGGTTCATGAGGGCGGCGGTCGCTTTGGGGCCTTGCGCTGCGGACATCGATGTAAAGCCGCGGACGTCCGCAAAGAGAATACCGATGTCAACTTCTGCGCCGCCCAGGGGTGCGGATTCGAAACAGCCGCGGCAGAAGGATGGATTCTTACGTGAGGCCCCGTGGCCGCGAAGACGGAGGAAGCGCCCTCCGAGTCCACCGAAGGGGAGGAAGCACATCTTACAGCGTGGGTTAGACGGCACCTTGCGTACCCAGCTCCGCCAAGCGCGCATGTCCTCTTCGCCTTCGGTAAGAACGCGATACCAGTCCTCGTCGGACATGCCTTTCGGGACTTTCGGCACGGGACTAGGCCGCGATCCGGGCGTTGAGGTCGACGATGCGCGCGGCGACGGGTTCGCTCTTTCCCTTCAGGTCCAGTTGCACCATCGGAGCGTCCGGGAATCGTGTTGCTGCGGCTTCCTGGTAGACGCGCTCCGACATTACGATCTGGCCGGGCTTGGCCTGCGCCTGCAGCCGCGCCGCGGTGTTGACGACATCGCCCAGCGCGGTGAAGTCCTTGACCTCGCCGGAGCCGACGTTGCCGACGAACGCGGGTCCGTGATCGAGCCCGAGGCCGAGCGGAAGCCAGGGCTCTTCTTCTCCACCGAAGCCCACGGCCCGCAGCAGAGCCACGGCGGCCGCGACTATCTTGGCGATGTACACGTCGCGGCCGGCGAAGCCTGGTAGCCACAGCCCCATCACTTCGTCGCCGACGAGCTTGTCGATTACGGCGTCGTGTCCCGCGAGGACTCGCGCAGCGACCGTGTAGAACCGGTTGAGATGCTGGGCAACTTCCTCCGGCGATCGCGACTCTGAGTACGAGGTGTAGCCGCGGATGTCGGCGAAGAGCACGCCGGTGGGGACCTCCGCGCCACCGATCGGCGCCTCTTCGAAGCAGACCCGGCACCAGTTCGGGTTTTTACGGGACGGCGAGGTGAACGGCAGCGGTTTAAAGATGAATCCGCCGATCCCTTTGAACGGAGCCAGGCACATCCCGCAGCGCGGCGAGGAGGGCACCATCCGGAAGAATCTGCGCATCCACAATCCGGGCAGGTAGCCGTCCGCCAGCAACTTGCGCCACGCCTCCGCCTTGCGCTCCTCTTTGTCTGGCTTCTCGCTCATGGTGGGCTCACGGTACACCCGGTGGAGTAGCGCAACAAGGCGTACGAGCGCGCACCGGGAGCCTACGAAATGCCGCCGAAGCCGGCGGGCATGTCGGCCAGGTGCGCAACGTCGTTCAGGCGCCAGATGACGCGCTGGTCGCCCTTTGCCCGGACGGAGGCGATGCTGGCGTTGAAGGGGTAGAAGATGAAGTCGCGCGGGTGCTCCAGGACGATTGAAATGTAAGTCTGGATGACGCCTGCGTGACAGACGACGGCAACGCGCTGGCTGGGGTGCGCCGCCACGATCTGGTCGATGGCGGCGCCGACACGCTTGCGTGCGTTCGCGCTGCCTTCACTGCCGGGGAAGGCATCCCACGTGCCATCGTCGACGATGCGGCGCGCGATCTTCGCCTGATCCGCCTCCGGCAACTGGCGGATGTCGAAGTCTGCGCGGCCCATCACTACCTCGACGAGGTCGTGCCGCGGCCGCACATCGAGGCCGGCGACGTCGCCGATGGCCGCGGCTGTCTCCTGCGTCCGCCGCAGCGGACTCGCGTAGATCGCGTCGAGCTTTTGCGTCTTCATCCGCTCGCCCAGCCGCTTCGCCTGCTCCCAGCCGACGTCGGTGAGGTCGGGGTCGCCGGTGGTCAGGTCTTCGCCGGTGTTCCCCTGCGACTGCGCGTGGCGGATCAGGTAGAGGCGCGTGGCGTCGCCGCCGGTCAGCATGACGTCGCGGTAGAAAGCGAAAATCGGGTCGCCGGGCGGCTGGCTGCGTGTCGGTGCGGCCATATGGGCAATGATAGCGGAGCGTGGAGCCACGGTCACTTGACGCCGAATGTGTATATCAATTAGCATCGGTTACCCAAGCAACTGATTGCCCAATCAAAGGAGGCGCTGACGTGCCGCGAGGGGATGTAGCGAAATTACTAAACGAAATCGAGGCGCGCGTTGCGCAGCTACGAGCCCTGGTGGCGAGCCCGGCTGGTCCTGTCACGCCAGACCTCGGAGAGCGGGTGCTGGCTGACGTGCTGACCCGGGGCGGTTCCGTCGGAAGGAAGGAGCTGTACGAGATCGCCGAGCTGCATGGCATGGACAGACGCGGCCTCGGCGGCTTCTTCAGGGAGTCGGGCCAGAAGAGTCTGATGGACCTGCCTGGCACCGACAGAATCGTCTTAACCCCTTACGGAGCGGAGCGCGCGCAACGCCACCTGAACCGGCATCGCGCAACCCCGTATGAGACGGTCGAGCCCAACCTCTCGCGGGTGGCCGAGGCGTCATTCGCGGAGGACTGGAACAGCGAAGGGGACGCAGTGTATGACGATCTGTGATCGCGGCGACGTAGTCCTGGTGCCTTTTCCGTTCACAGATCTTTCCGAGGTCAAGCGCCGCCCGGCACTTGTCATTAGCACTGGCGAGTACAATCGCGCGACCGGCGATGTCGTGATAGCGCAGATCACCAGTCGCATCCGAGCGCCGCAGCGTCCTGGGGACCATCATGTCGAGAAATGGCGGGAGGCCGGATTGGTCAGCTCCTCGCTCATGCGCGCGCGGCTGACGACCCTGCAGAACGGCCTGCTCATCAGAATCCTGGGGCGAATGCCCGACGAGGAGATGGAGTTGATCGACAAGGCGTTGGCGTCTGCCCTCGGCTTCTGATTCTCCAGCATCCTCCTTCCTCCTTCCCTCTTCCTCGCCACCGCGCTATTCTCGCTTGGCGATGAGCCTCAATGCGGGAACGACTGTCCGCGTGCGCGAGATGGGGGCCGACGATGTTGAGCCACTGGCGCGAACGCTGGGCTGGCCGACCTACGGCATCAACCGCCGCTGGGAGGAGAGCCTGGCCGGCAATCGCGAGATGTTCGTCGCCGACGTAAATGGCCGCCCTGTGGGGTTGGTCAGCATCAACGAGCGGGAGGAGTACCCCGGCTTTCTGCACCTGTTCGCGCTGGACGTCGCCGAAACTCTCCGACGCCGGGGCATCGGCACGCGCCTGATCGGTCACGTCGAGGCAGAGGCACGGGCGCGCAGCCTTTCCGGCGTTTATCTGGAGGTCAGCACGGACAACGTCACCGCTCGCGGTCTCTACGAACGCCTGGGCTATGAGCAGGACGGAGCGCCCTTCCTCAACTCCTGGAACCACTACGACTCCGACGGGAATGTCAGCGAAGAGATCGTCGAGACGGTCGTCCGGCTGGTCAAGCGCTTCGATGAGGAGACCTGAAGGCTGCTCCTACAACTGGCCGTCGGACTGCATCGCGGCCAACGTCGCCCCGAACGCCTCTACGGTGCGGTCGATGTCCTCCACGGAATGCACGCCCGAGGTGAAGCCGCCGCTGCCGCTCATCAGGTCGACACCGTGATTCAGCATTCCCCGCTTGAGGGCGGCGAAGACTCTGGCGTCCGTGCGCGGGGGCAGGCCCTCGCCCGGCCACTCCACGGTACCGTTCGTGGGCCGCGGCGCGTCGTGACCGACCGTGATGTGAAAGTACGAGGCGAGGCCGTATACGCAACCCTTTACGCCGGCGTGATCGATGACGTCGTTCATTGCCGGCACGAGACGCTCGACGAGCGCGTCGGCGTGAACATGGTGCCCGCCGGTGCGGACCATCTCTAGCATCGCGATGCCGGCCGCGGCCGATACCGGGTTGGCGTTAAACGTGCCGGGGTGCTGGACGCGCTGCTCGGCGTTCCATCGGCCATCGCGGAACTCCAGCATCGAAAGGATGTCTGACTTGCCGCAGACCGCGCCGCCGGGCATTCCGCCCGCGAGAATTTTGGCGAGAGTCGTCATGTCGGGCGTCACGCCATAGCGCGCCTGCGCGCCGCCGGGCGCAACGCGGAAGCCGGTCACGACTTCGTCGAAGATGAGAACCGTGTTGTGGCGCGCCGTGGCCTCACGCAGGCCTGAGAGGAAGGCTGGATGCAGCGGCAGCGTGCCGTAGGATGCGCCCGTCGGCTCGACTATCACCGCAGCGATGTCGTCCGACGCCAGCTTCTCCTCGACGGCGCGGATATCGTCCTGACTGACGCAGACTGTGTTCGATGAGGTGGCCGCGGGCACGCCTGACGAGCTCAGGCAATCGGATTCGGCCCCTCTGGCGCCGATAACGGCGTCATGCCAGCCGTGAAAGTGCTGGTCGAATTTCAGAATGCGGTCGCGGCCGGTATACGCGCGGGCCAGGCGAATCGCCATCAACGTCGCCTCGGTGCCGGAGCTGGTAAAGCAGACGTCCTCCGCCGACGGTACGATTTCGCACACGAGCGCGCCCCACTCCAGCTCCAGACGGTGGTTCGCGCCGTAGTGCGTCCCCTTCGCCGCCTGTTCGACGATGGCCGCCGTGATCGCCGGGTGCGCGTGGCCCATGAACAGCGCGCCGTGGCCCATCACGTAATCAACGTACTCGTTGCCATCGACGTCCCACTTGCGGCTGCCAGCGGCGCGCTCGACGAAGATCGGAAAAGGCGTCACGTAACGGACGTCGTGGGTCACGCCGGATGGGAAGACGCGCGACGAGTCCTCGTACAGGCGCGCGGACCCCGGGTGCAGCCGAATGTACGCGTCGAGGATGGAGTCGGGCATCGCGGGGCCATTGTAGCAAGAGAGGCCCGCCGATTGGCGGGCCTCTCTTCGCGATGCCACGTCGTTACGGCTACTCGACCTCGCCCGCGATCCGCGCTAGGTCGTCCGCGGCCACGTACTGCGTCCTGCCACTGAGCGTGTACTGGACGCCGCCCTGCACCCAGACCAACGCGATCGACGCACCGCTGGGATCCCAGACTTTGACGTTGGGGTCTGCGCCGCTCGCCAGGTCGCCGGTCGTCCAGCCGCCCTGGACGATCGCGGCGTAGCGCCCCGCGACGGTGACCTCGCGGACGCTGTCGATGCCGGTCAGCCAAACGCCGGGGTTCGTCTCGGCCGTGAACGTGAGGGACGCGTCGCCCGGGCCGAAGTAAAGGAAGTCGTAAGAGGCGACGCTCCCGTCGCCTCTTACGCCGACGAGTCCGTATGCACTAGCGGCTGTATAGTCACCCAGCGTCTGCGGGGGCCGAACCATCGAGGGAGCGATCTGCGCGACCGCCTCGTCGAACGTCAGCTTCGTCTCCGTGATTTGGCCTGACGTGGTACTTGTGACATCGGCTGGGGGGATCGGGTTGCTCGTGTTCGACTCCCAGAACTTAACCCCGGCGGTCTCGCTCAAGACGCCGTCGATGGCGGCGCGGGTGGCCGGCGTCCAGGCCAGCAGTCCGACTGCCGCTACCGCCACGGCCAGCCCCATCGCGAGTCGCGGCGCCCGCGACGGGCGCTTCTCGGCCGCCGGTTGTGCGGACAGCCGCTGCCAGAGCGACGCCCGGAACTGTTCGGATGGTTCCGCTCTCAGGCTGTACAGGTTGTCTTCATTCATGACTGTTCCTCCCAGTGCTCGCGCAGCCAGGTGATGGTGCGCTGCAGTGTGGTGCCTACGTTGGATCCGCTGATGCCGCCGAGCGCTGCGATCTGCCGGTTCGTTAGCCCTGCGCCGAACTTGAGGCCGACGAGCGCGCGTCGCCGTTTCGGAAGCTCGGCGAGAAGGGCTAGCAGCCGGTCCGCTGTCTCTCGCTCGACGACCTGTGCTTCGGGGCCGGGAGTCATGGCCGCGTCGCCGTCTGAGAGTGGCTTCCGGCGGCGCTGCGTGCGGAAGTGGTCCTGCGCGACGTTCCTGGCTATCGAGAACAGCCACGACGTGATCTTGCCCTGGTCCGTGTAGCGTGCTCGCTTCCGCCAGGCCGCTCGAACGAGGCGGCCGTCAGGTCCTCGGCCAGCTCGTCGTCACGCACGATGTAGCGCATGAAGTTGTAGACGCGCGGCAGCTCCGAGCGGTAGACCGTCTCCCAGTCAACGCCGGACGCCGAATCGCGCGCCCCGGCGAATCAGCCTTGGACTCGCAGCATGCTTGCCATTACACAAGACTAACGGACTCATGCGGCGATGTATCACAGAGAGGGGGCCAAGCAGGGAGTGGTAAGCAGGACGTGGAAGCAACAAGAATTGGCGGTGGGCGCTGCGTCCGATCCGGCTATCCGTTCCTGGAACCCGTTGAGAGCCAATGCGGTCGTGCCGTCAAATTAATCTGCGAGGAATCCGCGCCAATCTGCGGCCAATCGCCCGCGTGCCCGGCTAGATACCGGTGCCGGTATTGGTCTCGACTTCGCGGGAGACCGGGCGAGGGCGGTAGTACGGCAGCAGCGGCAGGTCGCGCATCGCCATCAGGCCGACCATGCGGCTGCGGGCTATCGCCGGGATGCAGTTGGCCATAATGGCGGCGGTGGCTGCGTCGCCGTGGATACCGCCGGGGGCGATCATGCGGATCGGCGGCGTTGCGTCGATATCGATCAGGTCGCGTGGGTCCTTCGCCCCCAGAGACATCTCGATATCGAGGCGGATCACTTCGAGGCCGCCCATAATGCCGCGCGCCGACTGTCGCAGGCCAAGCGCGTAGCCACGCTCGACGCTGTAGAACTCGGTCTTGCGACGTTCCTGCGCGATGACGGGCTCCAGCGTCTCAGTCACGTCCTCCAGGCGCCAGCCCAGCGTGTCGGCGATCAAGAATGCGGACTCGCGCAGGCCGACGTGGCCAACGGCGCCGTCCGCCGCACCGCGCTGGAAGCCCTGCGCGCTGAGGCCGACGCCGGCCTTACGTTGCAGCTGGATGCGGCGGGTCGATACGTCCACCACCCGCTCCACGCGGATCGTCTTCGGGGCCTGGCAAGTCGTCAGCAGCATCAGCGGCAGCAAGTCCATCACGAAGCCGGGGTTGACGCCGGTGCCGAGCACGCGCACGCCGGCCTCCCGCGCTCGGCGGTCCATTTTGTGCGAGATCTCCGGGTAGCGGACCCAGGGGAACGAAAGCTCCTCGCAGCTTGAGACAACGCTTTTTTCCGCGGCGACGATCGCCATAATTTGCGGGTAGACCTCGGTCAGGGAGGAGCCCGTGCAGTGCACGACGACATCCGCGTAGACGTCCTTGAGCACCGGTTCGACCTCGTACTGGACGGGGATGCCCAGTGTGTGGCCGATTCCGGCCGCCTCGCCGAGGTCGCGCCCGGACTTCGAAGGGTGGGCGTCGATGGCGGCGACGATATCGATCTCGGGGTTGTTGAGACACGCCCTCACAACCTCGGAGCCGATCGCGCCGATGCCATAGTGAATGGTGCGTATCTTTTCTTGCTGCACGCGAGCCTCCACGTTCCAGGGTGGGCGGCGGCTGCCTTCGAACTCCCCGAACCCGCTGGTGGCCCTCATGGCGCCTATTATCGCCGAGGCCACGTCTCGCGAGCTACTTTGTGCGAGAGACGGGCGGAGAACCCGGGCAGTCTGTCTGCCATTAGATACAAACTCGCCAAACGGGGGCTGCATTACATAAGACACGACTCGCAGAAAGTTAACGTTTCCCTTACGAACACTTCCGGCGCTTCAAAGTACACAGAATGGCCCGCTCCGGGCACGACAATCATGCGGGACGAGGGAATCAGCGAGCAGGCGATCTCCATCAGCGAAACGGGCATCACCTCATCGTGCTCGCCGCCGATGAACAGCACGGGCATGGGGAGCGCCGCCAGCGCCTCCTTCGTCGCGGCGATGTGCGGGACCCGCTCCAGGGCGCGCAACCGCTGGACCTGCGCTTCGGTCTGCAGACGGTTGGGGCCGGCCTCGTTCAGGAGACGGATCTGCTTGTAGAGGAAGGCGCGCTCCCGCTCCCGGCGCGCGAAGTCCGGCGCCAGCGCTCGCTTGATCCCCTCCGAGCGGCGACGTTCCCAGATCACCCGAACGTCTTCGCGATGCTGTTCGCTCGCGGCGAGCCAGACCTCCCGGCGCATCCCGGCGAACGTATTGGCCATCACGAGCCCTCGTACTCGCTCCGGCTGCGAAAGCGCCACGCCCAGGCAGGCCAGCCCGCCCATCGACTGCCCGACCAGCAGCGCCTGCTCGATCTCGAGATGGTCGAGCAGCCCCCGCAGGTCGTCAATGAATGCCGCCGGCCCGCGATCGTCGGTATCGACGGACAGGCCCCAGCCGCGGTGGTCGAACGTGACGCAGCGGTAGTGGCGGGAGAAATGCGGCACCTGCTGCCACCAGCTGAGGTGGTTGCCGCCCGCGCCGTGGGCCAGGACGATCGGAAACCCCTTGCCGTTCTCTTCGTAGTAGAGGTCGATCCCGTTGACTGCAGTGTAGGGCATCGTTGAGCGCGATACTAAACCGCAGGGCGAACCTCCGCAACAATCCACATTTGGGTGGACAAGAACTAGGCAAAAGACATAGCAAATGACACCACCCGGGCCATACAATACAAGTAGATGGCACAGGCGGACCCGGCGCTGGCGACCGACGGAAGCGGTGCTTTGCCGCTTCCTGTATCGCGCTCTCGCCAACGTGCAACCCTGCGGACGTCCACCCTCGGCGAACCGCGTGCGACCGCGCCACGCAGACGAGGGTCGCGCGGAGGCCGCCACCACCGCAAGCGAGACGTCACCGGGGCCGAGCCAGTCCCAACGCCAGTCGAGCAATCGTCGGCAATTGTCGACCAGGCGTTGCCAGTCGAGGAAAAGCCCAAACCTAAGCGTGCACGAGGCAGCCGCGGTGGCCGTGGTCGGTCCAAGAAGTCTGCTCCCACGTCCGGCCTTGCGGCGAGTGCTCACCGGACGCCTGTCGAAATACCAGCGCCCGCCAAACGGACCCGCCGTCCGAAAGCAGAGATCGCTCCGGCCGCTGCCGCACCCAAACGGACGAGCCGCCACGCCCGCAAGCCGGAGCCGCCGGCAGCGTACGACGACATTGCGCCGGCGCCGCGCTCAGTCGCCACGCCAGTCAGGCCGCGCGTTCCCGTCACGGGCGCGCCGACAGACGTCCCCGCACCCTTCGCCCACAACGCCGAGTACGAGTTCGCGCGCATCCTC
The DNA here is from genome assembly GCA_036732045.1 of Chloroflexota bacterium. GTDB lineage: Bacteria > Chloroflexota > Dehalococcoidia > SM23-28-2 > RBG-16-64-32 > DATKKM01. The sequence goes on from DAINDD010000026.1 coordinate 11,886, forward strand.
GACTTCTACGGCATCGACTGGAAGTACGAACCGCGCTCCTTCCCCTTGCGCTGGGAGAACGGCCACGTCACCGAGGCGTTCACCCCCGACTTCTACTTGCCGGACCTCGACCTCTACGTCGAACTGACGACGCTGAAATCGAACCTCACGGCGGAGAAGAACCGCAAAATGCGGGCGATGAAGGAGCTCTTCCCCGAGATCAACATCATCATGCTCAAGAAGCGCGATTACCTCCGCCTCCTCGCCAAGTACGGCTACGGTGCGATCGCGCCCGGCCAGGTCCCGGACATCGACCGTGTGCTGATCCCGGCCTCTAAGCTCCAGCAGCGCGTCCAAGAACTGGGCGAGCAGATCACGAAGGACTATGCCGGCAAGGAGCCGGTACTCGTCGGGGTGCTGCGCGGCGTTCTCGTCTTCATCGCCGACTTGATGCGTCAGATCTCGCTGCCGACCTCAGTAGATCTGATGTCGATCTCTTCGTACGACGGGAACGGGTCGGCGGCGGTCCGCATCCAGAAGGACCTCGACCTGAACATCAAGGGCCGCCATGTCATACTTGTCGAGGACATCGTAGACACCGGCATGACGCTGAACACCCTGATCGATTACCTGCAGACGAAGCGGCCGGCTTCGCTCAAGGTCTGCACGCTGCTCGACAAGCGGGCGCGACGACTGATCAACGTGCCGCTGGAGTACGTAGGATTCGAGATCCCGGACGAATTTGTCGTCGGCTACGGCCTCGACTTCGACCAGCGCTTCCGCAACCTCGGCTTCATCGGCACGCTGAAGCACGAACTTCTGCCATAGTGCCACGCTCCGCGGCCGCGGTCACAAAACCACTGTTATTAACAAATCCTGCGCGTTTCCCACAGTCCGCCGTATTGACAGCCTTGGCGTGCCAGCGCATGATAGCTCTTGCCTGGGCGGAAGGGGCGGCCAGCGAACGGACTTCGGCGCAAGTCGAAGACTTGGAGCGGACTCGTCAGCCACTCGGGCATTTTCTTGTCTCCCGCCCCAGGGGTCAGGCTTCAGTCCGACGGTGCGTCGGCTTCGGGCGCGATCATCAGCTTCGACCCCAGCTTGGCGTCGATGTCCGCCGCCAGAGAGAAGTCGCGGTCAGTCAGTGCGTTTTCGCTGTGAGTGATCAGGCGCAGCGTCACCTTGTTGTAGTTGATCGTGATGTCCGGGTGGTGGCCTGTGCTCTCGGCGAGGTAGGCCACGCTGTTCACGAAGGCGATCGCCCGCAGGAACGTGCGGAACGTGTACTGCTTGCGCAGTCGCCCGTCGCGCAACTCCCAGGCATCAAGCTTCGCGACTGCGGCCTTCACCTGTTGCTTGGTGTAGACCTGCGGTTCAGCCATTCGGTACCTCCGGCGACAGAATAGCATTACACGTCCGGCATAATGGCCACAGGAGGTTTCCCGATGCGCATCTACGACGTCACTGTCCCCCTGCGGCCCTCGATCCCGACCTACGGCGGCAGCGAGCCCGGCCCGGTGCTGAACTTCCACTCGCTAATCGGCAAGGGCGACTCGGCGAACGTCAGCGCGCTTTCGCTCGGCTCACACACGGGGACGCACGTCGATTCGCCGGATCACTTTCTCGACAACAAAGTCACGGTCGAGCAGATGCCGGTCGAAGCGATGGTCGGCCCAGCTTACGTCGCTGAGTTCGCTACTGAAACGCACATCACGATCGCTGACCTGGAGCGCGCCGGCATCCCTGCGGGCACAACGCGCCTGCTCGCGAAGACGACGAACGGGCGCTTCTGGGACGACAACGCATTCCACCCCGAGTTCATCGGTTTCGCGGACGAATCTGGCGCCTGGCTGGCCGAGCGGCGGATGGTGCTCGTCGGCATCGATTACATGTCGATCGAGAGGTTTCACTCGCCGACGCACGCCGTCCACCACGCGTTGCTTCGGAAGAACATCGTGATCCTGGAGGGCCTCGAGCTGCGCGCCGTGTCTCCCGGCGAGTGCTTCCTGGTCTGCGCCCCTCTGCCGGTCGTCGGTGCCGACGGTGCGCCAGCGCGCGTGTATCTGCTGGACGAAGCGCCATAGTGGGAACTGGAAATGCCGCAGGCCCTGACTCGTGTTAGTTCCTAACCGTTAGACCTCGATTGTCCGCTCGTCCGTCAGCCGTTCGATTCGCACCGCCTGCACGCCGTCTGGGCGCCAGACCAGCAGCTCGCCGTCCTGCTTAGCGACCGGGCGCAAGTGCACTCGGAGCGTCGAGGCGTCCCACTCCTCGCCGGCGATCTCCGCCGCGCCCTGCGTGATGTGGAACGTCGAGCCGATGATCTGCGGCCGGCCGAGGTCCGGCGTTAGGCGCAGGAGACGGCAGCCGTGCGGTGGCACGGGCAGCCGTAGCGAGCCCTCGCGCAGGCCGATGTACTCGCGTTCCCAGAACTCGAAAACGTGCCACCGCCCCGGCGGCAGCGGCGCTTCGATCTGGGCGCTCTCATCCGCCCAGCTGAAGACGACGAGCAGCCTGTGCGTCCCGCCGTCGAGCTCGAAAAAGTGCGGCAGGTCGGGCGTCTGGAACAGGTCCAGCGGGACGGCTGATCGGCCGTAAATCGGCAAGAGCAGCGAGATCAGCTCCCGGCGCGCCGCGCTCAGCTTCGGAAGCTTGTCGCTGCTCAGCACCATGCCGCCGCTCAGGCCGATCACAGTCGCCAGCGCGCGCACTTCGTCGCCGGCCAGCGCCGTGTCGGTCTCGCGCACGAGCAGGCAGTCCGGGTCGTTCATCCAGAGGCGGCCGTGCATCCAGAACCGCGTGATCGTGTTGCGGATGCTGTTCAGCGCCGACGGGTCACTCAGGGTCGAGCGGGACTCGGCGCGGCTGAACGGATGCCAGTACGGCGCCACGTCTGGCCCGATGCGCGCTCCGTCCACCAGGCCGACGCTGGGTCCCATCGGGCTGCCGCAGGCCAGCACGAAGCGGTTGCCGACGGCCTCACGGATCGTCTCCAGGCCGCGCCGGTAGGCCTGTGCGCGGGTCACGTTGGGGTCGTGGCGGACGCCGCCCACCGCGCCCGCGAAGATAAAGTCGATCTTCACGTAGTCATAGCCCCATTCGTCGCAGATCGTGCGGAACAGCTCATCTAGCCAGGCGATCACAGCCGGATGCGTGAGGTCGAGCGCATAGCAGGTCTGGTCCCAGTTGATCAGCGCGATCGCCGGGCCCCCTGTGCGTGAGACAAGCCAGTCCGGGTGCTCGGCGAACAGCTTGGACCTGGCCCCGGCGATGAACGGCGCCAGCCATAGGCCAGCCTTGTAGCCGCGGGCATGGATCTCGCCTGCCAGCTGCTTCATCCCGCGCGGGAACTTCTCATTCGGCGTGAGCCAGTCGCCGATCTCGGACTGGTAGCCATCGTCGATCTGGACGTACTCCACGGGCAGCGCGCCGGGGTTGGCCGCCAGGTAGTCGAGGTTCGCGAGCACCTCCGCTTCGCTGATCCCCTGGAAGTAGTAGTACCAGCTGCACCAGCCGCTCGTGACGGCGTCGTAGGGCGGCGCTTCCATCTCGCGGCCGAGCGCGTCGCCGTAGCGGCACATCGCCTCGACCGGTGTATCGGACGGCTCGATGTACAGGCGCTCCGAGGCCAGCATGGCCCTCGGCGCCAGCTCAATTCCGTCCGCGTGCGAGACGGCTGAGAGCGCGCCCGTATCACGGTCGAAGTAGACGTGCGAGAACTGGTCGGTCGCCGAGACGAACCCCACGACGAGCCCGTACCGCGAAACCGGATCGACGATTGCGGTCATCAGGTCTGAGACGAAGCGTTCGTCAGACGCCGGCGGCTGCGTACCCGGACCGATCACTGGCGGCGACATGGGCACGTCCTCTCCTGAGCAGTCGAGCACGAGCGATGGCGACCACGACTGCCACCCGTGCTTATAGAAGCGCAGCGCTTTCCCCGGCGGGCCGAGGTCGAGCGTCGCGGCGTCGAGGACATGGAAAGCCTGCACTCTGACCGGCGCTGGGCTCGTGTTGTGCACTTCCGCCTGCACGATAGCGCTGCGCGAGTCCTCGTAGAGCGTGACCGTGAACGAGATCTCAGGCTCGCCTTCGTCCGTCTCGCGCACCAGCGTCAACGAGACGCCGCGGCCGTGCACGTCGTCGACATCGGTGGGGCCCGCGAACTCAAAGCCCTCACCTCGTGTCTGGAACGCCGGCGCATCTCGCAACGAGATGGCGATGGCGGCGTCGCGCAGGACGGCCCGCCGGGCGCGCAGGTCGATGACGTTGAACGTGCCCTTGTTCAGGTGGACTTCGATGCGCAGGTCGCCATTGTCGAGCGCGGGGCCGCGTTCGGTCTCCTCGAAGCGTACCTCAGGCATCACTCACCCACAGCCCATCGACGGCGCGGCAGATGTCGAACTCGGCGGCCAGGCCGGTGCGGCGCGCGTACTCGCCCGCCACCTGTCCCGCGAATGTATCGACCGTATTCTCGCGGACGAGGTTCACCGTGCAGCCCCCCCAGCCAGCGCCGGTGACCCGTGCGCCGATAACTCCGTCCGTCCGCTGCGCCAGCTCAACCAGCAGGTCGATTTCCGGGGACGACGCCTCGAAGTCGTCTCGCATGCTGGCGTGCGATTCGGCCATCAGCGCGCCGAGCCGATCGAGATCGCCTGTACGCAGCGTCTGGGCCGCCGCCAGCACCCGAGCGTTCTCCGAGACGACGTGATGTGCCCGCTTCAGCAGGTCTCCAGACAGACGCGACAACATCTCGGTCGTCGCAGCTCTCAGCGAATCGATGCCGAGCGTCCGCGCCGCCTCCGCGCACTCCTCACGGCGCCGGTTGTAGGGCGTATCGGCGAGGCGGCGCGCCAGCTTCGAATCGACGACGACGATGGCGACGCCCGCCGCCAATGGCACTGGCTCAGCCTCGAGGCTCCGGCAGTCGATGAGCAGCGCGTGGCCCGCCTGTCCGAGCGCCGACGCATACTGGTCCATGATCCCGCTTTGCACACCAACGAAGAAGTTCTCCGCCCGCTGGCAGAGCAGCGCCAGCAGCCGGCGGTCCACGGTGATCCCGGCTGCGGCCATGAGGCCGCCCGCCAGCGCTATCTCGATGGCGGCGGAGGAGGACAGTCCCGCGCCCTTCGGCACATCGCCCGCAATCGCGAGGTCGGCACCGGCCACCGCGTATTGCGAGTCGCACAGCGCCCAGACGACGCCGCGCAGGTAATCGCGCCAACCGCGGCTGCCAGCGAAGCGCCGTACGCGGCCGGCCTGGAACTCGTCGCACTGATCGTAGTCAAGCGAGTAGGCGCGGATCACCTCGTCGTCGCGCGGCGCGAGGGCCACGGCCACTGTGCGGTCGATCGCGGCGGGAAGGACGAAGCCGGCGTTGTAGTCGGTGTGATCGCCGATCAGGTTCACGCGGCCCGGAGCCTCCGCGACAAGTTCCGGCGGACGGCCGAACTGCCGCACGAAGGCCTGCGTGAGCGCCGCGATGTCCGCCGTCATGACCGCGCATCAGTATATGGCCTGCCCCGGCGATTGCCATCCGGATGGGCGCGAGCCTATGATTTCGTCCACCATGCCCGAGCGAGCGCTGCAAGACCTTACTGTCGTCGAGTGCGGAACGACCGGGGCCGCGGCCTACGCCGCCAAGCTGATGGCCGACTTGGGCGCCGACGTGATCAAAGTCGAGCCGCCGGAGGGCGACCCGGCCCGCGCGCTGGGCCCGTTTCCCGGCCATCAGCCGCACCGCGAGAAGAGCGGCACGTTCCTCTACCTGAATACGAATAAGCAGGGCGTTACGCTTGACATAATGACACCCGGCGGCCGCCAGCTCCTCGACCGTCTGCTGGCGAAGGCGGACGTCTTCGTGCACGACTTTCCGCCATCCGAGGCCGAGTCGCTAGGCCTCTCCTACGGCCGCATCCACTCGCTGAACGGCGACCTCGTGATGACCTCGATCAGTCCGTTCGGCAGCAGCGGTCCGAAGCGAGACTACAAGGGCGAGGACCTGACGCTACTCAGCGCAGGCGGATGGACGTGGCTGAACGGCTGGCCAGGGCACCCGGAGATGCCGCCGCTCAAGCCCTATGGCATGCAGAGCTCGTACCAGGGTGGCGTGACGGCGGCGCTGGCGACGATGGGCGCACTCTTCGCCCGGCAGCGCGGGCTCTCCGGCGGCCAGCACATCGAGATATCGGTGCAGGAGTGCATCGCGTCGATCCTGGAGATGACGCTGCCAATGTGGAGCTACATGGACGTCACGGCTGTCCGCTGGGGTCAGCGCCCGATCCAGCCGATCGATATGTTCCAGTGCAAGGACGGCGCCTGGATCTTCGTCCTCTGCATCGAAGAGCACCAGTGGCAACGGCTCGTCGAACTCATGGAGACGCCCGAGTGGGCAACCTGGGAAGTTTCCGCCAACCGGTTCGCCCGCGCCTCGAACTGGGATGCGCTGCGCCCCTTCATGGAGGAGTGGGTATCGCAGTGGACGGCCGCGGACCTGTACCGGGCCGCGCAGGAGAAACGGATCCCGTTCGCGCCCGTCTCCACGCTGGCCGATCTCGTCAGTTCCAAGCACCTTAACGTCCGTGGCTTCTTCGTTGAGGTCGCGCATCCCGAGGCCGGGCAGCTAAAGCAGGCCGGTGCGCCGTACAAGCTCGGCGGGACGCCCTGGGAGGTGCGTTCCCCCGCGCCGACGCTTGGCCAGCACAACGAACAGCTCCTGGGGCCGCTTGAACGGGAGGCCATCTGATGACCGGACCGCTCTCCGGCATCCGGGTCGCCGACTTCACCTGGGTCTGGGCCGGACCGACCTGCACGATGCAGCTTGCGCACATGGGCGCCGAGGTCATCCGCATGGAGACGTCCAGCCGCATCTGCACCTTGCGGATGCTGCCGCCGTGGCCGGGCGGTCAGCCGAACCCGAACCGCTCGGGTTACTTCAACCAGTACAACCAAGGTAAGCGCGACATCCTGCTGAACATCGCCAGCCCGGAGGGCGCCGAGATCGCGAAGAAGATCGTGGCGATGAGCGACGTCGCTGTCGAGAACTTCGCCGGGGGTGTGATGAAGAAACTGGGCCTCGGCTACGACGAGTTGACGAAGGTAAAGCCAGACCTCGTGATGATGAGCATGTCCGGGTTCGGCCAGACCGGGCCGGAGGCAGGCTACGTCTCCTACGGTCCGGCCCAGGTGCCGATGTCCGGCCTCTCCCAGCTCACCGGATACCGTGACTGGCAGCCGATGCACGTCGGCATGTCGTACGGCGACCCCAACGCTGGGCTGCACGCCGCGTTCGCCGTGATCGCCGCCCTCTTCCACCGCGAGCGCACCGGCAAGGGCCAGTACATAGACATGTCGCAGTGGGAGGCGAGTATGGCCGTCATCGGCGAGGCGTTTATGCATGACGCGATGAACGGCGAGCAGCCGGCCCGCAACGGCAGCCGCAGCGACCGCATGGCCCCTCACGATGTGTTCATGTGCGCCGGCGAAGACCGCTGGGTCTCGATCGCCTGCTCGAGTGACGACGAATGGCGACGCCTCGCCGTGATCATGGGCCGCCCGGAACTGGGAGACGACAGCCGCTTCCACACGCTAGCCGCCCGCAAGGCGAACGAGGACGAGCTCGAGGCGCTGATCATGGAGTGGACGCTGCAGCACGACCCTTACGAGATTGAGGAGCAGCTGCAAGCGGCCGGGATCGCCGCAGCCGTCCCCCAGAAGAACAGCGAAGTGCTGAGCGACCCGCACATGACGGAGCGCGGCTTCTGGGTGGAGAAGGAGCACGCCGACCCGGTCGTCGGCACCCGCCGCCACGCGGGCATCCCCTGGCGCATGTCCGAGACGCCTTTCGAGGTCTGGCGCGCCGCTCCGGTGATGGGCCAGGACAATGACTACGTCTTCGGCGAGCTGCTGGGTATGTCGGGCGAGCAGATCGCGGACCTGACCACGCGCGGCGTGATTCCGTAGACCTCGCGTACTCGGCGCCCGGTATCTGCGTCTCGCGCCGGACGCCTAAACACTAGAACGTCTGTTGACCCGCCGCTATGGCCAGTGATACCGTGCGGGAAGCGTTACCTTAGCGCGCGATAAGATGGCTATACAGCGAAAGCTCGCCCCAAAGCCCAGCTTGAAGCGCACGCGCAGGGGCCCCTACACGCGCCAGCAGATCCTCGACGCCTCACTGCGCTTGTTCTCTGAGCGCGGCTTCGCCCGCACCACAGTCCGCGACATCGCCCGCCAGGCCGGCATCACCGACGCCGCAATCTACTACCACTTCGATTCCAAGCGGGATCTCCTGGAAGCGCTGGTGGAGGAGCGTGGCTTCCTCACCAGCCTGCAGAACCTCGAGCAGGTGGAACCGCACCTGCCGCTGGCTGAGATGCTGCTCTGGATGGCCGCCGGCGCCGTCAACATCATGGATGAGAACCGCGACTTCCTGCGCTTGATCATCATGGAAGGCCTCGGCGGCGACGATGCCGCGCTCGAGCAGTACAGCCGATTGCTCGACCTCTGGGAAAACGCGCTGACGGCCGTCCTCCGCCGCTACGAAGACAAGCGCGAACTGCAGAGCGGCCCGGCCGAAGACCTCGCGCGGCACGTCATCTACACGATCCTGATGGCGTTCCAGGACAGCTTGCTGGGCCGCCACGAGCTCTCCGCGCCGTCCCCGGAACAGCGCCAGGTCGCCCTCCGAAGGTTCCTAGGACCCAGCCTGGAGCGGCTGCTGGCCGGCGACGTAGCCGTCGCGGTCTAGCCGCTGCGATGCGGCTCAACGTCGGACTCATTGGCTGCGGCCTCAACGGACGCTTCCACTCGACTGCGATCCGGGCAATCGCCAGGCGGGGCATGCTGGACATCAACTATGCCGCCGTCTGCGACGTCATCCCCGAGCGGGCGCGTGCCTTCGCCGAGATCACCGGCGCTGAGCCATTCAGTGACCCGGCGGCGCTCACCGATGCGCCGGGCATCGATGCCGTTTACGTCTGCGTGCCGACTGCCTACCACAAGGAGCTGGTCCTGCGCGCCGCGGCACACGGCAAGCACGTCTTCTGCGAAAAACCGCTGGCTACCAACCTCGCCGACGTAGAAGAGATGACCGCCGCCACTGAGACTGCTGGCGTCAAAGCAGGCGTCGGCCTTGTTCTGCGCCACTCGCCGATCATGACGGTGCTGAAGGAGCTGATCGACGACGGCTCGCTCGGCCGGCAGATGGCGATCATCTTTCGCGATGACCAGTTCTTCCCGATCACCGGCCACTACGCGAGTGAGTGGCGGAAAGATCGCACGATCGCCGGCGCCGGCACACTGCTCGAGCACTCGATTCATGACGTCGATGTGCTGCTCTGGTTCGGCGGGTCGGTGAAGGGCGTGCGCGGCAGCACTCGCAACTTCGCCGGCTACGAGGGAGTCGAAGACCTCGCGATGGCCTACCTCGACTTCGAGAGCGGTGCCCAGGCCAACCTCATCTCCATCTGGCACAGCGTCCTGGGACGCCCCTCCACGCGGCGGCTCGAGGTGTTCTACGAGAAAGGCTTCTTCTCCGTCGATCACGATTACATGGGCCCAGTGCACTACCAGACCCACGGCCAAAACGCCGGCATCATCAGCGACCAGGAGGTGAACGACCGCTACCTCGCGCGGCTCGGCCTGCCGAGCGACGTCTTCGAGGGGCTGATGCGCCACACGCTGGAGGACTACATGTTCCTGAAGGCCGTCATCGAGGGGCAGATTCCGTTCCCGGACTTTTGCACAGCCCTGGCCGCGCATCGCGTCGTCGACGCCATCTACCGCTCTGCGGAGGCAGGCGGCGAGCTTATGCAGCCGTAGCCACCCACCCAACCGTAGCTCAAGGCCCCAGCCTTGAGCCGGTCAGGACTGGGGCCCCTGACCTACCGATGCCTACGATTCACTCAGGTACGAACCAAGCTCCTCGCCGCGGCTCCAGTCCAGCATTAGGACGTCGATCTCTTGGCCCGGCTCGACCACGTCGACGTCGGCAGGGATGATCGTCAGGCCGTTCGCCCGCACCATCGAAGTCAGGATACCTGAGCCCTGCGCGCCGGTGAGGCGGGCGTAGTAGCGTCCGTCGCGCTCGGTCACGACGCAGCGGGCCAGGAAGACGCGTGGGTCGTCGATGTTCGCAATGCGGTCCTCCGCGATCGCCCGCACGATCGGGCGGCGGTAGTCTGTCTTGCCCATCATTTTCAGGATCGCGGGGCGCCCGAAGAGCTCGAACGCCACCATCGAGCTGACCGGGTTGCCGGGCAGGCCGATGTGCGGGATCCGGCGTCCGTCCCATTCGAACGCGCCGAAGGCGAGTGGCTTGCCCGGCTTCACGGCGACCGTCCAGAAGGCAACTTCACCTTCGCGCGCCAGCACGTCTTTCACGATGTCGTAGTCGCCCTTCGAGACACCGGCCGAGGTGACAAGCATGTCTGCGTCCAGCCCTTCGTGGATGCGGGCCGTCAACGCTTCGACGGTGTCCCTGGCGATGCCAAGCAGCTTCGGGACTCCGCCGAAGCGCTGCACGAGCGCAGCGACACTGTAGGCGTTGGAGTCGTAGATGCGGGCGCCGTCCCGGGGCTGCCCCGGCTCGAGCAGCTCATCACCGGTTGAAAGCACAGAGACGACCGGCCGCCGGATCACGCGCACGCGGTCCCGGCCGAGCGAGGCGATGATGCCGATCTCCTGCGGCCTTAGCACCACCCCCTTACGCAGGACAACGTCGCCGGTGTGGACGTCTTGGCCGGCGGGGCGTATGTTCGCGCCCGGGTGCGCCTCCTTGAACACTTGCACGCTTTCGTGCGAGTGCGCCGTCTCTTCGTCCGTCTCCTCGAACGGGACGACCGCGTCGGCCCCGCGTGGGATCGGAGCACCGGTCATGATGCGGACCGCGGCACCGTCCGTCACCTCGCCGTCGTAGATGTACCCTGCGGCGACCTCGCCGATCACCCGCAGCTCGCTCGGCGAGGCCTCGCTGGCGCCGGCGGTGTCGGGCGCGAGCACGGCGTAGCCATCCATGCTCGTGTTATCGAGCGGTGGGATGTCGAAGGTGGCAGTGATGTCCTCGTCCAGCACCTGGCCGAACGCGTCCAGCGGGTGCTTTTCTTCCGCCGGGAGCACGCTGACGTAGGCCAGGATCCGTTCGAGTGCTTCTTCGATCGTGATCATGGTCTGATGGCAAAATGGCAACGCTGGAGCGCTGCCATCAGTCTAGTCCGCCCGCTGCCGGTCAGCCCAGCCGCACCACCAGGCAGGTCGTCGTGCGTTGGACGCCTTCGACGCGCTGGATGCCGTCGGTGATCGAGCGGCCCAGCTTGTCAAGGTCATCTGACTCGAGGATGGCGATGACGTCGAATGGTCCGGTAACAGCCTCGACGGAGACAAGCTTGGCCTCGCTGAACGATGACTTCTGAATGCCGCGGGCGATATCGCTGGCCTTGCCGACGCTGGCTTCGATGAGCACGTAAGCTCGCATTTGGGCTCTCCTTCGTGGCTTGGCGGGGGTTGCGGAAACAGCATACAAGGGGGTCGCAAGGTGTCAAGGCGGGGACGTGCCTGTGATAGTCTGGCCGCATGAAGACAGTACCTTTCGGAAGCACGGATCTTCGCGTCACCAACCTCTGCCTGGGCACGATGCAGTTCGGCTGGACGGCGGACAACGCCGCCTCGATCAAGGTGATGGACGCCTACGTCGAGGCCGGCGGCAACTTCATCGATACCGCCGACATTTACAGCCGCTGGGCGACCGGGAACCCGGGCGGTGTCTCGGAAGAGTACATCGGAGCGTGGATGAAGGCGCGAGGGAACCGCAATGAGCTAACCATAGCGACAAAAGTGCGCGGCCCGATGTGGAACGGCCCGGGCGGCGAAGGCCTCAGCCGGGCGCACATCACACGCGCTGTAGAGGACAGCTTGCGGCGCCTGCAGGTGGAGACGATCGACCTGTACCAGACGCACTGGCCGGACGACGCCGTGCCGCAGGAGGAGACGTTCGCGGTGTTCGGAGAGCTGATCGCGGCCGGGAAAGTGCGCTACATCGGACTCTCGAACTACCGGACGGGGCAATTGGAGGAGGCGCTGGGCCTCGCCGAGAAGGGGTTGCCGCGCTTCGTGTCGTTGCAGCCGCACTACAACCTTGTCTGGCGGGAGGAGTACGAGTCGAAGAAGATGGCGTTCTGCGAGGCGAACGGAATCGCGGTGATTCCGTACAGCCCCCTTGAAGGCGGGTTCCTGACTGGCAAGTACAAGCGCGGCCTGGCGCCTCCAAAGACGCCGCGGTCGTACGGTGCGAAGAAGTTCATGACCGACGAAGGCTTCGCGGTCACCGATGCGCTCACGGAGATCGCCTCGGCGAAGAAGGTGACCGTGTCAGCGGTCGCGCTGGCGTGGCTGCTGCACCGGCCCGCCGTGACGGCCCCGATCATCGGCGCGAACAGCCCGGCGCAGCTCGCCGACCTGCTGCCAGCGGGTGACCTGAAGCTGTCGGACGGTGAGATGAAACGCCTGAACGAGGCGAGCGGGCCGTTCACGCGCGCGCAGCCGGCATAGTTCTGCTTCACGAGCCTTGGCACTGGAGGACCTATGAAAGATGCATTTCCCGAAAGGGAGTCCGACATGTATCCAGTCATCAGGGGCTTCTTTGAAGACACTTTGAAGTGCGACAAGGTCTTCGCTGACGGGGACGAAGTCTTTGTTCGCCTGAGAAAAAACCTTCACGTAGGCGAAGTTGACTTGACGGCTCTAGAGGATCCCGACAGCAACGCGCCAAAAGTACATTTTGTTGAAGCCAAGAAATTTGCCAAGCGACAAAGTTTCGACGAATGTTTTAGCCAACTCCACGCATTGAGAGAAAGCGGCGACCGGCTCTGGGTCGCGTTTCCCCAGAGCCAATGGAAATCGTTAGATGAGGATGATCGCCGAAGCAATGAGAAGAAGCTGATTGAGTTTGGCTTTGGACTTCTCCTCGTGAACCCTCGCGAGTGTATTGCCGAAATCAAGGCACCACTCAACCGTGATGTCAGAGACGCCGGCAGAACGCAAGTTTTGCAGCAACTTGGCTTTTCGACCGACTTGTTTTTCCCTCCTGTTTTGACTCTCGGTAGCTCCGAAGCGCGTGCCGCAAGCCGCATTATGGTGCTCACCTGCATGGTCGCCGATTTGATAAATACATTTGAGCCACGCCGGAAATTTGTCTTTCAGACGTACCGCGACGTGGCCTATGACGAGGACTTCGTGTCAAGGGGTTGGTATATGCCAACCTTTGACTTACCAGGCGAGGTCTTGTGTGAATTGGATCCCTTTGGTTGCCTTTTGGAAGACGGGGTTCCAACCCTGTGGGTCGAAATCGAGATTCCGCTCGAGGAAGCCTTGGCTAGAGTCTCAGAGGGCTCCACGTTTGGGACACACGTTTATCTGCAAAGAGGAGAATGGGAATGGAAGACCGTCTCCATTCTAGACGGCGTTATCGCAGTTAAGTACTGGGCCGATCGCGGATTCAGCGATGTCGTGTACCTGCTTCAACGGGTCAATATTCTTGGCCGCTTGAAAGCTTCGCTCAGGTCGCAGCTTGAGACGGTCATTCAAGCGGCAAAGGAAGCAGCAGCTAGCTAACGCTGCCCAGGAGAACCGCCTGAGGCTGCCCTTCGTGATTGCCGCCCGTTCGGGCCCGTCGATATACTGAACGCCAACCCATGACGCTTGAAGCAGAATCCGTTTCCGCCATCGAGGCTGCCGCTCTCCGTGACCTGAAGGCAGCCGCCGATCTCGACGCGCTCGAGGCGTGGCGGCTCGCCTATCTCGGCCGGAAGGGGCGGCTTAGCCTGCTCCTGCGCACGGTCTCGCAGCTGCCGATGGAGGAGCGCAAAACCGTCGGCCGCGAGGGCAACGAGCTGAAGCTGCGGCTGGAGGCCGCGCATGAAGAGCGGCTCGCCGAGCTCCAGCAACGTCGCCTGACGCAAGTCATCGAGACGGAGCGGCTCGATGTCACGCTGCCGGGGCCGCCGTTGCCGCGAGGACGCCTGCATCCGATCACGCAGACACTGCGCGATATGCTGGCCGCGTTCGGCTCGATGGGGTTCCAGGTCGCCGAGGGGCCGGAGGTCGAGTGGGATTACTACAACTTCGAGGCGCTGCGCATACCGCAGGACCACCCGGCGCGCGACATGTGGGACACACTCTGGATCGACTACGAGAAGGACGGCCGCCGCCCGATGCTGCTGCGCACGCACACCTCTCCGAACCAGATCCGCGTGATGGAGACGAGCGAGCCGCCGATCCGCATCGTCGTGCCCGGCAAGTGCTATCGCTTCGAGGCGACGGACGCTACGCACGAATGGATGCTCACGCAGATAGAAGGTCTCGCCGTTGATGAGGGGATCAGCCTGACCGACCTCAAGGGCACGCTGGCCGAGTTCGCCCGCCGCATGTTCGGGCAGGACCGCAAGGTGCAGTTCCTCTGCTCCTACTTCCCGTTCGTGGAGCCGGGGATGCAGGTGAACATTGACTGCTTCATCTGCCGCGGCGAAGGCTGCCGCACCTGCCACCGCAGCGGCTGGATCGAGATCCTCGGCGCGGGCATGGTTCACCCGGAGATCCTCGCCGCACAAGGCTACGACCCGGAGCGTTACACCGGCTTCGCATTCGGCGTCGGCGTCGAGCGCATCGCCCTCCTCCGTTACGGCGTCGACGACATCCGCCACTTTTACGCGAACGACCTGCGCTTCCTGCGGCAGTTTTAGCGAGCTATGCGCGTACCCCTCCGCTGGCTCGGTGAATACGTTGACCTCACCGTCGGCGTGGACGAGCTCGCCCGGCGTCTGACGATCGCGGGAGTCGAGGTCGCCGAGATCATCCGCGCCGGCGAGTGGGACGGCGTCGTCGTCGCGCACGTCGAGAAAATCGAGCCGCACCCCAACGCCGATCGCCTCGTGCTCGCCACCGTCGATATCGGCGGCGCTGAGCAGCCGCGCGTCGTCTGCGGCGCGCCGAACGTGCGCGCGGGTCAGAAGGTGGCTTACGCCGGCATCGGCGCGAAGCTGATCGACGGCCAGAGCGGCGAGCCGACCGTGCTCAAGGCGGCGAAGATCCGCGGCGTCGAATCACAGGGCATGATCTGCTCGGAGAAGGAGCTCGGCCTGTCCGGCGAGCACACCGGCATCCTCGTGCTGCCGGACGACGCGCCGGTTGGCTCGCCCCTCTCGCAGGTCATCGGCGACACGATCCTGGACGTGGAGCTGACGCCGAACCGCCCGGATTGGTTCTCGATTATCGGCATCGCTCGCGAGGCTGCGGCGGTGACCGGGCAGAGCTGGCGCGACCCGTCGATCGAGTACGCCGAGAAGGCGAAGCTGGCGAAGGACATGATCGCCGTCGAGATCGCTGATCCGGATCTCTGCCCGCGCTACGTCGGCGCAGTCGTCCAGGGCGTGAAGGTCGGCGAGTCGCCGCAGTGGATGCGGGAGCGGCTGCTCGCCATGGGGATGAGGCCGATCAACAACGTGGTAGACATAACGAACTACGTGATGCTGGAGATGGGTCAGCCGCTGCACGCCTTTGACTACGAGAAGGTCCGGCGCAAGCGGATCATCGTCCGCCGCGCCGAGGCCGGCGAGAAGTTGCGCCTCCTGACCGAGACCGAAGACCGGGTGCTGGGCGAGGACATGCTGGTGATCGCGGACGGGGAGGGGACAGTCGCGGTAGCCGGGGTCATGGGTGGCGGCGAGAGCGAGGTAACGGCGGCCACCCGCACGATCCTGCTCGAGTCAGCGAATTTTCGGGGGACCAGCATCCGCCGCACCAGCCAGACGCTGAAGCTGCGCACCGACGCTTCCACGCGCTTCGAGAAGGGGCTCAGCCCGCTGTTGCCGCCGATCGCCGCGGCCCGGGCCGTTAAGCTCATGGTCGAACTGTGTGGCGGGCGGGCAGCGCAGGGCATGGTCGATGTCTTCCCCGGCAAGGGCAAAGAGCAGCGCGTGACGCTGACGATGGAGCGCCTCGCCCGCGTCCTTGGCCTCGAGGTGCCGACGGCGCAGGTGCGAGGCATCCTCAGCTCGCTCGGTTTCGGTTGCCGCTGGGTGCCGCCGGACCGCTTCATCGTACGCGTCCCGTACTGGCGAACCGATGTCTCCATCGCCGACGATGTCATCGAAGAGATCGCCCGCATCATCGGCTACGACGAGCTGCCGATCAGCCAGCTCCGCGGTCGCATCCCGACAGGGCAGCCTCAGCCGCTGCCAGCTCTCCGCGAGCGCGTGCGCGATCTGATGGCCGAGGCCGGGATGCAAGAGATCATCACGTATTCGATGACCGACCTCGAATCGCTGGCCAAGGTGCTGCCGCGCGAGGAGCTGGCGATCAACCGTCCGCTCAAGATCGCCAACCCGCTCAGCCGCCAGTATGAGTACGCGCGCACTACGCTGAGACATGCGCTCCTGGAGACGCTCGCGGCGAACGCGCGTGGCAGTCAGGAGCTTGTCTCGCTGTTCGAGACGGCGCGCTTCTACGAGCCCCGCGACGGCGATCTGCCGCACGAAGTCGAGTCACTGTGCGGGGTTGTGACTGGTCGCGCGCCGGACCGCTGGGGCCAGCCCACCGGGGAAACCGCTGGCTTCTTCGACGCCAAGGCGCGACTGGAGCACCTATTCCAGTCGCTGCGGGCGCCGGCGGCGTTCCGGGAAGCGCACGACTTCGCGTATTTGCCGGGGCGCACCGCCGAGGTGGTCATCGGGGATGTCATGCTCGGCCTCGTCGGCGAGGTGCATCCGCGCATCTGCTCCGAGTTCGGGATCGATGGACCGGTCGGCATGTTCGAGGTCGATCTCGAAGCACTGTTGCCGCACGTGCCGGGCGTCGTTCACTACACGCCGGTGTCGCCGTACCCGCCGGTCGAGGAAGACCTCGCAATCGTGGTGCCCGGAAACGTCCCAGTCAGCCGCGCTCTTGAGCTGATTCGCGCGTTCCCGATGGTGGCGACGGCGCGTGTCTTCGACGTCTACACCGGCGACCCGATCCCGGCGGGCAAGAAGTCGCTCGCCTTCGCGATCACGTACCAGTCGGACAAAGAGACGCTGACGGACGCCGATGTGGCCAAGCAGCGAAGCCGCATCATCGAACGGCTGCGGCGAGAGCTTGGCGCGGAGCCGCGAGCGTAATTCCATGCTGATCAGAGGGGATCACCGGTTCACGCTGCCCGCCGGACATCGGGTCTGGGACGCGGATGTCCGGGAGGATGGGTTCTGGGCGATCGTGATCGGCAGCGAGGACTTTCACGCCGACTCCCCGAGCTATCTACGCTGGCCGGACGGAGAACTCGAGGTCGGCCGCGCCGGTGTGAGAATCGCGCCCGATGGCAGGTTCGTCGTCACGAATTTCTTCGACGACGCACCATCGGCGATTCCCGAACCGAACTGTCGCATCTACGACGTGAAGGGGAACGTTCACGCCGAGTTCTTCGTCGGCGGACCGCATGACGTACTGGTCGGCGACGGCTACATAGTCACAACTTATTCTGACCAGGCAATTTTCGGAAACAGTCCGGCCGGCAGAGACGGCATCTGCGCGTTCGATTTAAACGGCGAGATGCTCTGGGGCTATGACACCGACTTTGCTGATGTCAGCATCTATGACTGCTATGCCGCCTGCATCGATGACGACTCGCATCTGCTCGCTTTTCCTTACGCACACCCTAACTTCCCATTGCTGAGAATTGATGTGCTGGCAAAGACATCCACCATCACACCTACACCGAAGATCCTGCACGGTGCGAAAGCCATTACCACGGTGGGCGAGACGATCCTGTTCTGTGGATCGTACCGTTCAAAGGGTGCGACCTATGCCTGGACGGGCACGGGCGATCCGGTTCTCGTTGGGTCTGCAAGCGAGTACGTTTACCGTGGCTTGCGAAACGGACGATTCATTTCCCGATTGGATGACGGCTTCTCGGTCTGGACCTACGAGCCCGGCTAACGCGCCCGTTCGCCGTAGTCTGACCACGGCGCGTCGCGTCTGCGGACGGCGTCTCGGAAGCCGCCCTTCATCGCCTCGTCTCGCCAGGCGATGCCTTCGGGCGTGTGCCGGGCGATGCCATCGAAGAACGTGCCGAGCATCTGCGTGGTGCGGAGGCCCATGTTCTCGTAGGCCTGGTTGACAAGGAGCTTGCTCATCACGAGCTGGTTGAGCGGGATCGTCGCCATCTTGAGGGCGATGTCATCGACGATTGTGGGCAGGTCAGCGGCCGGCGCTGACGCTGACGCGAGGCCGACGCGGACGGCCTCGGCGCCCGTGAGGGATTGGCCGGTGAGCATCAGCCGCTTGGCTGTCTCTAGGCCGAGGCGGTAGGCCCACATGACGGTAGTCGGCTCGCCCCAGATGCGCGCGGGCGGATAGCCGATCTGGGCGTCCTCCGCCATGTAGATGAGGTCGCTGCAGAGCGCCATGTCCGTGCCGCCGCCGACGCACCAGCCGTGCACCTGCGCGATCACCGGCTTCGGCGATTCCCACAGCGACATGAAGGCTCGCACGTTGCGCGACATGCCCATGTAGTCGCGCACGGGGTCCCACTGGCCCGACATCGAGCGCTGGTTGGCGTCCTCCGCCCTGGTGCCCCAGTCCAGGTCGTAGCCAGCGCAAAAGGCTCGACCTGCGCCGCTCAGTACGACCACTCGCACAGCCGCATCGTCGTTCGCCACGCCAACGGCCCGCCGAAGGTCGTCCGTCATCGTCGCGTTGATCGCGTTCAGGCGCTCCGGCCTGTTGAGGGTGATCCGCGCGATGCCGTCCGCGGACTGGTAGAGGAGAGTCTCGAAGTCTGGGCTCATTGCGCCCGGAAGCTAGCACGCCTGAAATCGGCGTGTCAACGAGGTGCTAGGTGTCAGGTTTGAACATGTCTATAGGGTTGACCCTTGGCCCGTTGTCCATCGACGCTGTCTCCATGCGGCTCCAGACGCTCCATTCGTGGGACCTAACACCCACCGAAGCCATCGCCCTCCAAACTCAGCTGGCCCCGCGGGTGATCCGCACGGGCGACCCGGGGAACGTCCGTCTGGTAGCCGCCGCCGACATCGCTTTCGTCGAGCGCCCGCGAGGCTGGCAGAGAGGCCTCGCGCGTGCCGCCGTCGTCCTCATGTCGTATCCCGGCCTGGCGCTGGTGGAGCAGCACGTCACCGAAGTGCCGGTGGCGTTCCCTTACGTGCCCGGCCTGCTGTCCTTTCGCGAGATCCCTGCGCTCGCCCTCGCTTTCCAACGGCTTGCCGCCGTACCCGACTTAGTGCTGATCGATGGGCAGGGCGTGGCCCACCCGCGGCGCTTTGGCCTCGCTGCGCACCTCGGCCTCCTCGCCGGCATCCCGACAATCGGCTGCGCCAAGTCGCGCCTCTGCGGCGAAGCGGCGGATCCCGGCCCGAAGCGCGGTTCGGTGACTGACCTGGTCGATAACGGTGAGCGCATCGGCCTCGTCGTCCGAACGAAAGACCGCGTGAAGCCCCTCTATGTCTCCGTCGGTCACCTGATCAACCTTGAATGCGCCGCCGAGTGGGTACTGCGTCTGGCGGCCACGCACCGCCTGCCGGAGCCGATCCAGCTTGCTGACCGTCTCTCGAAGGGTCTGTCCATAGCTGGTAGAGCGTCGCCTCTCGTATAATCGAATCACCCGCGGAGGTACCGATGCAGGAAACTCGACCGACTCTCACCGATCTCAGAGCCCGCATCGACCACGTCCTCCGCCGGCTTTGACATCCCCGGCCTCGAATCCGAGATAGCAAGCCTCGAGGAGCAGTCCGCGCAGCCGGGCTTCTGGGACGATTCACAGGCCGCCCAGAAGGTCATGCGCCGCCTCTCCGATATTCGCGAGCAGGTCACCACGTGGCGCGGAACCGAGACCAAGGAACGCGAGCTGTCCGAACTTCTCGACCTGGCCGATGCAGAGGGCGACGCCGACCTGGCGCAGGCTGTCGCCGCCGATGTCCAGCAACTCGCCGCGCGTCTCGGGGATATGGAGCTCGAGCTCGCGCTCGCCGGCGAATACGACCGTCGCGCGGCGATCCTCGCCATCCACGCGGGCGCGGGCGGGACCGACGCGCAAGACTGGGCCGATATGCTGCTCCGCATGTACCTCCGCTGGGCCGATAAGCGCGGCTACGAGGTGAACGTGCTCGACATAATGCCGGGCGAGGAAGCCGGCATTAAGAGCGCCACGATCGAAATCAAGGGCAAGAACGCCTACGGCTACCTC
This sequence comes from Chloroflexota bacterium, assembly GCA_036732045.1. Taxonomy (GTDB): domain Bacteria; phylum Chloroflexota; class Dehalococcoidia; order SM23-28-2; family RBG-16-64-32; genus DATKKM01. The sequence continues at coordinate 32,089 of DAINDD010000026.1, forward strand.
CGCGGCGAGCGCGGCGTGCACCGCCTCGTGCGTATCTCGCCGTACGACTCGTCGCACGCGCGCCACACCTCCTTTGCGCTGACGGAGGTGATGCCCGAGGTGGAGAGCGAGGCCGAGGTCAACATCAAGCCGGACGACCTACGCATCGACGTCTTCCGCGCCAGCGGGCACGGCGGCCAGAACGTCCAGAAGAACTCAACCGCCGTCCGCATCACGCACATACCTACGGGCCTCGTTGTCGTCTGCCAGAATGAGCGCTCCCAGGGCCGCAACCGGGAGTCCGCGCTGAAGGTGCTGGAGGCGCGTCTCCTGGAGAAGGAGCTGGCGAAACAGGCCGAGGAACAGGCCAAGATCAAAGGCGAGCACGTCTCGGCGGCCTGGGGCAACCAGATCCGCTCATACGTCCTGCACCCGTATAAAATGGTGAAGGACCTCCGCACCGGGTACGAAACGAGCGACGCCGAAGCCGTCCTCGACGGCGATCTCGACAGCCTCCTGCGCGCCTACCAGAAAGCGACGATCGGTGACTAACCTCCGGCTGCCTTCGCGTTACCAGTGGCTCAGGGCCATGATTCTGGCGGCGATCGCGATCGTGTTCGTTCTTCTTGTCTCCGCATCGCCGCGCGGCGCCGGCGCCGACGCAGGTCCGACAGTCACCGACAGCGTCCAGAATAATTTCCCGGACGGCATGACCTTCAGCGTGCATGCCGAAGGCCCCGCCCAGATCACCAAGGTCCGCCTCCACTACAAGATCCTTCCGGACGGCACCGACGCCATCGCTCAGCCGGTTTTCACACCGTCAACCAGCGTCGACGGCCAGTATCTGATCGAGGGCAATGCGCCACCCCGGATTTACCTGCCGCCAGGGACCGTGATCGACTATCACTGGGAGGCCACCGACGCTTCGGGCAACACAGGCCAGAGCGAACCGCAAAGCTATTTCTACACCGACAGCCGTTTTCAGTGGAAGAAGATCGACAAGGGCGATGGCGTCATCCTCTACTACTACTCGGGCTCTGAAAGCGACGCGAACACGATGCACGACGTGGCGCTCAAGGCGATTGCCGATGCCGAGTCGCTGCTCTCGGCCACGGTTCCGTTCGATGTGCAGATCTGGATCTACGACAACCAGGACGACATGCGGCCGGCCCTGCCCAAGGAGAGCCCCGGCTTCGAGAGCCAGATCATCACCGAGGGGATCAAGGTGGCAAGCAACACGGTGATGATTCTGGGCAACGCATCGTATGACACCCTCCGGCATGAGCTGACCCACATCGTTACCGGCCAGGCCGGGGACAGCCCGCTCGGCAGCCTCCCTGTCTGGCTCGACGAGGGAACTGCGGTGCACGGGCAACAAGACCAGGGCGGCTACCGCGACGCGATCGAACAGGCGCTGAGCTCTGGCAACGTGCTCTCTGTTCGAGAGATCACCGCCTACCCCGGCGATCCTAGCAAGATCGAACTGTTCTACGGCGAGGCGTGGAGCCTGGTGACATATCTCGTCGACACCTACGGGCCGGCGAAGTTCGCGCAGCTCTACGCGGGCATCAAGTCCGGCATGGGCGTCGACAAGGCCTTCCAGGCGGTCTATGGCTTCGATCAGGACGGCCTCGACAACACGTGGCGCGTGGCCAAAGGCCTCTCTCCGCGGCCAACGCCCGCGCCGACGACGCCGGCACCCAGCGTTACGCCGATCGTCGCCCCCGCGACCGGATCGAGCAGCAGCGGCGGCACATCCACCGGCACAGTCATCGCCACCATCGCTGCGATCACCGTTCTGGCGCTCGTCGTAGGCGTGGGTGGGGTCACGATCGCGCGGCGTTTGTAGGTCTAGGACAGAACCACGTACGCGATCAGAGCAAAGATGATCACGTTCATACCCACGAGCAACCAAAGTTCCAACGGATTGCTCCGCATGCCGAACATCAGCCTGGCTGTGTACTTGTATGCCCGAAAGTTCCGCATCCCGCGAGAGCCAATCTCCGGGAGAGCATCCGGGCCAACAAGCGTGGGTTCGTCGGGGCGTTCCGCTTCCATGATGTGTACTCGCGTGCTACGTGCGGCGGCGCATCGCCTGCTGCATTCGGCGCTCGGCCTCGCGCTTGGCGATGTCCTGACGCTTGTCGTATTTGCGCTTGCCTTTGGCCAGGGCGATCTCCAGCTTCGCCTTGCCGCTCTTCAGGTAGAGGCGGATCGGTACGATCGTCGCGGCGGACGTCGTCGCCTCGCGCTCCAGCTCGCGGATCTCGCGTTTATGCAGGAGTAGGCGGCGGCTGCGCGTGGGGTCATGGTTCCTGCGGCTGGCCGGGGCGTACTGCGCGATGTGCGCGCCGATCAGCCACATCTCGCCGTCGTCCGGGCGAACATAGGCCTCGCGAATGCTGACGTGGCCGTCGCGGATGGATTTTATCTCGGTGCCGGTCAGGGAAAGGCCAGCCTCCAGCGTCCGCAGTATGTGGTAATCGAAACCGGCTCTCCGGTTAGAGCTGACCGTTTTTTCGCCCGCGCTCATGGCAGGGAAGTGCTTTACATAACCACTTATTGATTGCTGGTAGGTACCGGCGTCGGGCTCCCCGGGATCGGGGTAGGCGGCGGTGTGAACGTCGTCCCGTTGATCTCTGAATGGAGCAGGTCAATGGCAGTGTAGAGCTCCGGGCCGGGCTTGCCTTCGGTGTCCGCCGGCGTCGGATCCATCTTGATGTCCGGCGTCAGGCCCACGCCTTCGATCAGCGTGCCGTTGGGGGTGAGCCAGCGCGCGATCGTGACGTACAGAGCGCCACCGTTGGAGAGCTGGCGCAGGTGGTTGACAGAACCCTTACCGAACGTCTGCTGGCCGATGAGCTTGGCCCGGCCGTGGTCCTGCAGCGAGCCGGAGAGCACCTCGGAGCCGCTGGCGGAGTTCTTGTTGACGAGGACGACGACCGGGACGTCAGTGACGACGCCGGACTTGGCGTCGTACTCGGTCTTATTGCCATCGCGGTCGACCTGGGTCAACACAATACCGCCGTCCAGGAACATGTCTGCCACCTTCACCGTGGCGTCGAGACCGCCGCCGGGATTGTTGCGCAGGTCCAGGATCAGCCCCTTGTAGCCTTGGTCGTGGACGCTCTGCAAGGCGGCCTGCATGTCCGGCACGGTCTGATCCGTGAACTGCTGGATCTGGATGTAGGCGAGGTCTGGCACGGTCTTACCGTTAGCGTCCGTTACGCCTTGCGCAAAGACCGTAGGCACCGCGACGGTGGCTCGGGTAATGGTTATGTCGGCAGTGGTGCCGTCCGGATGGCGCACGGAGATGGTTACAGGCGTCCCAGCCGGCCCGCGGATCTTTTTCACCGCATCAGCCGTTGTCCAGCCATCGGTTGAGGTACCATCGACCTTCAGGATCACGTCTCCGGGCAGAACGCCGGCCTTGTCCGCCGGCGAGCCGTGGAACGGCGCCGTGATGATGATCTCTTTGCTCGTCGGATCCTGGTGCACGTTGGCGCCGATTCCTTCGAACGTGCCGGAGATCAGGTCAACGCCGTTCTGGTAGTCCGTAGGCGGGATGTACTGGCTGTGCGGGTCGTTCAGGGCCGCGATGACGCCGTCGATCGCGCCCTTCTGGAGTACGTCCGGCTTCACCGCGCTCGGGAGCACGAAGTCCTGCTGGAGAATGCTCTGGACCTCGTTGAGGATTGCGTAGTTGTCACTGCTGCTGGTGGAGCTCGCGGAGCCGGAGTTGTCATGCACCGCGTAGCCGGTGACGCCCGCTAGCGACACCAGCAACGCAACAGTTAGCCCGAGCAGGCTCCATTTGAGAATTCTCCACATGGTATTCACCTCTGCCGCACGCGGCATTTACATAAATAGCGGCCTCTTACAGCCGCTTTCGGGTCAGCATGAGTCGGGGGACGGATCATCGAGGGAAGTGGGCCGCCTGGCCCCGCAAAGCACGAGTCCAGTCTAGCATCGGCACAGAAGCGAGGGCAATTTGCGGGTGAGCACTCTCAGAAGCTCCAGATGTTGATACGGCGGCGACGGTCGCGCGGTTCCTGCGCCGCGCAGGAATCCAATCTGGTGCGTACATAACAGTTATAGTGCGAACACATGAAGCGGGCAGGGAATTGCCGCCCGTCCGCCGCGCCGCGTATCCTCAGAGCCTATGCCGCACCGCATCACCCTGGAGCGCAACACCCTGCGTTTCGCCGCCGCGCACTTCACAACGTCCGGAGGCGAGTGCGAGCCGTTGCATGGCCACAACTACGATCTGTTCGTGCAGATTGACGGCGCCCTATCGGCTGACTCCTGGGTTATCGACTTCGGGATGGCCAAGAGGATCGTCCGCAGCCTCTGCGAGGAGCTGGACCACAGATTCCTCCTGGCGGCGGCCAGCCGCGACTTGCAGATCGACGATACGAATGGCGTGGTTACGATAGTGCACCGGGATCGGCGTTATGTCATGCCGAAAGCGGACGTCGCCGCGCTACACATCGACAACACCACCGCCGAGCGCCTTGCCGAATGGTTCGCCGGCCGCTTGGCCACGGCACTAGCCGCCGCCGCTGCGGACAACCTAACCTCGATCACTGTCGGCGTCGAGGAGATGCCGGGCCAGGCGGGCTGGTTCACGCTCGACCTTCGATAGCGGCGGCGTCGTCGGCGGCTGCATCCGGCGCGATGCCTCATAAGTCACGGTTACCGAAATCGAGTTGATGCCTCATAAATGAGGTTACCCAACTTTCCGTCGTTCGGACTTCTCTGTGCAAGCCCAGATGCTGCGAA
>DAINDD010000027.1:0-35541 GCA_036732045.1 Chloroflexota bacterium
GCCTGCTTGATGACGTCCATGTGGTGCTCGATCACGAGCACGGTGTTGCCGGTGTCCACGAGCCTGTGGAGGACGCCCATCAGCGCGTTCACATCCTCGAACGAAAGGCCGGTCGTCGGCTCGTCGAGGATGTACAGCGTGCGGCCGGTGGCGCGGCGGGAGAGCTCCGTCGCCAGCTTGACGCGCTGCGCCTCGCCGCCGGAAAGCGTGGTGGCGGGCTGGCCCAGCTTGATGTAGCCGAGGCCGACGTCGTTCAGCGTCTCGAGCTTGCCGTTGACGCGGTTGAATGCGGAGAAGAACTGGCAGCCCTCGGCGACGGTCATATCCAGCACCTCGGCGATGTTCTTGCCCTTGAAGAGGATCTCCAGCGCCTCGCGGTTGTAGCGCGCGCCGTGGCAGACCTCGCAGGGCACCTCGACGTCCGGCAAGAACTGCATCTCGATCTGGATGTAGCCGTCGCCCTGGCAGGCCTCGCAGCGGCCGCCCTTGACGTTGAACGAGAAGCGCCCGGGCCCGTAGCCGCGCAGGCGCGACTCCGGCACCGAGGCGAACAGCTCGCGGATCGGTGTGAACATGCCGGTGTAAGTCGCCGGGTTGGAGCGAGGCGTGCGTCCGATCGGCGACTGGTCGATGACAACGACCTTGTCCAGCTGCTCGAGGCCCATGATCGCGTCGACCTCGCCGGGGCGGTCGCGCGCGCCGTAGAGGATCTGCGACGCCTTCTTCGAGAGGATGTCGGTGACCAGTGTCGACTTTCCGGAGCCCGAGACGCCGGTCACGCAGACGAAGTCGCCAAGCGGAATGCGGACGGTGATGTTCTTGAGGTTGTTCTCGCGTGCGCCCTGGATCACGATCGCTTTGCCGTTGCCGGGGCGGCGCTCGGCCGGAACGGCGATCTGCTTGCGGCCGCTGAGGTAGGCGCCGGTGAGGGAGTTCGTGCTGCGCTTGATGGCATTCAGCGTCCCCTCCGCAACGAGGTGGCCGCCCTCAGAGCCTGCCTTCGGCCCGAGGTCGATGATCCAGTCGGCGGCGCGCATCATCGACTCGTCGTGCTCGACGACGAGGACGGTGTTGCCAAGGTCGCGGAGCCGTTTGAGCGTGGCGATCAACCGATCGTCGTCCGCGGGATGCAGGCCGATCGATGGCTCGTCGCAGACGTAGAGCACGCCCATCAGCGAGGAGCCGATCTGCGTCGCCAGGCGAATGCGCTGGGCTTCGCCGCCGGCCAGTGAGCCGGTGCGCCGGTCCAGCGTCAGGTAATCGACGCCGACGTCACGCAGGAAGGTCAGGCGGGAGTCGATCTCCTTCAGGATCTGGGTGGCGATCGTCATCTCACGAGCGGTCAGCGGCGTCTTCTTGCCACGCAGCCCGCCGACCCACGCTTGCGCCTCGCCAACTGCCAGCTTTGTAACCTGTGAGATGTTGCGGCCGTCCACTGTCACCGCTAGCGACTCGGGCTTCAGCCGCGCGCCGCCACAGGCCTGGCATGGTATCTCCGCCATGTACTTCTCGATCTCGTTGCGGATGTAGTCGGAGTCCGTCTCCTTGTAGCGGCGCGTGAGGTTGTTGATCACGCCCTCGAAGGTGGTGTCCCAACGGTTGCTACCGCCGGCCGTCGACGTGTACTCGAGCGTGATCTTGTCCTTGTCGCCGTACAGCACAAGCTGGAGGTCCTCCGGGCTCATCTCCTTTATCGGTACGGTCAGCGAGAAGTAGTGCTTACGGGCCAGGGCGTTGAGCAGGCGCATGTACCAGGTGCCGATCGTCGCGGTGCGGGACCAGGGGACGATGGCGCCCTCGGCGATCGAGAGATTGCGGTTCGGGATGACCATCGCCGGGTCGAGCTCCATCTTGACGCCGAGTCCGGTGCATTCGCGGCAAGCGCCATGCGGGCTGTTGAACGAGAAGTTGCGGGGCTCCAGCTCGCCGAAGGAGAGGCCGTCGAAGACGCAGGCGAAGTGCTCGGAGTACATGCGCTCCTCGTCCTTTAGCCTGGCCTTCTGGTCGGTCATCAGCAGCAGCACCATCGTGCCGCCGCCCAGCCGCAGCGCCGTCTCAACGGAGTCGGACAGCCGCGTCCGCCGCGAGTCGTCCTCGCCGTCTCCGGGGTTTGCGCTGACGACGCGGTCGACAACGATGTCGATGGCGTGGCGTTTGTTCTTGTCGAGCTTGATGTCTTCGTCGAGTTCGCGGACTGTGCCGTCGACACGCACTCGCACGAAGCCGGCCTTGCGCGCGTCTTCGAAGACCCGGGTGTACTCGCCCTTGCGGTCGGTGACGACGGGCGCCAGGATCATCATCCGCCGCCCGGCCGGCACGGCAAGGATCGAATCGACGATCTGCTGCACGGTCTGACGCTCGATTGAACGGCCGCACTTCGGGCAGTGGGGGTGGCCGACGCGGGCCCAGAGAAGCCGCATGTAGTCGTAGATCTCGGTTTGCGTCGCCACGGTCGAGCGCGGGTTCCGCGAGGCGCCCTTCTGGTCGATCGAGATCGCCGGCGATAAGCCATCGATGTAGTCGACGTCGGGCTTTTCCATCAGGCCGAGGAACTGGCGGGCGTAGGCGGAGAGCGACTCGACGTAACGCCGCTGGCCCTCAGCATAGATCGTGTCGAAAGCTAGCGATGACTTGCCGGAGCCGGAGACGCCTGTGACTACGACGAGCTTGTCGCGCGGGATCTCGACGTCGATGTTCTTCAGGTTATGCTCGCGGGCGCCGCGGACGACGATGCGGTCATGGGGCATGCGGTTTCCTCCGGTGTGAGCGGGCACAGGAGGCGGCCCGGCTCAAATAATCATTGTATCGGCAAGACACCTTTAGAACAACCGTTTTAGTAATCGCAATGTTGGCAGACCTCTGCATTGCGATCGCCGCCGCCTGGCCAATCTTGCACCAGGTCAGTGGACAACGGGTCGTCAGTAGAGAAGTTCCGGAGGAACGTCTCTACGGGGCGCTTAACCGGCCAGTAAAGAATCGGTGAAACCGCCGTGCGGGGCGCTCTAGACGGTAACGAGACGTTATGTGGTGTCCGTCTTGTCTCACGAAGGCGTAAAACCTGCGCGCTTCGCTCCGGGGGGCAACTGGGGCAAGCGCCGACAGAACTGAGGACCACGTGGCACGATTCCTGTGCGACCCGGAAGAGAACTTTACTGACGGGCGCAGACGCTCGCTCAGGGTGTTCAGGGTACTCGCGCTGATTGCGAGCTCGGCTGCGGTGGCGGGCGTTGCCGGTGCTGGCGCCGCGCTGCACGGCGATCCGCGGGCGGCGTTGGCGGGCGTCGGCGTTGTCGTCGCGCTGGGGATGCTCACGCAACTGCTCTTTTGGATGGCGGAGCGGCGAATGAGGCGTGAGCAACACAGGATGCAGAACATCTGGATGGCGCGGCGCGCGGAGCTCCAGGAGCTGGCCGGCCGCGATGAGCTGACGCAACTCCAGAACCGGCGCTTCTTCTACGAAGAGATGCAGCGCGAGATGGAGGTCGCTGGGCGGTTTAAGCGGCCGCTGGCGCTGCTGATGATGGATGTGGACGACCTCAAGCTGATCAACGACGAGTTCGGGCACCAGATCGGCGATGTTTGCCTGCGCGCGTTCGGGCGGGTGATGAACCAGCAGGCGGGCGAGCGCAACATCACGGCGCGCATCGGCGGCGACGAGTTCTGTGTGATCATGCCGGGCGCTGACCGCAAGGAAGCCGACAAGATGGCCTGGCGCATCTGGGACGCGCTGGCCAAAGAGCCGATCTGCGAGACGGAAACCGCCAGCATCTTTCTCGGTGTCTCGATCGGCACGGGGGGCTATCCCTGGGGCGGTGGCACGCTGGACGAGATCATCCACTGGGCCGACACCAAGCTCTATGCGAACAAGCTCGAACGCAAGGGGTTTAAGCGACGCGAGGATACCCGCAGCGACGATAGCCGGCTCGTCGCCGCGGTGGTGGATGTGCTTTCCTCCGCAGTTGAAATTCTCGACAAGATGACGTACCGTCACGCGCGCCGAGTCGCCCACATGTCCGCCTTTGTCGCCCGTGAACTCAAGCTCTCCCACGAAGACGTGCTGGTGATCGAGTACGCGGCAGCGCTGCACGACATCGGCAAAATCGGCCTCGGCGATAGCATTCTCCGCAAGGAGGCGGCGCTGGACGCGGACGAATGGCAGGAGATGAAACGGCACTCAGAGGTGGGTTACCAGATCCTCAACGGCATCGACTTTTTGCGCGAGTCCTCCGAGATCGTCTACTCGCACCACGAACGCTACGACGGAACCGGCTACCCGCGCGGTCTCAAGGAGAGCGAGATCCACTTGGGCGCCCGTGTCTTCGCTGTCGTCGACGCGTACGCCGCGATGACCTCGCGGCGGCCGTATCGCGAGGCGATGACCCGCGACGATGCGCTGGAAGAGATCATGCGCAACTCCGGCACGCAGTTCGACCCGGATGTGGTTTCGGCGTTCCTGAAGATGGTGTGCAGCAACCCCGACGGCTTCCGCGACGAGCACGAAGAATACGGCTCGCGGGTTGTCGAGGGCGACGAGTCGCAGGGGCACGGCACACCCAGCCCGCACAGCCTGACGTCGATCGACTCTCTCTAGAGGGCGCCCACGCGGGAAGCATAACGTCGGGGTCGCAACCGCCTCACAGTCCGTCGTCATTGACGCCGTTTGCCCATACCCCGCTGTCAGGTCGCCGTTATAGTCTGCAAGAGAGTGGCCGGAATGAGGTCTATGATTGTTCTATTGGTTGTCACTATCGGGGCGGCGATGGCCGCCTGCAGCGACGATGGCGGCTCGCGCTCCAGCGTTACGCCAAGCCCGTTCGCCACGCCGACGACGATAACGCCCGTCGCGACGGCAATCCCAACTCCGCAGCCGAGCTCACTCGATACGCCGAACCTAAGCGCGTTCGATCAGCCGGGCTTCCGCGACTTCGCGGCGACATTCGAGGCGGCGGTGCATAACAACGATACGCAATTCTTCATCGACAACGCCTACTTCCAGACCTTTGACTGCTCGACGCCAAACGGTCAGACGCCTGCTCCTGGTGTCTGCTACGGAGTGGGTCTCCCGCCTCCGGGACCGGGCATTCCCGTCGGCGCGTGGGCGTCTGAAGGCGGCGTGCTGACGCGGGCGCAGTACGCGGCGATGATCGAAGACGAGATGTCGGCCAGCGGCGCCGCCGGCGAAGTGCCGTATGCACTCGGGAAAGCGGTGCGGGGGTTTGACGAATCCGATTCGGGGATCGACCTCGCGGTGCAGGACGTCGCGTTCACTGGCCAGACGCAGTCGCCAGATATGCTGCTCGTCTTCCGCGTCGACATGGTGGACGGCGAGTGGCGCATCGTCGAAGCGGCGCATGGAGTGGTTTCGATACTCCCTGACTACTTCGACTGGTGGGTCAGCTGGCAGCAGATATTCCCCGGCGAGGTTCACCCGGCTTAAACCGAGAACTTCTCCAGGTCATGCCCCACGCTCAGCTTGCCGCCGAAGATCTTGTCGAGGCCGGCGGTGAACTGCGGAATCTGCTCGTCGGTGATCGCCGGCATGATGTGCGAGAGCAGGAGGTGCTTGACGCCGGCCTTCGCGGCGATCTCCGCCATTCCTTCGATCGGCGCGTGGTAGTTGTGCGCGTCCTCCAGCAGCGAAGCTTGCACCTTGTTCCCGATCGACCGTAGCTGCGTTTCCAGCATCTGCATCATCGCCACGTTCATCGAGTCGCAGACCATGATGTCGGCGTCTCTCGAGCCGTTTAGGAGGCCGGCGCAGGGGTTGGTGTTGCCGGAGATCGTGATCGCACGGCCGCCCATCTCGAAGCGGAAGCCGTAGGCCGGTTTGACGGGGCGATGGTCAACTTCGAACGCCTTCACGACGAGCTCGCCGTAACGGACGATGACGACGGGGTCGTCGCCGGCCTTAAACTCGGTGATGTCCGCCGCGAGGCCGCCCGACCAGAGCTTGTCGCCGTGGTGGTCGAGGCGATACTTCGTGTCGGCGGCCATCGCTTCCTGGAAGCCGTGGATCATGCGCTTCGTCCCAGCCGGGCCGTAGATCGGAATCGGGCTCTTGATGCCGCCGACCCAGCGCATGACCAGAAAGTCCGCCATGTCCGTCGTGTGGTCCGAGTGCAGGTGTGTGATGAATACTGCATCGATGGTCTGGGGCGGCGTGCCGTTCTGGTAGAGGCGAGATGTCCCTCCCCAGCCCGTGTCGATGAGCAGCCGCACCTTGCCGTCGCTGATGATCTGGGACGGCCCGAAGCGGTGAGGGACGTGCAACGGGCTGCCGGTGCCGAGCAGCGTGAGTTCGAGCGGGGACATGTCCTATCTCCTTCGTTCATCTGTCGTCCCGACCGGAGCCAGAGGCGGAGCGGAGGGATCTTCCGGTTGGCCGGGATGTTTGTCCCGATCAACTGTGAGACCCCTCGGCTTCGTCCGTCGCGACGGACTGCGCTCGGGGTGACAGCGTTGGGCTATGTCGGCGCCTCCACCTTGAGCAGCGGGCTGCGCTGGTCCGGGAGGTTGGCGTAGAGGTCCTCGATCAGGTCCGAGCGGATCGCGGCGTACTTTGGATCGTTCCACAGGTTATACCACTGGTGCGGGTCGTCATCGTGCTTGTAGAGCTCGCCTTCCGTGCCTTCGTAGAAGACATCCGTCTCCGGCATGCGGAACTTCGGCAGCGGCACGAGGTCGGGCGTCAGGCCGGTCGGCTCGCGGGTGCTGCGCTCGTAGACGGTGCAGGTGAAGCCGTCGCGATAGATCGTGCGCAGGTGCATGCCATAGCCCGGGAACTGGCTGTCCCACTCCGTAATCATGCGCTCGTGGCCACCACCCTGAGTCTTCGGCAGCGCGCGGCCCTGCACCCAGTCCGGGACGGGCACGCCGGCGATCTCGCAGAACGTCGGCGCGAGGTCCACCTGGCCGACGGGGTCGTGCACCTCAGCGGGCGTCACGTGGGCGGAGGTGGCGGGCCGCCAGATCATTGGAATGCGCACGAGGGCGTCGCAGTGGTAGGGACCTTTGAACAGCAGCCCGAAGTCGCCTTGCAGCTCGCCGTGGTCGGTGGTGAAGAAGACGTCAGTGTTGTCGCCCCAGCCGCGCTCTTCGATGCGCTTGATCACACGGCCGCAGGCCTCATCGATCAGCTCGTTCTGGATGTGCGTCATCGCGCTGACCTCGCGCACCTGGTCGTGCGTCATCAGCTTCGGCACAAAGCGCACCGGACCGCCCTCGACATTGCGGAAGCGGCCCTGGTAGTAGGCCAGCCAGTGCTCCGGCTTCTGCGCGAGGATCTGCTCACATTTCTCGACGCTGCCGGGATGGCCGTCCGGCAAGTCGAGGTCGCGCCAGTTCACGCGGTGCAGCTCGCCCTCCGGCGGGTCCCACGGGTGGTGCGGGTCGGGGAACGACATCCAGAGAAAGAACGGGTCGTCCGCGCCGAGCGTGTCCAGCCAGCGAGACGTGCGCTCGCCGACCCAGTCCGTGTGGTAATACTCGCGCGGCAGCGGGTTGAACTTGACCTCTGGCGCGCCGGTGTCGCCGCCGGGTTCGTCGTTCAGGCCTTTTGACGTGAACAGCTGGTAGAAGCCGCTGACGTAAGCAGGGTGGTTCTCGGCGAGCCACTTGCCGTAGTGCCACATAGGTTGCGGGCCGTGCATGGCGAGCTCCATGTAATCGAAGCCGCGGTAGGGGCCGGTCGAGTTCTCACGCGCCATCCGGTTCTCGATCCAGCGGCCGCCCAGATCGAGCGCCGGCTGGAAATGCGCTTTGCCGATCAGCGCGGTGCGGTAGCCGTGCTCGTGCAGGTGGCCGGCGATGCTCGGCGCGTCTTCAGGCAGCGGCACGCCGTTGGCGTAGACGCCGTGGGTGCGGACGTACTGGCCCGTGATCATCGAGGAACGGGCGGGCATGCAGACAACGTTCTGGTTGTTGGCGCGGCGGTAGTTTATCCCCTTCGCCGCCAGCTTGTTGGCGACCGGCGTCCGCGCCACCTTGCCACCGTTGCACTGCAGCGAGTCGTAGCGCATCTGGTCAGTGGTGATCAAGAGGATGTTGCGGCGGCGCTTGCCGTTGTGTCCGTTTTCCGATGTCATCACGGCCTCCACTCGCCGACCTGCTTGCAAGCGATCAGCACTGTGCGCTCGAGGCCGGCCTCGCGGTGTTGATGGCTCTTCATGTAGCCGGGCGCCGAGACCATCTCAATGAACGTCTTGCGGGACGGATATTCGACGAGCACAACGAGGTCCCAGTCCTCCGCCTCCTCCCCGATCAGCGTCTGTTCCGCGCGGCCCTGCCAGACGATGCGGCCGCCGCGCTCCTCCACCATTTGCACTGCGGCGTCTCCGTACCGCGCGTACACCTGCGCTCCGCTGCCATCACCGTTGTCAGCGCGCTGCTTGAACTTGAGCAGGTTCAGCATCGTGACCGGGCCGTCGTCCGGCGCCATCGCCAGCTGCTGGAACTGCGCTGCATTGGGTCTGATCGCGCTCATCGTTGTTCTCCTTCGCACAGTGTCACCCTGAGTCCGCGGACGAAGGGTCTCGCCCAACCGCGAGATGTCGTTGCTGTGAGACGAGATTCTTCGTCGCTGCGGCTCCTCAGAATGACAGTTGTCACTTCGCCAACCAATCAACAATCACTTTCGCCAGCTCTTCGCCGCGGTCTTCCTGGATGAAGTGGCCGCCGCCGGCGATCGTCGTGTGGGGCTGGTTCTTGGTGCCGGGGACGGCCGCGATGAACGCCTTGTCGCCGCCCTTGGTGACGGGGTCGGAGTCGCCGAACACGCAGAGGAACGGTTTCTCCCATTTGTTCAGCACTTCCCAGGCCTTTCGGTTGGCGGGCGCCGCCGGGTCGTCCGGAGAGGTTGGCACGAGCAGCGGAAACTGGCGCGCGCCTTCCTTGTATGTGTCGTCGGGGAAGGGCGCGTTGTAGGCGGCTTTGACTTCGTCCGAGAGGTCGGTCGAGCAACCGCTGTTCACGATCCAGCTGGCATCGAAGTTCGGCGTGTTCTGGGAGAATTGCTGCCAGCGTAGAAACGCCTCGCCCGCCGGCCGGTCGCCTGTTGGCAGGAACGTGTTCGCGGCGACGATATGGGCGAAGCGGTCAGGGTGCTCGGCGGCGAGGCGCAGGCCGATCAGCCCGCCCCAGTCCTGACCGACGAGCGTGGCGTCGTGCAGGTCGATCGCCTCGATAAAGGACGTCATCCAGTCAACGTGGCGTTGGTAGGTGTAGTCGGTGCGCTTGTCCGGCTTGTCTGAGCGCCCGAAGCCGACCAAGTCCGGCGCGACGGCCCGGTGGCCGGCGCCGACCAAAATAGGGATCATCTTGCGATAGAGGTAGCACCAGGACGGCTCGCCGTGCATCAGGAGCAGGCGGTCGCGGGCGTCGCGCGGGCCTTCGTCGATGTAGTGGACACGGAGGGTGCCGCCTTCGGCGTCCGGGATCTCGGCGTAGTGCGGCTCGAAGCCGTAGCCGGGCAGCTTCTGGAAGCGCTCATCCGGCGTGCGCAGTGCTTTCATCGGGGCTCCTCTTCCCTCACCCCCGACCCCTCTCCCGCTGCGGCGAGCGAGGGGAGGAGGGCGGTGATCATGCGCGACATAACGCGGTGTGCGTCGGTCTCGGACAGATTGTCGTGGGCGCGCAACGTCTCCCATGTATACCACTCGGTCGCGGCGTGGAGAGCGGCGAGGGTATCGCGACGTTCTTTCGCGGGCAGAGCGGCGAGCTCCGGGGCGAACACTTGGGCGACCTCCGCGCGGTTCGACTCGCGAGACCAGCGCAGGCGGCCGGCGAGCTCCGGCGAGAACGGCGCTTGTAGCAGGGCCGCGCGGCGCACCGGCGAAATCGCTTCCAAAAGGCGGGTGCGGCCCTCGACGAAAAGCCGGAGCCGCTCCGGCAACGGCGCATCCGTGGGCACGCGAGTAGCCAGCGGCGTCAGGCGTTCGATCTGCTTGTCCGCGGCGGCAGCGAAGAGCGCTTCGAGGTCCTGGAAGTGCTGGAAGACGGAGCGCAGGGACACCCCGGCGCGCTCCGAAACCTGGCGCGCGGTCGGGCGGAGGTTTCCTTCGTCCATCAGTGCAAGGAACGCCTCCGCGACCGTGTCGCGGGTGCGTATGCCGCGGGCGGAGCGTCCGTCGGGAGCGGGTGCGACCGTCGTCATGCACGGCAGGATACGCTTCTTGCACTGCTAATGCAAGAACCTTCGTCGGGGGATTTTCGCAAATTGCCGCCCAGACGCTTGACACCAACAGAAAATGCGCTACTATACGGTTATATGTAACCAAACGGTTGCACAAGGAGGGCCCTATGATGACGGCCCAGATCGGCAAGCTTCGCCGTCCGCCGCTCGGCGGAGATCGACGCCCCGGAGCGCGGAGCGCGTCTGGCAGGAGTTTGAGAGCGCGGAGCGGATGCGGCTCTGGTATACGCCAGCCGGCGGTGTCGAGAAGCCGTGCAAACGCCTCGACTTCGAACCACACGTCGGCGGCAAGTTCGAGACCGAGGGCTACCACGAGTGGCAGAACAGCAAGCAAACGTTCGCGTTTACCGGTCGTGCCCTGGTGTTCGACCCTCCACGGGAGCTGACTGTCGAGCAGCAGCGCGAGGGCATGCCCTCGCGCTGCTGCTCACGTTCATGCTGACTCCGCTGGACGGCGACCGAGCGAAGGCCGAGATCATTCAGCATGGCTTCGAGCGTTTCGGCGACGCAGCGCCGAACCTCTACAACGCGTACGAAAGTGGTTGGGACATGCTTGTGCCAAACGCCTTGCGAAACCTGGTCGAGAAAGAAGATGCAACAGGATGACAGCGACAACGATCGGCACATTGGCGGTTCGCCGGAGTATTCTCATCAACGCAACGCCCGAGCGCGTCCGGCGAGAGTTCGAGACGTTCGAACGATTGCGCGAGTGGTTCGGCCGCTGGCACCGTCTGCTCAAGTATGAACCCAGCGTCGGCGGTAAAGTGCTCCTCGAGGTCGACCACGAAGGCAAGACGCTCTGGTATGGTGGTCGAGTTCTCGTCTATAACCCGTCGGCCGAACTCACATTTGAGAACGACTGGATCCCGAACGACGGGTGGCTCGCCCCAACACTGATCACATTCCGCCTGGCGCCTGCGCTGGGTGGTACGCTCGTCGAGATCTTCCACCACGCGATCGAAAACGTGGGGCCCAGCGCAGACGAATGGCACGCCGGCTTCGAAAAGGGCTGGGACATGAAGCACCTGATCACGCTCAAACAGATCGTGGAAGGGCGCGAGAATGTCGCGCGCTGACCCCTTTGCTGCGCTCGCGGATCCGACGCGGCGCACGATCCTGGAGGCGTTGCGAGATCAGCCGGAGCTCACCGCCGGACAGATCGCCCGGCGGTTCCCGCGGGTCAGCCGGGCCGCGGTCTCCAAGCATCTCGGCGTGCTGCGGCGGGCACATCTTGTCCGCGCGACTCACCGCGGCCGTGAGCGTCACTACGTGCTGCAGGCGGACCGGGTCGCGCAAGTTCGGACGTGGCTTGAGAGCTTCGCGCCGGCGATGGAGCAGAGCCTGGCGAACCTGAAGCGCCGTGTAGAGAGCGACCCCCAACCTTAGCGCGCATCCGCTACACTGGAGGAGAGCGGGCGGTCTTGTCCCGCGCCGGTTCGCCGCCGATTGGAGGCGCACATGGTGAATTGGGAATATAAGGTCGCATATGTAGACTTCCGGGGACGCATATCTTCGGAAGGAGTCGAGTTCATCCGGCAGCCAGGTGAGCACCGCACTTCGTTCGCGAAGCGCTACCTCGACGCTCTCGGCAACGAGGGCTGGGAGGTCGCCGCGGTGCAGCCGCTGCTGCGCATGGAGACGAGCTACTTCGTGCTCAAGCGGCCCGCGCAAGCAGCCGCCTAGTCTCGAAGGTTAGCAAGTCGGTCGTTCCTCGCCAGCCGAGGCTTTCGAGCCTCGGCAGGAAGGGCGATCGTTCGGCAATTGGAGAAGTTTGATCTGTTAGGCGGATGACGGCGCCGGACGGATCGCCCGCTCAGCCTCCGCCTTGCGCCTCCACGCACATTACGCCCTCCGGTCCGACGATCGCTGAGTGCGATGTGCCGGGCGGAATGTCCAGGCGGTCTCCGGGACGCAGGTGGAATGCCGGGCCGTCTGGCTCGATGCGAAAGGTGATTCCCCCCGTCCGCGCAGAAGAGCGCCTTGTGGTAGGAGTGCGAGTGTGCGGCATAGCGGTCGCCGGGACCGTTCGACCACCAGCTGGGCGAGAGGCCAGACTGGCGGAAGATGACGTCGAGCCGGGAGCGCGTCGGCGGCTGGTCGTGGCGCCAGCGCGTCAGCTCGACGGCCACGTGCGGCTCAGGCTTTCTCGGTGACGCGGTACTCCAGGCGCCTGCCGATCGCGAGCCTCGCCTGCGCATCGACACTCGGCAGCGCTGACGTGAAGAACGTGATGAAGGCCATCAGGAACCACTGCACGTACTGCACCGGGTAGAGCCAGAGGGGCCAGTGCTTTGGGCGCCTGGGGCGGGAGAGCCCGTCGAGGATGATCATGAGCAGCAGCGTGCCCCCGGTCGGCACCAGCAGCCAGCGGTCGACGAACGGGAACCAGCCCGGCAAGGTGGCGAAGCCGAGGCCAACCAGGGCGTAGGGCAGCGCGCGGCCGGCCGTGATCAGGAACCACTGAGTCGACCAGAGCATATGCGTCTCCACCAGGCTCCAGAGCCGCCGGAAGCGCTGGAAAAACGGAATCTCGGGATGATTCAGGAACTGGCACGTCGCGTACGGGATGTCGGAGCAGCCCCAGGCGTGGCGCCGGTTTTGGTCGTAGTAGTTGAGAAACGTCTTGAGATACGTCTTGGAGCGGATGCCGTCCATGTAGATCGGCGTATACAAAGTCTCGACGTCGACCTTGCCGCCCAGTGCGTAGTAGCACTTGAGGAACATGTGCCAGTCTTCCGGGACGATGTCCGGGTCCCAGAAGCCGACCTCTGTCGCCATCTGCAGGCTCAGGCTGTACGTCGATTGCGGGAAGACCATCCGGAAGAAGCCGCGAGAGAGGCGCCCGAGATGGGTCATGCCTGACAACGAATGCTGAATTCGCGCCGGCGCCGGCACGTGCCAGATGTTGTTGTAGTAGAAGATCGGCCCCTGCCAGAAGCGGCGATAGCGGTCGGGGTTCGTCGCAAACTTGTAGGTCAAGTATGGGAAGTAGTCCGCGCGGAAAACGGTGTCCACGTCGCAACTGGTGATCGTGTAGGCGCGGACGTCGGCGCCTTCGATATCGATCAAGCGCTCCTTGGCGCGGCGCCCGGCCCAGTTCTCGTTGGACGACTTGCCAACGACTTCGCCCGGCAGGCCGTACGGGTGAAAGGTCGGCAGAACGCGCCCGATCCTGCCTGTGTATTCCCGGACCAGCGTTGCCGCTTTCTCTCGTCCCGTCTCGCCTTCGCGCTCTTCCATCGCCAGCACGGCGACGATCTGCGAGGCGATGGGTGAGGCGGCGATCGAGTCGAGGCCCATGCGCAGCTTATCGATGCTTTCGGTGTAGTTCGGGATGATTACGATGTGCCGGATCTCATCCCAGGCGAATGGAGTCCGATCGGCGACCCGCGCCTCCTCGAACTTGGCCTGCCAGTCGATGCCCTGATGACGGCGCAGCAACCAGAAGCCTTTGACGGCGTGCGTGCCGTTCATGAAAGCGCGCCAGAGCCAGTAGACGTGGAAGCAGAGAATCGCGACGGTGAACGGGAGTGGCGCCAGCAGGGGGCCCCAGGCAAGCGAGCTGATGATGAGAGCCGCAGCGACCGCGGGAAAGCATTCGAGGAGGCGGATAAGCAGCTTGCGTTGGTGCGACAGGATCGCCGGAATGTCCGGGATGTGCAGCGGCTGATCGAGGACAATCTCGGCGACCGTCTGGTGGGGACGAAGAGCAATCGCGACGCCCCTTGGCGCCTCGGTGTACGAAGTTTCGCTGTCGTAGAGTGACAGCTCGTCAGTTACTAGCGGTATGGCCGGCTCTGGCTCGATCTGAGTCCTCCTTAGATCGCGCCGCCGGTCGGGCTAACAAAAAGGCCGTGCCCGAGCAGCGGGTCCGACCTTCCCTAGCGCCTACGAAGTTAGCTGTCGGGTTAGGGCCGGAAAGATAGCCCCTTCGCCTTCCGACGAATTCACCCCATTGGTGGGTCCCCCGTTCCCCGCCGCCCAGGCGAGGACTCGGCGCACTATTCGGTTGTGTGAATTCTACCCGAGACAACGCCTCTGGTGTCAATTAGGCTATGGCTTTTAAAGTGTTACAAAAAGACAGATGTGAACATAATGCTCCATCCGCGTGACTTATTCCTGGACTGCCTCCCAGTAGCGCTTGCCCTGGCCCTTGAGCACCCGCCCGAAGGTGAGGCCGGGGAGATGCGCCGCCGTTAGCAGTGCTCTCTGCTCCTCCGCCTAACGGACGACGGCCTCTTGCGTGCGGCGGGCGAGCTCCTTGTCCATGTCGCCCATGCCAGACCACTCCGGCTGCTCCAGTTGCACCGGGCAAGAGATCGCATCGCCGAGGATGAAGGCCCGCTGGCCTCCGGAGGATAGGACGATGCCGGAATGCCCGGGCGTGTGTCCCGGCGTGCCGATGACCGTAATGCCGGGCGCAATCGTATCGCCGTCGTCGCCTATCTCGTAGTGATCTCCGACGGCGGCGAACATCGGCTGCAAGACGGCGGGGACGTGCGGGCCGCTCGCCTTTCGCCAGAACTCATCTTCCACGGACGACCAGCGGTAGGTCGCGTTGGGGAAGGTTGCGGCGTACCTTCAGGCAGGGCCACGTTACCGCAGTGGTCGACGTGCAGGTGTGTGACGAAGACGGTATCGATGTCATCGGCCCGGAAGCCCGCAGCCGCGAGTTCGGTCAACAGCGCGCCGCCGGTGAAGCCGAACATGTTGACCGGCCCGAGCCGGTGTCGATAAGGACGGTCCTGTCGCCGGAGCGGACGACGAAACAGCTGAATGGGAACTCCACGTTGCCCTGGTGATCGAGCCAGCGCTTGTGCGGCTCCCACTGCTCAGCCGTTGTTCCCTGGAAGTAGACCGTGCCCGGCGCGCGGGCGGCGCCGTCGCTGAGGACGGTTACATCAAGGTCGCCGATCTTGAAAGTGTTTGCCATCTCGTCTCCTTATCTCTGCCCGGCGCCTGCGTGCTCGCCGGCCTCCACGCTTGTCGCGCCAAGTGTGCGCAACTGTCCCGCGAGGAAAGTTTCGTCGATAGTATCGCAGCGGACCGTCAGCATGACGGGGCGCCCGGCGCCGATCTCGCGGCCGGAGCGATCGGCGAGCAGGAGATAGCCCGCCACAGGCCGATCAGTAGGTGCGCGAAGATCGCCCAGCTCGACATTTGGATGATCAGTCCCGACGTCCCGGACGGCCCGATCACGAGTGAGATCGCCGCGCCGAGACCAGCGCCGACAGCTGTGCCGATGATGCTCCAAAATGCGACGACCAGGACGACGCGGCCCGTGAAACGCCCTTCACCGGCCGTTTCTGCCGCCTTCGTCACAGCCGCGTCACGCACGGCCATGTCTGCCGCGGACACTCCGGCCGCGATCAACCGATCTCGCGCGATAGCGGGGCGGCGGGAGTCCGGGAAGACTGCGGTGACCTGGCGCCCGACCACGCCGCCAGTATAAGGGCCCGCAATTCGTGCGCCGAATCGTCAAGAAAGGGCCTTCTTCCAATCGCACTCTAATGTTGCACCTGCAATCTAGCTGTAAGGAACGCAGAAATGTCGCCAATGTCCGCCCGGGTTGTTTTCGCCGCGATCGTGGCCACGATCGCTGTGCTCGTCCTCGTCCTCGCCCCGAGGACGGGCGAGCCGGGCTTTGGCGGGGACGGCGGCAACTGATGGCGAAGCGCCCGCACCGCTACACGGAAGCCCGCATGTACCTTGTGGGCGGCAGCGTCGGCTTGCTGCTCATCGTCTGGTCGGCCCTGGCGATGAAGGACCTCGCCGGCTCAGTAACCACGAGCGCGCAAACCCCGGTGGCGCTCATCCCGCCCGAGGCTCAGGCGGCGACGCCGCAGCCGGCTGCCGCTTCGAGCAACTCATCCTCCGGCGGCTCGACAGCTAAACCGCAGGCTACCTCAAGGCCGAACGCGACTGCCGCACCACGACCGACCCCAAAACCGCAGACCCGCTCGCGGGGTTCGTGAGGATGTTCGAGACGGCAACGTTTCGCGCGATGGGCACCGAGATCGAGTTGCTGGCTGCGCCGTCGCTTCCCGCTAACGTCGTCGAGAACGTGCGGGCTGACTTCGAAGTCGTGGAGGCGTGCCTAAGCCGCTTCCGGCCAGAGAGCGAGCTGTCCGAACTGAACGCATCCAGCGGACGCCCGTTCCAAGCGTCGCCGCTGCTGAGGCAAGTCCTCGGCGAGGCACTCGCCGCCGCCGCCCAGGAATCGGTTGGATTGTTCGACCCTGTGGTGCTGCGCGCCGTCGAGGCGGCCGGCTACCGAGATTCGATTGAGCTGGTGCGAGGGACGTTGCAAGTGCAGACGCAGGTGCGGGAGCGGGCAACTTGCCGCGACGTGGAGATCAACGCCGACGGCACGGTCCTTCTTCCCGAAGGTTGCGGCATCGACCTCGGCGGCTTCGCCAAGGGCTGGGCGGTTGACTTCGCGGGGAAGCGTATGGACGGCTGCCGGAGCTGGGTGATCAACGCCGGCGGCGACCTGCTCACGCGCGGGGCCGGGCCGGACGGCGACGGCTGGGTGGTTGGCATCGAGGACCCCTTTGCGCAGGGAAACGATCTTGCGACGCTGCGTCTCACCGACGCGGCGCTGGCGACGTCTTCGACGATGCGGCGCCGCTGGACGACGCAGGACGGCCCCGCTCATCACCTGATCGACCCGCGGACGCAGCGGCCATCGGAGAGCGACCTCGTCTCGGTTTCCGTCGTGGCGCAGACCGTGGCCCGCGCCGAGGTCCTGGCGAAGACGCTGCTGCTCAGGGGTAAGGCCGGGGCGCTCGACTACGCGGAGTCGCACGCCGCGCCCGCGCTCCTGATCGACGAGTACGGCCTGGTGACGGCCAGCCGGGGGATGGAGGCGTACCTTGTGGTCTAGGCGGCTGCAGCGCTCGTGGCCGCTTTGGGTCGCGCTTCTGGCCCTCATCCCGGCTGCGGCGCAGGCAGCCAGCGCCTCGATCTCTCCGTCACTCGACTTTCGCATCTGGGAGATGATCCGGGCTTCGGGACTGATCGCCTACGTGCTGCTTTCCGTCTCGATGATCGTCGGCATCGCGATCCGGATACGCGCGCTGGACTGGCTGATGAAGCGCGCCTGGGTGCTGGAAGGCCACCAGACACTGTCCGTACTGGCGCTGGTGTTCACCGGCGGGCACACGGTGTTCACGCTGATGAACCAATATCTGCCGTTCAGCGTCCTGGGCATCCTCGTTCCGTTCGCGTCCGGCTGGCGGCCCGTGGCGATATCGCTGGGCATCGTCGGCTTCTATCTGCTCGCCGTGCTGACGCTCAGCTCCTGGCTGCGGCCGGTGATTGGCCAGAAGACCTGGCGCACCATTCACTACAGCGGCTTTGCGTGCTGGGTCGTGGCGCTCGCACACGGCGTCTTCTCTGGCAGCGACACGAGCGTCGCCTGGGTGCAATGGATGTACGTGGTCAGCGCAGCGGCGGTCGGCTCGCTCATCGCCTTCCGCGTTCTGACGGCCAACAGATCGCGCGCCCAGTTTCCGCAGGCGCGGGTCACATCGAATCCGTCCAGCGGTACGCTGCCCTTCGACGAAGCCGGCAGGGGCTAAAGGTTCAGCAGATCGAAGCAGAGGCCGCCGATCACCTCTGTGGCGGGCGGCTTCAACGACGGCGTGAACAGGCTCACGGTCCCGTGGCCATACGGCAAGCTTGGCGACAGCGAATCTGGCCGCGGCTCGCAGATCGTCAGCGTTGTCCGGCCGAGAGCGCGTGCATCGGCGGCCAGGCAGTCGAGGAGCTCGACGAACCGCCCTCGTCGCCCGGGCGCGTACCCCCAATCGATGACGGCCGCGCTTCGCGAACGCGTCTCCCTGCCCGAGGCGCGATCGATCCGGATGCGTTCCGTGTATGCGCCTTTGTCGAGCAGGCCGGCCACGGCGATCAGCGCGCCGCCATCGACCACGCCGCGCAGGTTGGCGAGTCCGTACGCTCGATCTCGGCTGAGCCGCGCCCGAAGTGAATCGACAGTCAGCGGCTCGAAAAAGTTCTCCCCGGCGTGGGTTGCATTGATCAGATCGACCGCTTGCGGCAGCCGCTCTTCGGCGATCGGCTCTGCGGTGCCGGGCGTGGCCCGGGAGACGTCAATGTTGAGCAGCGCCAGGTCGCTGGGCCAGCGGCCGCCGCCCCGCTCGACGAACGAAAGCGAGGTCGCGTTGCCAGGCGCGATCGCGTAGCAGGGGCCTTCGGCGCCGCGCTCCGCTGACCACGAAAAGAGCGCACCGGACAGCGCCATGGCGACGCCGTGATGACGGAACTCGGGGTCGACGCGAGCCCGGTGGATGTAGACGAGTGTCCTTCGCTGCCCCTGAATCAGCGGCCAGAAGACAACGCCGGCCATCAGCCCGACGACGCGCCCCTCCATCTCCGCGACGATCACGCGGCAGCCGTCCTGGATGCGACAGCAGGCGAGGGCGTCCGGAGAGCGATCGAACAGGTCATCGACGTCACCGAGAACGAGCGCGCTACGCAGCTCAAGCGAGACGATTGCATCGTTATCTGCCACGGTCGCGGCCCGTAGGGAGACTTCGGCTGCCTTGGCCATGCGGCAGCATTGTACGCCCGGCCGCGCAACAATCCGGAACCGGCGGGCGGCTTGCGGCGTTAGAGGGACGTGGCCAATTGCTATGGCTCGACGATAAATGTACTTTGATGTAGCACTTCGCCCCGCCGGTAAGGAGAGTCTTGAACCAAACGCCCGCACAACTGCGCAACGCCGCCGCTCGCCGCCTGATGGCCCGACGCCGCTTCCGCGAGGCGCTCGACGTCCTGAACGAAGCGATCCGGGCCGACCCGCGATTCGCCGAGTCGTACGACAACCGCGCCGCTGTGTTCGAAGCGCTCGGCATGGCGCCGCAGGCCGACGCCGACCGCAAGAAGGTAGCGAACCTGGGCGGCGTCAAGCGGCCCTCGCCCGCAGAAGAGGAGAGCGATGCGCCCGAACCGCAGCCGGCGCGAGTGCGTCAGCGCCCTGCCCAGCTGGCGATTCGCTATCCGACGGCGCCGAAGCGTCGCGGCGGCGGTGGCGGCGCGGCGATGCGGGCGGCGGGAACGATACTGATCACGATCGGCCTCTTCATCGCCGGCGGGATCGGCATCTATATCGCGCTCACCACAATAAGCGATGCGGTCAACGGCGATAACGACGGCAGCGTGGCGGCCGTGACCCCGACACCTACCGCTTCCGGCGGAGCATCGCGGACGCCCGGTCCGAGCGCTGGCTCCGCCGGTCAACCGACGCCGAGTCCCTTGCCGAAGTCTGTGGAACAGGCGCTGGACGGCTCGCCGCTGACGTTTAAGCAGGCGCAGGCGGCGTGGGAAGCGAAGGGACTGACAGTGGCCGCCGGGGGCGTCAGCACGGAGGTCACGGGCTTCGCGACACCCGCCGTCGACGTTACGCTCTCGAAGGGCGGCGCCTCACTGATTGTCGCCGTGCTGTTTTACGACGGCTCCGAGCAATTGGCGACGGACTGGACGATCGGCGACGTCGTCGTAGCGAAGACCGGCCACGTCCCATCCGGGCCCTCGCCGTGGGCGGACCACAACGCGGTCGTCGTCGTGCTGGCGGACGACCCCACGATCCACGCCGACGCCCGCGACGCGTTCCTCGGCATCTCGTGACAGAACCTAGAACCAAGAACCTAGAACGGGCTCTGTGTGACGCCGGAGGGTTCGCGGTTCTACCCGTAGGCGCCAGGAATTCCGGGCAAAGAGATGGAGCGGAAGACGGGATTCGAACCCGCGACCCTCGCCTTGGCAAGGCGATGCTCTACCACTGAGCCACTTCCGCTCGCTGCCCTAAAGTATAGCCCGGTCGCCGCGGATTTCAAGCGTGCTTGACAGAAGAACCGGCAACAGGGAACTTGGAACAAGGACAGTTTCGCGTTCCGTATTCCATGTGGTTGATTCCTAGTTCCCGTTCGGAGGTCTCTCGTGACACGAATTAAAGCCACGATCGATATCGACGCCCCGCGCGAGCATGTTTTCGCGGCCGCGGAGCCAACACGCATGCCCGAGTGGACGATCCACGTGAAGGAGGTGCTGGTGACCTCCGGTGACGGCAAGAGCGCCGGCACGACGGACCGCACGACGATCCAGGTGGCCCCGCTCAAGAACAAGCTGGAGAGCACCTGGACCGAATACTCGCAGGGACAGACCTTCGCGCGAAAGTTCACTGGAGACTTTGCCGGCGAAGAGCGCCTGACGTTCGCGCCTCATGATGGGGGCACACGCGTCGAGTGGACGTACAGCTACACTCCGCCGTTCGGCATCATCGGCAAGATCGGCGCGCTGGTCATGATGTCGCGTGTTTTCCAGAACGATATGGAGTCGTCGCTGGAGACGCTCAAGCGCGAGATGGAGACGTAGCGAAGATGGTCCCCGCGCCCCCCCAACCCCTTGTAGGGGAAGGGAGGCGGGGGGACACCCCCCGGACCCCCCGGTTGGGCCTGCCGCCCCCTTCACCCCTGCTGAGGTTCAAACTGGACTGACGTTGGCGATCCGGAGGTAGTCTTGATGTTGAATGATCCAGGCGAGGATGCCTGGCCCATCGAGGAGATACAGGCTGGTTCGCGGAACGCGGCTTTGAGTTGGTTCTTCATCAGGATGCCGACCTGTGCTGAGCCGATCTGATGAGGATCCGAACCCGGCAAGTAATGTGGCCACGTTATGATCGCGGGGAGAATGTGATGGAGGCCGCGAATCGCGCCAGATCTCGCTACGAGATCGAGCAGTAGCCCTCCGAGTGATTTGGCTAGCGCTGAACCTCCAACGGGCGGCCGAACCGCCTACCCCCGCGGCAAACCTAACCCGCGCAGAGCAATGACTTCTCGCTGCACTTCAGACGTGCCGGCGCCGATCGTGTCCTGCACCGCCGAGAGGAAGTTGTGCGACATCGCTCCGTCAAACGGTGCGTTCGGCGAACCCTCGGAAAGCACGCCGTAGAGTCCCATCAGGTCGATCGACGTTTCGTACAGGCGCTGGGCGAACTCCGTATTGAACAGCTTGACCATCGCCGCCTGCGGCCGGTAGTCCGTCCCCTGCTCGTGGAGCCAGATCGCCCGCTGCAGCAAGAGCTCGGCGATCTCGTATTCGGTGCGCAATTGACCCAGCGTCCGCCTGACGCCGCCGTCGTCCCACTGCCGCGAGCCGTTGGCCCGGCGCTGTGTCCATCGCACGATGCCCGCCAGCGTCCGCCAGTGTACGTAAGCGCGGTAGATCGTGATGCGCTCGACGCCGAGGGCCGAGCTGAGCAGCCGCCAGCCTTCTCCTTCGCCGCCGACGCGCTCCGTGATCGGGACGCGGACGTCTTCGAAGACGACTTCGTTGAACCAATGCTTGTTTAGAAGGTTAACGATCGGGCGCACTTCCACGCCGGGCGAATCCATCGGCACAACGAGCATCGAGATGCCCGCGTGGCGCACGTTGTTCGTTTCTGTGCGCACAGCCAGCCAGCAGTACTCGCTCGATTCGGCGCCACTGGTCCAGATCTTGCGGCCGCTGATCACGTAGTCGTCGCCGTCGCGGGCAGCTCGGGTCTGCAGCGAGGCGAGGTCGGAGCCGGAGCCAGGCTCGGAATAACCGAGGCAGAACGTGATTTCGCCTCGGGCGAGGCCGGGCAGGTACTTCTGCTTCTGTTCCGGATTGCCGGCGTCCATCAGCGCCGGCGCGACGATCACGCGGGCGATAGCGTCGCTGGCCGGGCCGCCGTGTAGCGCAACTTCTTTCTCGACGAGGAACTGCTGGCGGATCGGGCGGCCGCCGCCGCCGTACTCCACCGGCCAGTAAAGCGACAACCAACCCTTCGCGCCGAGCTTCCGTTCAAAGTCACGGGCCGGCATGTAGCCAGGTGGCATCGGCTCCGGGTCGGAATCGTGGGTGGTGCCGAGCTCGGCGGTGAGCCAGGCGCAGACCTCGGCTCGGAGGGCTTCTTCGTGAGGGGAAAGACGGAAGTCCACGGCGGGTCGATTATAGCGCTGAGCTCTAAGGCTCGGGTGGCGCGACGAAGGGTTCGAGCGCGGCGAGGTCGGCGTCCGTCATTTGCACGTGGACGACGGTGTCGTTTATGTCGGTCACGTACTCGATCGGCAGGATGACATCGTGGCCGAAGAAGTGGCCCTCGTGGATGACGAGCGCGCGGATGTGTTCGGTCACCTCTTCGCTGAGGACGCGGTCGACGGCGCCGATTTCTTCCTCCGAGCCGCCTTCGACACGCCAGACGAAGGCACCGTGCGGAATCTCGCGCTCAAACGGCTGGCGGTGGCGGACCTCAGCTGGAACGGGCATCGACCAGAGGCCGGCTCCCTGCCGAATGCTTTCCATGGTGGCGACGGTCGTGTCCCGCTGGAGCCCTTCCGGTGGATTCCAGGCATCAGTCGGGCGGCCGAAGTTCCACTCGGCGTAGTCGGGGAAGTCCGTGAACTTATGCTTCGTGCACTTGAGGATGACCTTGGCCTCTCGCGCATCGGCCATCTCTTCGATCGGAACGCTGACGATGTGCGGCGCGCCGAAGCCTGGCGCCGGGAAATGCGGCCCAGCATTGACGGCCAGATGTGTGATATCGTCGTCGCGCGCGTCGATCACCACGGCGTGGAGCGTACCGACGTGCTTCCCGTCGGCGGTGACGACCGTTGCCCCCTGACGGAGGTTGTCCAGAACGGACGGCTCGATGGACCCATGCGGTTCGCCACGCGGAGGCTGGGGCCACTCATCATTCGTCACGGGTTGATTGTACGTCGGCAGCGGAACTCACTCTGGCAGCGCCAACGGAGGGCTGCTGGCAAACTTCATAAGGAAAGGCGAACTTGCATCCGCGCGCTTGACGTTGACGAAGCGGCTGTTTATGCCCTCGCCCCAAGCGCTCTCGTTCGCCGTCGGGAGGTGCAGTTGGAGGTCGACCAGCAGCGTGAAGTCGTCGTCTGAGACGCGCTGCTGGGGCTGGTAGCTGGCGATCTCGCCACGCAGGAGTTGGGGATCGGGAACGGAGGAGCTCGCTTGGGTGGCCGGTTCGAGCATTGCGTTCTTCCCTGCGTTGTCTCCAGCCGCCCACGCGTCCAGGTATTCCTGGAGGCGGGCGATGGCGTCTGCGTAGACTGGCGGGTCGCCGGGACGGAGCGTCGGGGGCGCGGCGGGCGAAGCTGACGACGATGTCTGGCTGGAACCCGGGCTCGGGAAAGCGGCGTTGCCGCCACAGGCGACAGCGCCAACCAGTAGTACGGCGAGCGCAAATCCGACGGTATCGCGAGCGGATTCGCCTGATCACGAAAGTAAAACGCACCGCGCCTTCCCGAGCTACGGGTAAGCGCGCCACGCAACGTATATGAACCTTACATCTCGATTAAACCGAGACGTGACGCCTCGTGCGTTGACTGCCTCGCGGACGCGGCGGGATAATGTGAGTAGGCGATTCGCATTTCTACAATCAAAGTTGCAAAATGGCGCGATTTCCAGATGCATTCGAGTGAAGACGAAGGCGGGTAATTGGACGAGTTCGATCTCGTAGTCATCGGCGGCGGGACAGGCGGCTACACAGCAGCGATCCGGGCCAGGCAGCTCGGGCTGACCGCCGCGCTCGTAGAGCGCGATAAAGTCGGCGGCACCTGTCTGCACAGGGGCTGCATCCCCACCAAGGCCTGGCTGTATTCCGCCGAGACGCTGCGGGCCGTCCGCCACGCGAAAACGTTTGGCGTCATGGCGGGCGAGCCGGCGTTGGATTACGCAGCGCTGCGGCAGCGCCAGGCCACCGTCGTCGAGACGCTGCACAAGAGCCTCCGCTCGACGATCCAGAAGCACAAAGTCGAGATCATCGAGGGCGAGGCGAAGATCGCATCGCCGGGCGAGGTCATCGTCGGGGAGCGGCGGCTGAAGGCCAAGAACATCGTCGTTGCCACGGGTTCGCAGCCGAAGGAGATCCTCGGCCTGGAGACGGACGGCGAGCGCATTCTGAACAGCGATCACCTCCTGCGCCTGGAGAAGCCGCCGAAATCGGTCGCCATCATTGGCGCAGGCGCGATCGGCTGCGAGTTCGCCTCGTTCTTCGCCGACATTGGCACGCAGGTCACGCTGATCGAAATGCTGGCGACCTGCGTCCCGCTGGAGGATGCCGACGCCGGCAAAGTAGTCGCCAAGTCCTTCGCAGAGCGCGGCGTCACCGTCATGACCTCGGCGAAGGTGCTGGCGGACCGCACGCGTAGTTACGACAGCGTCGTCGAACTGGCGGTGGAGCACGGTGGCGAGACGAAGCAGGTCAAGGCGGGGGCGGTCCTGATGGCGGTTGGCCGTGAGGCGGTCACGCAGAAGCTCGGCCTGGAGAACACGAAAGCGCAGATCGAGCGCGGCTGGGTGAAGGTCGACGAAAAGTACCGCACCGACGAGCCCAGCGTCTACGCGATTGGCGACGCGATCGGCGGTCTCTTGCTCGCCCACGTCGCCGGCGCCGAGGGGCACATCGCGGCGGCGGTGATCGCCGGCCAAGAGACCGAGAAGCTCGACTATAAACGGGTCCCTCGCGTGACCTACAGCCACCCGCAAGTCGCGTCGGTCGGTATCACCGAGGCACAGGCCAAGGAGCAGGGGCACAAGGCCAAGGCCCAGCGATTTTCACTGAAGGGCAGCGCGATGGCCCTGATCCACGACGAAACGGATGGCTTCGCCAAAGTCGTCTTCGACCAGGAGTCAGGCGATCTGCTCGGCGTGCACCTCGTCGGTGCGCACGTTGCCGAAATGATCTCTGAGGCGGCGCTCGGCCGCTTTCTCGAGGCGTCAGCCTGGGAGCTCGGCACGAGCATCCACCCGCACCCGACGCTGAGCGAGGCGCTGGGCGACGCGGCGCAACTTTCGGCGGGGATAAGCATCTACTGGTAGAGGAGGCGGAAAAGACGATGGTCTCCATACAAGAGATTCCGGGAGAGATGGGTCTGGGCAAGGACCAGCTGCTGGAGCTGTATTACAAGATGTTCCTGGCCCGCACTGTGGGACAGCGGGAGCGGATGCTGAACCGCATGGGCAAGGGCCCGTTCGCTGTTACTGGTGAGGGACACGAAGCGACACAAGTGGGGACTGCGTACGCGCTGACGCCGGGCAAGGATTGGGTGTTCCCGTACTACCGCGACATCGGCGTGGCGCTGACGATCGGAATGACGCCGCGAGATCTCCTGCTCGCGCAACTCTCCCGCGCGTCCTCGATCGAGAGCGGCGGGCGGAACATGCCTTCGCACTTCAGCAGCCCGCGGTTGCGGATCGTCTCCGGCTCAGCGCCCGTCGCGACGCAATTCCCGCACGCGGTGGGCGCTGCGCTGGCCGCGAAGCTGCGCGGTCTGGACGAAGTCGCGATGACCTACGTCGGCGACGGCGGCACCAGCGTCGGCGACGTCCACGAAGCGATGAACTTCGCGGGCGTCCACAAGTGCGCGGTGATCTTCGTCTGCGAAAACAACCAGTACGCGATCTCGGTTCCCTGGCGCAAGCAGTCGGCCGTCGAGAACGTTTCGATCCGCGCGCAGGGGTATGGCTTCCCCGGCGTCACCGTCGACGGCAACGACGTGCTCGCGGTCTACGACGCCGCGAAGGAAGCCGTCGAACGGGCGCGGCGCGGCGAAGGGCCGACGTTCATCGAGGCCAAGACTTACCGCATCGTCCCGCACACGAGCGATGACGACGACCGACGCTACCGCAGCCGCGAGGAAGTCGCACAGTGGACGGCCAAGGACCCGCTCGTCCGCTACCAGGCCTGGCTGGAGGAGCACGGAGTCGCCACCAAACAGGAGATCGACGCGACGCAAACGAAGGCGCTGCAGGAAGTGGACGAGGCAACGAAGCAGGCAGAAGACGCGCCGCTGCCCGATCCGGAGACAGCGCTCCTGCATGTGTATGTAGACGAGATGAAAGGAACGCAAGCGTAGAGATAGAGCTGTCAGCTCTGTCGAAAACGACGCGAGAACCCTGATGGCCATAACGAAGGAAGCGGTCGACACCGCGGGGCTCAGCGACGAGCATCTCCTCGATATCTACTACAAGATGCGGCTGGGCCGTGCGATGGGTGAGCGGCAGCGGCTGCTCCAGCGGATGGGCAAAGGCTCCATCACATACAGCTGCGAGGGCCACGAAGGCGCGCAGGTGGGCGTGGCCGCGGCGATGACGCCGGGCAAGGACTGGCTGTTCCCGTACTACCGCGACACGGCGTTTGTGCTGGCGCTGGGGATGGCGCTGCGCGACGTTTTGATGAGCTTCTTCGCCCGCCGCGACGACATCAACAGCGGCGGCCGCAACATGCCCTCGCACTTCAGCAGCATGCCGCTTCGCATCGTCTCCGAAGGCGCACCGGTCGCTACACAGGTGCCGCACGCGGTGGGCGCCGCGCTGGCTTCGAAGCTGCGCGGCCTCGGTGAAGTGGCGGTGACGACATTCGGCGACGGCGGCACCAGCCCCGGCGACATGCACGAATCGATGAACTTCGCGGGCGTGCATAAGCTGCCGGTGATCTTCGTCTGCGAGTTTAACAACTTCGCGATCTCGGTTCCATCCAGGAAGCAGATGGCTGTGGAGAACGTGGCGATCCGCGCGCAGGGCTATGGTTTCCCTGGCGTCACGGTTGACGGCAACGACGTGCTCGCCGTCTACCGCGCCGCGAAGGAAGCCGTCGATCGCGCCCGCGCCGGCGAAGGCGCCACGTTCATCGAAGCGAAGACGTATCGTCTCGTCCCCCACAGTAGCGACGACAACGACAACCGCTATCGAACCAAGACGGAGGTCGAAGGATGGGCCAAGAAGGACCCGATCCCGCGCTTCGCCGTGACGCTGCAGAAGCTTGGCGTCCTGACCAGCGAAAAGGACGAGCAGATCGCCGCGCGGATCAAGCGGGAAGTGGACGAAGCGACGGACTGGGCAGAGCAACAGCCGGGGCCGGACCCCGCCACGGCGCTACGCCACGTGTTTGTAGAGGAATGACCTTGACTCGCGCAATTGTATGGCGCAGGAAGAAGTGACATATGGCTGAGAAGACGATGCTAGAAGCGGTCCACGACGCGATGTTCGAGGAGATGAAGCGCGACGAAAGCATCATCGTGATGGGCGAGGACGTCGGCGAAGGCGGGGTCTTCAAGGCGACGGAAGGGATGCGCGACGTCTTCGGGGAGAGCCGCGTGATGGACACACCGCTGGCAGAGGCAGCCATCGTTGGTGTGGCGCTGGGTGCCTCGCTGAACGGCATCCTGCCGATCGCGGAGATCCAATTCGCCGACTTCATCCACCCCGCGTTCGACCAGATCGTCAGCGAAGTCGCGCGGCTGCACTACCGCTCGAACGGCACCTGGACCTGCCCGATCACGATCCGCACGCCTTACGGCGCGGGCATCCACGGCGGCCCTTACCACTCGCAGAGCATTGAGGCGTTCTACGCGCACGTGCCGGGCATCAAAGTGATCTGCGTGGCGACGCCGTATGACGCCAAGGGTCTGCTCAAGTCAGCGATCCGTGACCCGAACCCGGTTCTGTTCCTGGAGCACAAGAAGGCGTACCGGCTGTACCGCCAAGAGCTGCCGGATGACGACTACACGATCCCGATTGGCGTCGCGGAGGTGAAACGCGAGGGTACGGACATGACGCTGGTCACATACGGGATGATGGTGCACCACTCGCTGGCTGCGGCGGAGACGGTGCAGAAGGAGGACGGCTTCAGCGTTGAGGTGATCGACCTGCGCAGCGTCTCGCCCTGGGATAAGGCGCGCGTGCTGGAGTCCGTCAAGAAAACGGGCAAGGCGCTGATCGTCTACGAGGACAACATCACGGGCGGCTTCGGCGCCGAGGTGGCGGCCACGATCGCGCAGGACGGCTTCGACTACCTGGACGGGCCGGTGACGCGCATCGCCTCGCCGGACGTGCCGATCGCCCCCTACGCGATCATCCTGGAGGAAGCGATCCTCCCGAACCCGGCCAAGATCGCCGCGGGCATCCGGCAGCTGGCCGCATACTGAATGGGCGGCACCCCCACGAAGGAGGCGTAGCATGGCCTACACGCTGAAGATGCCGGAAGTCGGCGAGACCGTAACCGAGGGCACGATCGAGAAGTGGCTGAAGCAGCCCGGCGAGAAGATCGAGAAGTACGAGCCGATCGTCGAGATCAACACCGACAAAGTGAACGTGGAGTTGCCGTCGCCGGTGACCGGGACGGTGCTGGAGATCGTCGCGAAGGAGGGCGAGACCGTGCTCATCGGCGCGACACTCTGCACGATCGATGAGGTCGCGGGCGAGACGCCAGCCGACACCGCGCCGCCAAAGCCGACGGAGGCATCGCCCGCCGCAGCCGAGCCGCAGCCAGCGCCCGCAGCCACCGCGGCTCGCGCTAAGCCAGCGAAGCAACTCGAGCCCGCCACCGTGGCGGCGCAGACGGACGGCCACGACGGCGCCGGCGAACACCGCGCCACGCCGCGCGTGCGGAAAGTGGCGGCGGAGCTCGGCGTCGACCTGGCGCAGGTGCAGGGCAGCGGGCCGCGCGGGCGCGTGGTGGAAGAAGATGTCCGGGCTTACGCGGCGAAAGGGCCGAAGGCCGCACCGGCAGCCGGCGCGGCGGTGGCCGAGCAGCCGTCGGCGCCACGACCAGCCGCAACACCGGGCGCCGACGAAGAGGCCGTACCGCTGACGGGCATCCGGCGCACGATCGCTCAGCGGATGACGGCATCGGCCGCCGCGCCGGTGGCCTGGCTCGTCATCGAGGCGGACGTCAGCGATCTGGTCAAGCTGCGCTCGGCGAGGAAAGAGGCGTTCCGCGAGCGGCACGGCGTCGACCTGACGTACCTGCCATTCGCCGCTCACACAGTGGCGCAGGCTTTGCTCGATCACCCCTACCTCAACGCCAGCTGGGCCGAGGATAAGATCGTCCTCAAGAAGCGCGTGCATCTGGGGATCGCCGTAGCGAGCGAGCGCGGACTGATCGTGCCCGTGGTGCGCGACGCCGACCGGCTCAGCGTCTCCGGTCTCGCCCTGGCGATGTCAGAGCTGGGGGAGAAGGTGCGCGCGAACAAGCTGCAGCTGGACGATGTGCAGGGCGGCACGTTCACGCTGGACAACACCGGCGCATTCGGCTCGGTCCTCTCGATGCCGATCGTGAACCTCGGCCAGGCGGCGATCATCAGCCTGGAGGCGATCCAGAAGCGCCCGGCCGTCGTTGGAGGCGACGCGATCGGCGTGCGATCTCTTGTAAACATGTGCCTTTCGTTCGACCACCGCATCCTGGACGGCCACCAAGCCGGCGCGTTCCTGCAGGACGTGAAGAAGCGGATGGAGGCGTTCGGGCCCGAAACGGGTATCGATTAGCGTGCCTGAGGCTCTTGAAGGATGCGACTATGCCTGGCTCGGCAGGGTGGAATACCGCGAGGCGTGGGATCACCAGCGGGAGTTGGCGCGACGCCGCGCGCTCGGCGAGATCCCTGACACGCTGCTTCTCCTGGAGCATCCGCCGGTCTACACGACCGGCCGTCGCGGCCCCGGCGCGAACCTGCGCCTGCCGGAAGCAGCCCTCGGTGCGCCGTTGATCGAGACGGACCGTGGGGGCGACATCACGTTCCACGGGCCGGGGCAGCTCATCGCTTATCCGATCATCGACCTGCGCGCGGCCGGACTGACTGTCATCTCTTACGTTCGCGCGCTGGAGGAAACGATCATCCGGACACTGCGGGCTTACGGCATCGAAGCCTGGACGGAGTGCGGGCTGACCGGCGTCTGGGTCGGCGAATCGAAGATCGCGGCGATCGGAGTACGTGTGGGCAAGCCGGCCGGCACCGCCGGCGGTTGGGTTACCGGCCACGGACTCGCGCTGAACGTGGACGTGAACCTCGCCTGGTTCGAACGCATCGTACCGTGCGGGATCGCTGACCGCGGCGTCACCTCGATCCAGGCGATGACCGGCACCGCGCCCGCAATCACGGACGTCGCCGAGCGGTTGGCCAACGATTTCGGAACAGTTTTCAGGCGGCGGATGAATGACAACACTACGTTAAATCTCGCCGCGCGTCCTTTACGCGTTCTGTAATCGCCGCTACCTTGGAAGTCGTAGTGCTCAACGGGCCGCGACACTTGTGACGATTGTCACATAGCCCGCGCCTCGCCAATGGATATGGTGGAAGAAGCGAGGAGGACTGATGACCGCTCTAGTCTCCCAGGATCTACGAATGCAAAACAGAAACGCCAACGGTGCCGGCCCAATCATCGAGGCGATCGACATCGTCAAGACGTATGACACGGGCAAGGTGAAGGTCAACGCACTGCGGGGCGTCAACCTGCGCATTATGCCGGGCGAGATGGTGGCGATCATGGGACCGTCCGGCTGTGGCAAGACGACGCTGCTCAACTGCCTCGAAGCGCTCCGGTACGAGTAGGGGGGCGTTGGTCAAAAAGGGAAGGGCGCGAGCCCTCACCCCTGGCGCCTCTCCTTCGCCTGAGGCGGACGGGCGGGGGGTACCGTGTGGCCCAATCCGCGAAAATCTGCGCTAATCCGCGGCTAAAATCCGCCGCTACGGGATCACGCCGTGCTCTTTGAGCGGGATGATCTGGTCCCAGTCGTAGCCCAGCTCCAGCAGGACTTCTTCCGTGTGCTGGCCCAGTTCCGGCTGGATGCCCCGCGGCTCCCACTTCGTCTCGGAGAAGTCGGCAGGCGAGGCGACCATGCGCACGGGGCCGTCCGGGCCGGGCACGTCGACAAACGCGCCGGATGCCTGCACAACCGGGTCTTCCGGCACCTCGTGCACCATATTGACCGGCGCGAACCAGACGTTGTTGGCTCGGAAGATCTCCGCCCACTCCGCCAGCGGTTTCGTGGCGAAGACGGCGTCCAGCTCCTCGACGAGCTGCGTGCCGTTGACGCGCCGCGAGGTGATGTCCGCAAAGCGCGGGTCGGTGCGAATGTCGTCGCGGCCGATGGCGCGGCAGAGGTCGGGCCAGTGCCGGTCGGCCTGCAGGAGGAGAAGCCAGAACCACTTACCGTCGCCGGCGCAGAAGGAGTTGATAATTGGGTTGATCGCGTGCTGGCGGTCGTAGGTGAAGATCGGCATGTTGAGGCGCATTGAGAGCATGACGTCCCAGCCGATCATGTAGACGCCGACCCGCACCAGCGGTACGGAAACGCGCTGGCCCTCACCGGTACGCTCGCGGTGGAAGAGAGCCGCGCAGACGGCGCCCGCGCACATCTGGCCCGTCATGTGGTCGCCCATGCCGCCGCGTTGCTGCGGGATCGGAGCACCCGGCGCCGTCAGCGACATGGCGACGCCGGCCTGCGACCAGAACGCGCCGATGTCGTAGGCGGCAGTGTCGCGCGCGTCGCCGTCGGGGCCGTAGCCGGTGACCTGGCCGTAGACCAAGCGCGGGAACTTCGCGTGCAGCGTGGCGTAGTCCATGCCGTATCGCTCCAGCACGCGCGGCCGGTTGTTCGTGATGAAGACGTCCGCCTGCTCGATTAGCTGGAGCGCGATCGTACGCGCCTCCTCCTTCTCGAGGTCGAGGACTATGCCGCGCTTGCCGCGATTGTCCAGCTCAAACGGCGGGTTGAGCGCCGCGGGCGCGCCGAGCGCCGAAGCGAAGAGGCCGCGGAAAGGATCGCCGGCCGGTGGCTCGATCTTGATCACGTCAGCGCCCCAGTCAGCCAGCAGCGCCGCGCAGGACGGCCCCGCCACCCAGAGCCCCATTTCGACCACCTTGATGCCCGTCAGTGGACCCGCCATAGTCTGTCTCCTTACGAATCGGTTACGGAATGCGTGGATTGTAGCCAGACGCGGGCGGCAGCGGCAAGACGGCGCGTGCTGCCGCCGATGCTATACTGCCAGTCGCTATGAAGGTCTGGCTCGACGACGCCTGCTCGCTCGCGGACGCGATCCGGCGTGGCGACGTGACTGCGTCAGATGCGCTGGAGGCGTCGCTGTCGGCGATCGAGTCGTCGAAGCTGAACCCGATCGTGACCCTGGACGCCGGGGCCGCGCGCCGCGCCGCCGCCGGCATCGACGAGCGGGTGAAGCGTGGGGAAGACCCGGGCCTCTTCGCGGGTGTGCCGCTGCTGGTCAAGGACGTGGAGGACGCCGCCGGCTTGCCGA
Organism: Chloroflexota bacterium; assembly: GCA_036732045.1. Classification (GTDB taxonomy): domain Bacteria; phylum Chloroflexota; class Dehalococcoidia; order SM23-28-2; family RBG-16-64-32; genus DATKKM01. The sequence continues at coordinate 32,293 of DAINDD010000027.1, forward strand.
CCAGCCACGGCTCGGTCGTCTTCAAGGACGCCATCGCGGAGGGCGACTCGACGCACGTGGCGCGCCTGCGGGCTGCGGGAGCGGTGATCGTTGGCAAGGCCGCGACATCCGAGTTCGGTTTTGTGGCGTACACGTCCACCAAGCTGCACGGCACGACGCGCAACCCCTGGAACATGGAGCGGACGCCCGGCGGCTCCTCCGGCGGCCCGTCCTCTGCGGTGTCCGGAGGGCTCGTCCCGCTGGCAACTGCGGGCGACGGTGGCGGATCGATCCGCATTCCGGCCTCGTACACCGGTCTCTTAGGGATGAAGGGCACGTTTGGGCGCATTCCCCGCGGCCCGAAGGCGCGCTACGCGATGCTCGCCGTCGTCAAGGGCACGGTCTCGCGGAGCGTGCGGGATGCTGCCCGCTGGTACGACGTCACGGCCGGGTACGATCCTCGCGACCCGCTGAGCCTGCCACGCCGCGAAGAAGGCTGGGAGGCGAGTCGCGGCCAGTCGAAGCTCAAGGGGCTGCGTGTCGCCATCGCGCCCGATCTCGGCAACGCTGTCGTCGATCCGGATGTTGAGCGCGTCGTCCGGGAGGTGGCGGCGGCGCTGGTCGAGGCGACGGGCATGAGCCTCGTCGACATCCCGGTCAAGGTGCCGGAGAACGGGATCGCCTGGGCGCGCGCGGGGCTGCCGTCGCTCGTCGGTGATCTCGGCAAGCTCTGGCCGGACTGTAAGGACGATCTGACGATGGAGATCCGCCTCGCGATGGAGACCGCCCCAACCTACCGCGCGTGGCACGGCGCGGCCGTCGAGAAGTTCCGCGTCGAGATGAACGAGGCGATGGCGGACCTGTTCGAGCGGGTCGACATCGTGCTCTGCGCGACGAGCCCGATGGAGCCGTTCGCAGCCGAGGGGCCGATGCCGTACAGCGTCGGCGAAGTGTCCGTCAGTCCGTACAACGCCGGCGCCCTGACGATCCCGGCCAACCTCTCCGGCCATCCCGCGATCTCGATCCCGGCCGGCCTGAACCGCAACGGCCTCCCCGTCGGTCTGCAGGCGTACGCCCGCCGCCACGAGGACGCGGTGCTTCTGGACCTGGCGCTGGCGATGGAGCGCGCGCGGCCGTGGCCGGTGGTCGCTCCTGGGGCGCCGATCTAAGGCGCCCAAACGACACTAAGCCCGAGGCTGCGAGCCCTTACTTCTGGCTTGCCTCAATCGCTTAGCGGCGTCCTCGAGGAGTTCGTAAAGTTCCCAGGTTAATCCCGCGCCGAAGAACCCTGGACCAATTTTCATCCGGGCGTGAGCATTGCCCACCCTGACAGCGTACCTTTCATTGCCCTTGAGCTACAATCCGACGGGGAATCCCAATGCTGTTGGTCGCCCGCAAGAACCTCTTCGGGGAGAAGACGCGCCTCGCCATCTCTGTCGGCGGCGTGGCTATCTCCGTGTTCCTGATCGCCATCCTCCTCTCGCTTTATCGCGGCTGGGACCAGCGGGTGGGCAGCTTCGTCGAGCAGGTCCCGGCCGACCTCTGGGTTGCCAGCGACGGCACCACCGACTTCGCCGCGGCCGCTTCCGTCCTACCGCAGGAGCTCCGTATTCAGGTCGGCTTCTCGCCCGACGTCCAGACCGTGAGCGCGCTGATCGTGCGGCCAATGGAGGTTTCGCGCGAGCAGGACCCACCGACCAAGACTTTCGACCTCCAGATGGTCGGCTACGACCCCAACGTCGGCATCGGCGGCCCGCTCAGGATCGTCGACGGCAAGAGCGAGCCGGGCGCGGGCGAGATCATCGTCGACGAGCAGATGCACAAGCGACACAACGTGAACATCGGCGATCGCCTCGTACGCGGCACAAAATCGTTGACCGTCGCCGGTTACTCGGCCGGCGGCGACTTCGTCTACACGCAGGTCGGTTTCGTCACGCTCGACACAGCGATTGATTTCCTCGCATTGAACCCACCCGGCCAGCGCAGCTTCTTCGTCATCAAGTTGAAGGACGGCACAAATGTCGACTCAGCAGCAGCGAGTCTCGCGCAGACGACGCCCGGCGTCAAATTCATCAAGCCGGCAGACTTTGCGCACGAGACCAGGAAGCGTATCCTCGGCAACATCCTGCCGATCCTGATCGTGGTGCTGATCATCTCGTTCATCGTCGGCCTGGCCGTGGCCGGCCTGACGATCTATACGGCGACAATCGAAAAGTCCCGCGAATACGGCATCCTCAAAGCGGAAGGTTTCACCAACGGCTATCTCTATCGCGTCGTCTTCGAACAGAGCCTCGTAACCGGGCTACTCGGCTTCCTGATCGGTGCCGGGCTCACCGTTATCGTCGCTCCGTTCGCCCAGCAGAGCGTACCCCAGTTCGTCGTCTTCGTTCGCTGGCAGGATATCTGCGCAGTCGCCGGCGCGACGCTGATCATGTCGTTGCTGGCAGCGTATATACCAGTCAGAAGGTTGACCAACATTGATCCAGTCTCCGTCTTCAAAGGCTAACCCGGCACGAGACCAGACGGCGCAGCGCGGAGAAGTGCTGGTGTCGATAGCGGTACGGCTGCTCCCCTGAGACTTGTTCGAGGACCACGGAGGAGCCCCCGGGGGTCGAGGACCCAGGTAGCATGTTCGCTATCAGCTAGCGCCGCTAACGATGCTTGTGCCAGAGTTGCGGGAAGTTCCGCACACTACTGATAGTTAGTGGGACCGGACCGTCGACTCCGCTCCGTCTGGCTCGCTGCGTGTTGTGCTCTGAGTCGTGCTGAACAGATCGGCCACAGGCGCCGAATGTGACGGCTGCTGCTTCGCGTGAGCAGTCGCTCGGTTCGCCGATGCGGTTGATGGTCTCGCGTCGATCTGTACGTCGTCAGCAACTTTCGGACTTTTCGGCCCATTTGCTAATGGACACTTTAGGGGGCGGACTCTCACTCCTGGCTGGCCCGATTGTAGTCTCGTCGTTGTTGTAGGGTCTTCTCTTTGACCTCCTTTCTTTTGGCCAGGATCTCGTCCCGGCGCCCCTAGTAGACGTCGGCGGGGTGACGTTGCCGATGCCCTCGTGGTAGCGGAGGTAGCTGCAGAAGGTAACGAAGGCCCGCGACAGCTCGCTCCAGGACGGTGGGCGTCTGGTAGACGACCAGTTTGACCTGGTCCTTGAGGGTGCGATGGTAGCGCTCGATCTTGCCGTTGGCCTGAGGGTGGTAGGGGCCGAGAGCCTTTGGTGGAACGGCAGCCTATACTCGCTCGGATGCGATGCGACTGTTTCGCGA
>DAINDD010000028.1:0-24897 GCA_036732045.1 Chloroflexota bacterium
CCTGGCCCCAAACCAGGCGCTCTAACCTAGCTGAGCTACGCCCCGAACCGCAGATTCAGGGTAAGGGCTGCTCGCGCGGGCGGTCAAACGAGCCGCTAGCTCGCCCGTAGCACGCGGGCGAGTTCCCCTTCACGTGAGGGTTATGGTATCGTGGCTTTGCCGCACGGCCCGCACGCCGTGTGTAAGCATTTCCGCGAAAGAAGGCACATGGGCAGCATCATCGATATGCACATCCATACGGTCGTCGGATCGATGGACAGCGACATATCACCGAAGCGCCTCGCCGAGCAGGCCAAGCTCGTCGGCCTGACGGGAGTCGCGATCACCGAGCACTTGCACTGCTGGCGCGCGGACGAGGCGCAGCACTTCCGGGAGGAGCACGGCCTCTTCGTTTTCAACGCCCGCGAGTGGACGACGGAGATGGGCCACATCGGCGTCTTCGGGCTGCCGCCGGACCTCAAGGGCATCCGCTACGCCAGCGACTTGCGCAGCGCTTGCCAGGACTACGGCGCGTTCATGGTGATCAACCACCCGTTTCGCTACTTTCCGGGGCCGTCCAGCCTGCTCTTCGGGGATCGCTGGCGGGCCGGCGACCTGACTCTCGAAGAGCTCGCCTCGCATCCTGTTTTCGCGCTGGTGGACGCCATCGAAGTGCTGAACGGCGGCTGCATCGACCGGGAGAACCGGCAGGCGATGGAGCTAGCCTCGCACATGGGCCTTCCGACCGTGGGCGGGAGCGACGCGCACATGCCGCTTGAAGTCGGGCGGTTTGCCACGCTATTCGAAAAGGACTTGCAGTCCGAAGAAGAGATGCTGGCCGAACTGCGCGCGGGCCGGTTCCGGGCGGTGCGGCGTGTGGAGCCGGGCGTCTACGCGCCGGTGGAAGAGGCAGTTTCGAGCTAAGCGGCCTTGCGCGGCTTGATGCGGCGCAGCGTGGCCAGGATATCCGCCGGCGTCCCGCAAGACCGCGAGGCGCGATTCAAGGGTTTCGGCTCTATCCGTGAGGCCTCCTAAATGTAAGAGGCGGGAGGGTGGCGCTTGGTTACGCAATCACGATTTTTCGCCGAGCGGAGAGCTTCGGGAGGAGACAACGGTTATCATCCGACTGGTGTGCCCGGCAAGGCGCTGGAAGGAGAAACGAATGTCACGCGTATTCGAGATAGCGGACCGCTATGTGGACCAGATCGCGGCCCTGGAGCCGCTTATGGCCACTTCGATGGGTATCCCTGGCCACGAGCGCGAGATGCCCGACCTCTCAGCCGCAGGCCCGGCGCGGGTGGCGGAACTCAACCGGAAGACGTCGGCCGAGCTCACCAAGGCACAGACCGAGGGCGAGCCTGACCGCATCGCGCGCGAAGTGATACTCGAGCGTCTCGCCATCCACCTCGATCTCTACGAGGCGCAAGAATACATGCGCGCGCTGCGCATCATCGCAAGCCCGCTGCAGAGCGTACGCAGTGTCTTCGACCAGATGCCGAAGGTGAGCGAGGACGACTGGTCGAACATCGCGGCGCGCCTCAAGCTCGTCCCACAGACACTGGCTGGCTACCGGCAGACGCTGTCGGAGGGATTGGCACGGAAGCTGTACGCCTCCAAGCGCCAGGCAGGCGAGGGCGCGGAACAGGCGCGGCTCTGGGCCGGCCTCGCGGAGAATGAGGGCAAGCTTTCGTACTTCCGGCAGTTGCAAGAGTCGTTCCAGAAGATGCGGGCGGACAAGGGGTTTTCGGACGGCCTGGCCCGCGACCTCGAGGCAGGCGCGCAGGCGGCGATCGAGGGCTACAAGGAGATTCACGACTATCTGCGGGACGAGTACATCCCCGCGACGTCGGAGCGCGAGGCCGCGGGCGCAGATCGCTATCGTCTGATGGCGCGTGGCTTCCTCGGCGCCACCCTCGATCTGAGCGAGACGTACGATTGGGGCTGGCTGGAGTTGCATCGCATCGAAGAAGAGATGCGACAGACGATCGAGCGGATCGTGCCGGGCGGTGCGTGGGAACAAGCGATGGAGCTCCTGGAGACAGACCCATTGCGTGTAGTTGAAGGTGAGGAGAACTACCGCCGCTGGCTGCAGGAACTACACGACCAAGCGCTCGCCGAGCTCCACGACAAGCACTTCGAGATCCCGGAGCCGATCCGCCGCATCGAGGTGATGATTCCGCCGCCGGGTGGAGCGCTGGCCGCTTACTACACATCGCCGTCGGAAGACCTGACGCGCCCCGGCCGGACCTGGTGGCCGACGGGCGGCAACACCGTCTTCCCGAAGTGGGGCGACGTTACCACCGTCTACCACGAAGGCGTTCCGGGCCACCACCTGCAGGTCGCCGGGGCCCACATGCAGGCCGAGCGCCTTTCGCGCTACCAGCGCTTGGCGATGTTCGTCTCCGGCCACGGCGAAGGCTGGGCGCTCTACGCAGAGAGGCTGATGGCGGAGCTCGGCTATCTCGAGAACCCGGACGCCTCCCTCGGCATGCTCAGCGGCCAGGCCCTGCGCGCGGTCCGCGTGATCATCGACATCGGCATGCACCTGGAGCTGCCGATCCCGGCCGTCGAGCGCTTTCACCCCGGCGAGGTCTGGAACCACGATCTCGCCGTGGAGTTCGCCGTCGAGAAGACCGGCCGCCCTCGGCAGTTGATGGAAAGCGAGGTCGTGCGCTACCTTGGCTGGCCGGGCCAGGCGATCAGCTACAAGGTCGGCGAGCGCTACTGGCCCGCCGCGCGGGAGGCAGCGAAACGCGCGAAGGGCCCGGCGTTCGACCTCAAGACGTTCCACACCGATGCGCTGAACCTGGGCCCGATGGGGCTCGAACAGCTCCAACGCGAGCTGGCGCAGGCGTAGAATCGCCGAGGAGGTGTCGCTTGCCACAGATCGTTTCGGCCGAAATCGAACGCTACGCCGCCGCGCGCACATCGCCGTTGCCTCCGCTGCTGGACGAGTTGGTCCGCGAGACGCAGGCTCACTTCGCCGACCGCGCCCAGATGCTGTGCGGACAGGTCGAAGGCCAATTCTTGCAGCTGCTCGTGGCGACCTCAGGCGCGCGGCGCGTCCTGGAGATTGGGACGTTCACCGGCTTCAGCGCGCTGATGATGGCGGGCGGCCTCCGGGCAGACGGCGAGTTGATCACTCTGGAGCTGAGTGCAGAACACGCCGAGTTTGCTCGGGGCTACTTCGCCCGCAGCGAGCACGGCGGCAAGATCCGGCTGATCGAGGGCAAGGCGCTGGATAGCCTGAAGACGCTGGCCGGACCGTTCGACTTCGCCTTCATCGACGCTGATAAGACGAGCTACCCAGCGTACTACAAGGCCGTAGTCCCATTGCTCTCGCCCGGCGGTCTGATCGCCGTGGACAACGCGTTGCGCGAAGGCGAGGTGCTCGACCCGAAGGACGACGCGGCCCGCGCCACGGCCGAGCTAAACAGCACCGTGACCGCTGACCGCCGCGTCGAAAACGTGATGCTAACCGTGCGCGATGGGGTTATGCTCGTCCGCAAGAAGTAGGCGCAAGGAGGGTGCGGCATGGTTAATCCGAAGTTGGTGCAGACGAGGCCGGAGGACGCCGGCGTGGACACTGAGATGCTGGAGGCAGTCTTCGCGCGGGCCAGGCGCGACGTGGACGAGGGCGTGCTGCCGAGCGCGCAGGTGGCCGTCGCGCGAAACGGCAAGCTCGCAGGGATGCGCACGTTCGGTGAGGCAGTCCAGGGGGGCGAGCTCAAGCCGGCAACGGACGACACGCTCTACTGCATCTTCTCCTGCACGAAAGTGGTCGTCGCCGCGGCCGTGTGGCTGCTCTTCGAGGAAGGCCTGCTGCGGCTGGACGAGCGGGTGGCGGACATCATCCCGGAATTCGGCACGCACGGGAAAGAGCACGTGACCGTCGAGCAGGTGATGCTGCACACCGGAGGCTTTCCGCTGGCGCCCTTCCCGCAGGACGACTGGGGCGATCGCGAGAAGTTGCTCGAGGCGTTCGCCCGCTGGCGCCTCAACTGGGAGCCGGACACCGACTGGCAGTATCACGCGACGTCCGCTCATTGGGTGCTGAGCGAGATCATCTACCGCCGCACGGGAATCGACTACAAGACGTTCATCCGCGAGCGCATCACGGAGCCGATGGGCCTCGGCGAGCTGTTCATCGGTCTGCCGCTCGAACACCAACGCCGCTTCGCCGAGGTGACGTGGGTAAGCGATCCGGTCGAGCCGCCGGGCGGCTGGGGCGAAGTGACGCCGGAGGCGATCCTCGGCTTCAACAGGCCGTCGGTGATCGCCGCGGGCGTCCCCGGCGGCGGCGGCGTCACGAACGCGGTCGAGCTAGCCCTCTTCTACCAGACGCTGATCAACGGCGGCGAGGGGGCGAACGGCACGCGCGTGCTGAAGCCGGAGACGATTGAATTTGCGACGACGGTGCGTACGAAAGACCGCCACCGCGACCTCGTCTTCGACAACCCCGTCAACCGCGGCCTCAGCGTCGTCATCGCCGGCGGCGACGGCAACGCCTACATGCGCGGGTTCGGGCGGACGGCGTCCGCGCGCGCGTTCGGGCACGGAGGCGCCGGCGGCCAGATCGGCTGGGGTGACCCGGAGACAGGCATCTCCGTCGGCTACTGTACGAACGGCTTCACGGACTTCATGACGATGGCCCGGCGCATCACGGCGATCTCGAGCCTGGCGGGTAACTGCGGCAGATAACCATCGTGGCGGAGGGGGTGGGATTCGAACCCACGAGGGAGCTTACGCCCCCTACCCACTTAGCAGGCGGGCGCACTAGGCCACTATGCGACCCCTCCGGTGGGAACGAAACTCAGTATACCAGAGCGTTTTACGACAGCGCTGATACGCCGATCGCCGTTAGCGAGAGGCGACTTCGGTGAGCTCAATCGGCTCGTATATGCGCTTCTTGAGCGCCTCGCGCGGCGGGTCGATGTAGATCGCGCTCCAGCCGCAGGATTGCTCGCAGAGACGGCAGCCGGTGCACTTCTTCTCGATCACGCTGGCCACGCCGAAGAAGTCGCCAACACGCTGCCCCGAGACATCGAGCTCCAGCGCGTCGAACGGACAGACGTTGATACACAACTCGCAGCCGGAGCCGATGCAGTTGTCGTCGATGACGATCGCCTTTGGCCACTCACGTCGCGGGAAACCCTTGCTGATGTCGCCGCCTTCGTCCGCGATGCATTCTACAGGGCAGACGACCCCGCAAGCGCCACAGTCGATGCAGAGCTCCGGGTCGATGATGTGCATCCCGTTGCGCACGCCGGTGATGGCGTCTGTCGGGCAACGCTTCGTACAAGCGGTGCAGCCGATGCAGGTTTCGAGAATCTTGTAGGCCATTGGTACGATTTCAGTATATTCAGACGTGCGCTGTTCAGGCAACCGCGCCATGACTGAGCTTAGATATGCGCACCTACGGCTGGGCACTGCGTAACCGAGGCCGGCTGACCGGAGAGGTACTTCAGGATCAGCAGCGCGTCCATGTCGTCCAGGTGGCCGTTGCAGTTGACGTCGGCGCCACCGGCGCAAGCGGCGCTGTTCGTCAGGTCGCCCAGGTCGAGCAGTATCTGGAGCGAATCAATAGCGGTGACGTGGTTGTCGCAGTTCACGTCTCCCTGGATACGGACGGCAGCCGGTGACGGAGAGGGAGTTGGCGTAGGCGTAGGCGTAGGCGCTTGGGTGGGAGACGGTGTGGACGTGGGCGTAGGCGTAGGCGAGGCCGTTGGTGTTGGCGACACAGTACGGGACGGCGACGGCGTCCCCGTGGGTGACGGCGTCGGTGTGGGAGACGGCGTCGGTGTAGGTGACGGCGTCGGCGTAGGTGACGGCGTCGGCGTAGGTGACGGCGTCGGCGGCGGTGACGGCGTTGGCGTAGGGGAAGGCGTCGGGCTGGGCGTCGGCGACAGCGTCGGAGTGGGACTGGGGGTTGGCGCCGGCGTTGGGCTTTGTGTCGGACTAGGTGTCGGCGAGGGCGAGGCGGCGGGCGATGGGGTGCTGCCGGATGCGCACGAGTTGCCGACGTAGAGCACCGGCTCGTGGAAGCTGTCCGGGTCGCCGGTGAAGCCGCAGGAGCTGTTCTGCGGCCGTGTATAGCTATCCGCGGTGAACGCGCTCATCACCGATGACTTCTGCGCCGATCCGCTATACCCGGTGGCCAGCAGGAAGAGGGCGAGGGCGCCGGTCACGTGCGGCGTGGCCATGCTGGTCCCGCTCATCGTCGCGTAGCAGTACGGGAGTTGGTTCCCCTGCGAGTCTTTGCAGCCCGGATCCGACTTGTAGGTCGAGATGATATCTACTCCCGGCGCGGCAATGTCCACGTCAGGGCCGAAGTTGCTGAAGCAGGCGAAGGTGTCGTCGTGGACGACGGTTGCGACTGCAGGGTGCCCGCAACTGAACGAAGCCGTCTGACTCGACAAAGCGCCCGGCTGCCCGTCGAAGTCGGCGAAAGCGGAGACGACGACCGGCGAGGTGCAGTGAGCCGGGCTGAAGTTGGAAGCGTCCTCGGAGCTGTTCCCGGCGGCGACGGCGAAGATAACTCCCACGGCGATAGCAGCGTCGATCGCCGAGCACATCGGGTCGGCGCTGGGAGGACCGATGGCTGGGCCACCGAGGCTCATGTTGACGACTCTGATGTCGATGCCGCCGGCGCCCTGGTTGAACGCCTGGCGCTGCTGCGTCACCCAGTCGATGCCGGCGATCACGCAGGAGTTGGAGCCGCTGCCGCTGGCGTCCAGCACCTTGACGGCCCAGATGCGAGCGCCCGGCGCCACGCCGACAACTCCGCGGTCGTTATCGATCGCCGCGATCGTTCCGGATACGTGCGTGCCGTGGCCGTTGTCGTCTTCGTAGGAAGAGGCGCCGCAACTGTTGTTACCGGTAAAGCCTACGCCGCCGGCAACGTTCAGCTCCGGGTGCTGGGTGTCGACGCCAGTATCGATCACGGCGACGTCGATGTTCAGGTTCGTCCCGCCAGGTGCGTTGGTGATGTGCGCGGTCGGGTTCTGGTCGGCGTCGATCCTGTCAACGCCCGTGGGCACGGTCTGGAAGAGGTTGTTGTGCAGATCGGTGGAGACGCGCTGGTCCGGCGCGACGAGGGCGACGGAGGGGTCGCGCGCCAGCGCCCGGGCTTCGGCGTCGGTCATGTTGGCGGCGAAGCCGTGCACGGCGCTGCGGTAGACCGTATCGGCGGCGAAGCCCTCTTGCCGGCCCATGGCAGGGGCGGCGACGTTGGAGTCGACGCCGTCCTTCAGCATGACGATATAGCGACCGGGAATGGCGTCAGGGCCCGCCAGGACAGGCTGCGGCACGCCGGCGCCGGGAGACAGGGCGAGAAGGAGGAGGAGAAGCGCCAACGGGAGGACAGATATGAGCAGGTATCGCCGCTTGTTCACCAACCACTTCCCTTCACGACTTCCTGCCAGCCGGTTCGTGGCACAATCTGCCATCCATTATCCGGTCCGTTTGAAGCCGCGGTCAATTTCGCACGCCTCGTCCGGGCGAGCGCTGTCACAGACCACGCGACCGTCGCCTGCATGACATAAAGACGGCGGCTCAGGCGGTCTGGTTACAAGCGTTACTTGTCCAGACGCGGCTGGCGCGCGATATTGAGCGGAGCCAGATGAGGGAGAGCATCAACTTCGACCGGGCCGCCAGCATCTACGACGCGACGCGCAAGCTTCCAGACGCTACGTCTACTGAGATTACGGATGCCTTCCTGCGCAAGATTCGTGCGGCGGGTGCGGATCGAGTGCTGGAGGTGGGGATCGGCACGGGGCGCATGGCGCGGCCCCTGATGGCGCAGGGGGTGCGGATGGCCGGCGTGGACATCTCGCGGCAGATGATGACGCGCCTGCTCGGGCAGCTAACGCCGGAACACAGCGCGCCCGACTTGCTCATCGGAGACGCGACGGCGCTGCCACTCAGGAGCGGATCGTTTCGCGCGGCGATGGTGGTGCACGTGCTGCACCTTGTGTCATCGGTCGAAGAGACGTTGGCGGAGATACGTCGGGTACTTGCACCGAGCGGTGTGTTACTGCACCAGACCAGACGAGCGAAACCCGAGACCAAGCAGTTCTGGCACGAGAGCTACGACGAATGGGGGCGACTCCTGAAGGCGCGCAATTTCCTGCGGCGGTCCCGGTTCGACGAAGTCATCGTGCGGGAGAAAATACTGGAGAGCGGAGCGAGCTTACGGCTCATCGACGTAGCTCGGTCAACGGAGACTTCGACGGTGGATGATGAGATGCACCGGTTGCGAACGCGAAGCCAGTCTTGGACGTGGCAGGTTCCCTCCGACACCTTCGACGACGCGCTGCCGGAGTACGAGCAGTGGTTGCGTGCGGCTGTGCCGGGCGGCTCCTGGACTGACGACGTGACGATCGAGCTGGAAGTCTGGACCTGGCCTGACGCGCACGCCCCGAAGCGGTAGGATACGGCCAGCAATCTCGCTCAGGAGTGACCCATGACCGCCAAGCGCCGCTTCAAGCCCGACGACCTCTACCTCCTGAAGAACGTCTCCGACCCGCAAGTCTCGCCGGACGGGCGGCTCGCCGCCTACGTGGTGTCCTGGCCTGATCGTGCGGACGACGAGACGCGGTTCTCCGTCTACCTCGCGGCAACGGACGGACGGACGCCTGCCCGGCGTTTCACGCAAGGCAAGAAGGATCACTCGCCGCGCTGGTCGCCAGACGGGAAGCAACTTTCGTTCGTATCTGATCGCGGCGAGAAGAACCAGCTGTTCGTAGCGCCGATGGACGGCGGCGAGGCCCGCCAGGTGACCCATTCGAAGTAGGGAGTCTCGCAGCCGGCCTGGTCGCCGGACGGCACTAGAATCGCCTACTCCGCGCGGACAGGCGACTGGACGGAGATCAAGGAGCGCAAGGGCGCGGACAAAAACGTCCCGCGAGTGGTGCGCGATCTCCGTTACAAGCTCGACGGCGTCGGCTTCTTCGACGAGCGGCGGGTGCACATTTTCGTCTGCGACGTGGAGTCCGGTAAAGAGACGCAGCTGACCCGCGGCGACTACTACGACGATCAGCCGGCCTGGTCGCCGAACGGCCGCGCCATCGCCTTCGTCTCCGACCGCGAGCGTGAGCGCAACCAGCGCGAGTGGCGCACCGACGTCTGGGCGGTGCCGGCGACCGGCGGCCCGGCGCGCAAGCTGACTCGCTCCCGGGGCTCTGCTGCGCACCCCACGTACTCTCCGGACGGACGCTGGATCGCCTTCGTGGGCCACGAGAACGGCGATGAGGGCGTCTCGAAGAACACGCACATGATGATCGTCCCAGCTCGCGGCGGCGCACCGAAGCCGGTCAGCGCGGCAACCGATAGGCCGGTGGTTGGCTGGCCGGCTTTTCCCAGCGGCCGCTCCTTCAACTGGTCGGCCGATTCGAAGTCGCTGTTGTTTCTCGCCGCCGATCGTGGGACGCAGGCGATCTACAAGGCTAACCTCAGCGGTAAGGCAGCGAAGGTTTTCGACGGCGCCCGGCAGCGATCGCGTCGCCTTCTCAGCCGTCTGGCCAAGCGTGCCGTGGGAGCTCTACGCGGCGTCGCTCGCCAACGGCAGGAGGGAGACGAACCTCAGCCACGCCAACGACGATCTGGTGAGCCAGGTACAGCTCGCAAACGTGCGCCGCCTCTCGTATAAGGCGAAGGACGGCCTGGCGCTGGAAGCGTTCGTGCTGTATCCGGAAGGCTACCAGCGCGGCCGCAAGTATCCGCTGGCGATCAACGTCCACGGCGGCCCGCACAGCGCGCACCCCGGCGCGCGGTCGATGGTGGAGTACCACGCGCTGGCCGGAAAGGGCTATGTTGTCCTGCTGCCGAACCCGCGCGGCAGCGTCGGCTACGGCGAGGCGTTCACGGAGGCCTGCGTCCGCGACTGGGGCGGCGCAGACTACGAGGACATCCTGCGCGCCGTCGACGTGCTGGTCAGCCGCGGCGTCACCGATCCGCAGCGCGTTTACATCGGCGGCTACAGCTACGGCGGCTTCATGGCGAGTTGGGCGGTCGGGCACACGGACCGCTTTCGCGCGGCCTGGGTCGGCGCGCCGGTCTCGAACCAGGTCTCGATGTTCGGCACGGGCGACATCCCGCTCTTGTATATGCACGAGACGGGCGGCACTCCCCAGGACAACCTCCAGACCTACATCGAGCGCTCGCCCGTCACGTATCTTGGGAACTCGAATACGCCCGTCCTGCTCGTCCACCACGAGGGGGACCTGCGCTGCCCGATCGCCCAATCGGAGGAGATCTTCCACGCGCTGAAGGCGATGGGCAAAGAGGTGGAGTTCGTGCGCTACCCGGGCGGTTTCCACACTTACGTGACACACGCGCCCTCGCAGACGGCCGACCGCATCACCCGCCAGATCGCGTGGTACGAGTCGCACAAGGGAGTGCGACGGCGGACGGCGTCACGTCCCAAGCGGGCGAGGTTAACGGCGCGGCGGTAGCTCACAGCGGGTTGCCTGCGGGGAGCCTATAAACGGATCGGGCGATGGGCTGTATGAGGAGGGTGGAGTCGGTTATTCGTTCCAGATTCGTTGACAGCCTGGTCTTGCTCTCGGGCGACTTTCACGAATCCTGTCGATCCTGCTCACTCGCAGTACGCCCGCAGGCCGGACGGGTTGCGGAGGATGATCTTGCGACCCTCGCGGGCGATCAGGCCGAGGCGGCGGAACATCGAGAGGTTGCGGTTCACGCTCTCCCGCGTCACGCCGATCATGTTGGCCAGCTCCTCCTGGGTCAGCGTGACCTGCAGCAGGACGCCGTCCTCGCGCTGCACGCCGTTCGTCGCCGAAAGATCGAGCAGACGCCGGGCGAGGCGGCCCGACACGTCGAGGAACGCCAGGTCGGACGCCATCTGGTCGCTATCGCGCAGGCGGCGTGCGATGACGGCGAGGACTGACATCGCGGCGTCCGGCCGGGATTGAAGAAGACTCGAGAAGTCGCTGCGCTCAAGGGACAGCAGCACGGCGTTCGTGGCCGCAGCGGCGCTCGCCGAGCGTGGCCGGCCATCGAGCAGCGACATGTCGCCGAAGAAGTCGCCCTCGCCCATCACGGCAAGCGTGAGGTCGGCTCCCTGCGGTCCCGGCACGTAGATCCGCACGGCGCCACTTTCGATGATGAAAAGCGACTGGCCAGGGTCGTCCTTCTGGAAGATCAGGTCGCCGCGCGCGAACCGCCGCCTCCGCACGCGCTCCCCCAGCCAGCGCAGGTCGTCCGGCGGAAGCGCCGCGAGAAACGGGACGCGCTCAAGCAGTGTCATACGCGGGCATGGTGCTATGAAAGCGAGGGCGGACGCAAGGTGCCGGATACGCGGCAAGCGAGTAGCCTCGGCCGGCTAGGTAGTCGGCGGAAGCCCGATCGGCGTTGGCGACGTTTGCGGAGGGACTACATTGAACGCCTGGCAGCCCGTTGTGCCAGATGCAGGCGCCAGCTTCCAGGCGCCGTTCTCCTTGGCAAATGCGGCATCCACGTCGTAGGCGGAATTGGCCTGTGCGCTCAGATCGCCGACGATCGTGGCGGTGGCGGTCGTCCCTTTGATCGCCACGTTCTTGAGGTCGCTGAACTCGAGCAGGTGCAGGCTAGCGCCGAGGTTCGTCGCGCTATCGACGCCGGCCTGCCTGAAGTCGGCCAGAGTGCAGCGCGCCTTGAAGTCCGCCGTGAAGTCGTTGTAGAGCGACGGCCACTGCCCCTGCGGCAGGACTTCGATCGAGCGGCGCGCGAGGGCGCGAATGTCATCCTGATCGCTGCTGCTGCTCTGTTTGACAAGGGCCTGCGACGCAAGGAACGCGCCCCCGATAGTTAGGAGGCCGATGGCGAGGAAGGCGACTGCGATGCGCTCTGTACGGCCCAACGGGAGGCGCGGCGGTTCGCTATGAGTAGGTGATCTCTTTTTTCGCCGGCGCTCGGAGCGGGAGGACAATCTTTGGCGGCGGCGTCTAGCCGCCGGCAGAGGGTGGCGGCTGCTGGTTGGTGCCGGACTGGCCGGACTGCGTCAGCTTGAGCAGCTGTGTGGCGTCAGAGTAGTAGACCACGCCGTTGTGGGCATAGGCGTCACCCTTGCAGTCAGGCACGATGATGTCGCTGGAAGCGACTGTGGTAGGCGACGACAACACGAAGCGTACCAGCGCTCCCGGGCTTGGCTTCTCATTGACGACTGACTTCTGGCTCTCACAGACCACCAGGCCGTCCGTCAGCTGGCTATAGGTGCTGTTCTTGAGGAAGCTGATGCCCTGCGTCTCGACGAATGAGAGGAAATCGCCGGGGCCGGTGCCCTCGCGCGAGTAGTTGTAGATGGGCTGCTGGCCGGTGCCAGCAGCGCAATTCGCGAAGGGGAAGTCGGCCGCCTGCATGCCCGGCGTGGTCCAGCCGTAGCCCTGACCGGCGGTGATCACGTTCAACTCCTCGCAGGAGACGGTAGTGTTATCGGTCCCGTAAATGGAGCCGCTCACCGGATCGAACGTGAAGGAGAAGGGCTCGCGGAAGCCGTAAGCGAAGACTCGCGGGTCGGCGCCCGCCTGGGCAGCAAAGGGGTTACCTGGCGCCGCGCTGCCATCCGCCTTGTCCAGCCGCAAGAGCTTGCCCACCGGTGAAGACAGATCGTTGATGAGCTCCGGGTGACCGCCCTCGGCTGGCTTTGCGGATCCCTGGTCGTAGTCCCCAACGCTGGCGTAGAGGTAGCCGTCAGGGCCGAAGTGGAGGTCGCCGTTGGCGTTGTAGCCCTGGTGGTTAGGGTACGTCTGCGGAAAGTCGCTCGAGATCACGCGCTGGTCCTGGCCTGTGCCATTGTTGTCGGTGAGGCGGACGATCGTCGGTTTGCCGATGTTATCGCCGACGGGCGCGGTGTAGAACGCGTAGACGAAGTGGTTGGTGGCGAATTGCGGGTCCATGGCGAGCCCGGTGAGTCCCCAGTCGAGGTCGAGGTAGTTGGCGACCTGGAGCGTGGCGAACGGCGTCGGCTGCAGCGTGCCGTCAGCAAGGACGATCCGGATGTCTCCGCTGAACTGCTCGGCGTAGAACATCCTCCCGTCAGGAGCGAACTCCATCGATCTTACGGAAGCGGCGTCAGCGCCAGAGGCGATAACCTGCGCGGAGAGTCCCAATGCGAATTTGGGCGCGGAGTTGTCGCTGGGGGTGCTGCTGCTGGAGCCGCAGGCGGCGGAAACAGCTATGAATATGGCAATCAAGGGGAGCGCGAGAGAAGTTCTTCGCTTCATTGGCAGTAATATAACAAACGCGCGCACTCTGGGATACCACGCACACGAATATTTGTCATTTCGATTGCTCACTAGACACCACTCGATTAGACTTGTAGGAAATTGCCCGGAACTGCCGATTTGACGAGATTTCTTCCTATCTGAATGCATGGCTAATCTCGAAGCACAGGCAAGCCCGCTCGCGGCGCCGGCCTCTCTGATTAATTTCAACGTCCGCGTCCCCGTGCTGATTCCGCTGATGCTGGCGGGACTCGTTCTTCGCCTCGCCCTGGCCAGCATTCACGGCTTCGGCATCGACACGGGGACGTTCCAGTCCTGGGCAGGCAGCCTCTCTCACGACGGTCCCTGGAACTTCTACAAACCTGACACATTCACCGACTATGCGCCAGGCTATATGTACGTCCTGCTTGTGATCGGCGAGATGGACAAGCTCCTCCACTTTACAAACCACCAATGGGAGTACGTCCTGAAGCTGCCGTCGATCGTGGCAGACTTGGGGTCTGCGTACCTGCTGTACCGGATGCTCGACAAGGAGAAGGCAGCCGTTCAGCTGGCGGCCACGGCGATCTACCTCTTCTTCCCGTGTGCATTGTTGGTGGGCGCGGTCTGGGGCCAGGTGGACAGCATTCTGGCCTTCTTCTTGCTGATGACCGTTTACTTCATCGGCAGGGAGAAGCCGGTGGCCGGCGCCGTCGCCTACACGATCGGCTTTCTGATCAAGCCGCAGGCCATCGCCGCACTGCCCTTTCTCGCCTTCTGGATCGTTCGCCAGCACCCGATCAAGTTCCGCAGCGACGGCGCGCCCCAGGTTCCGCGCGTCCTGCTGGAGTGTATCGTCGTCCCGCTGGCGCTGACGCTCATCCTGGTGACGCCGTTCTTCGAGTTGCAGCCGTGGAAGCTGATCCACCAGCTCTATCAGGCCACGAACGTCAGCAACTATCGCGTCAACTCTTTCTGGGCTTACAACTTCTGGAACACGGGCGGCGTCTTCAAGATGGGCTTCAAATGCGACCTGGCCGGCGCCTGTCCGCTGGGTGATGGCTCCGGGGGCACGGCGGCGGCGACCAAGTTTCTGGGGATCTCGACGCGCTTCTGGAGCCTCGCTTTGCTGGCCACGGCGCTCGTCTCGATCATCATGCTGCTGCGTAATGCCCGCAGCACGGGCTACCTGGCGCTGGGAACCGCATTGTCCACGCTTGCGTTCTACATCCTGTTGACGCGAATGCACGAGCGATATGTTTTCCCGTTCTTCCTGCCGTTTCTGCTGGCCTGTGCGCTGCTGAAGAGCCGCGCTCTCTGGGCAGCCTTTTTTGCGACGACGATCATCCACCTGCTGAACCTCTATCAGGTCTTCGGCTATTACTACTTCTTCAACGACAAAGAGTCCGCTGGTTTCCCCAATTTTCTGCGCATCCCGACGCTCTACAACTGGCTTCAGGGCCGCGTCTTTAGCGTGAAGACGCCTGTCTTCGGGAACCTTACGAACTTACCGATTATCGGGGGCATGGAGACGATCCAGCTGATGTCGATTCTGTTCGTGACTGCGTTCGTGGCCTTGCTCGCCTGGACGTATCTCGTGGCTGGACAGCGTCGCCGCCCGGCAGAGGCCGCATGACTGACGTCGACGGGGCGGAGCCTCAGTCCGACGCTGAGGGGCCGCCATCGCCGTCCATCATGGCGCGCTTCTCTGACTCGCCGATCAAGGTTCACCACGCGCTTCTCGTCGGCATCGTCTTCATCGCCGCGTTCACCCGGATCTGGCGTCTGGGCGAGCCGCCGACCTGCTACTTCGACGAGGTCTACTTTCCCACGAATGCCGCGTTGATCTGGCACGGCGCGGACGGCGACGCTGGTGCCTGGAACTTTTACACGACTGAGAATACGCATCCGCCGCTTTCGAAGGACATCATGGCGTTGGGTGAAGGCATCTTCGGCAACAAGCAACTTGCCTCGGGCGCGAAGAACGGTTGCTGGCCGGACAAGGAGGACGCGGCCAGGCAAGTGTCCAGCGACTGGAACTTCGACATGTTCGGCGCGCGGTTCTTCGGAGCGGTCGCCGGCATCTTCTCCGTGATTTTCCTCTACCTGATCGCCAAGCGCCTCTTCAAGAATGACGCGGCCGCGCTGAGCTCGGCGTTTCTGCTGGCGATGGACGGCCTCGTCCTGACGCAATCGAGGATCGCCACGCCGGACGCCTACGTGCTCTGCTTCATGCTCGGCTCTGTGTACTACCTGCTCAAACGTAACTGGCTGCTCTCCGGCATCTTCATAGGGCTGAGCGCCGCCAGCAAGTGGACCGGGGCCTTCACAATCTTGCCCGTCATCCTCTACTTCGGCTGGACGGTGTTCCGCCGCTGGCGCGAGGCCGGCTCTGAGCGCAGCCTGCGCGAGGCCGAACGTGTGATGGCGGTGGGCTCGGTGGGTGTGATCGCCGGCGTGTTCATCTTCGGCGGCGTCTACCTGGACCAAGGCGAGTTATCCTACACTCCGCTTCTGGCGGGCGGAGTACCGGCGGCGCTAGGCCTGTTCGTGATCCTGGGCGGGCTCTTCGCGATTCTGACGGAGCCAAAGCTTCGCAACCTCGCGCGAAGCAAGGTGTATTTGAACGCGGCGTGGACGTTCCCGCTGTTCTTCGTCATCATTCCGTTCTTCGGGGTCTACATGGCCAGCTACATCCCGATGTTCCTACAGGGGCACGGGATCAGCTACTGGTGGGACCTCAACGACTCCGCCTACGTCTTCCACTCCAGTCTGAAGGCGACGCATCCGTCCCAGTCCGGCATCCTGACCTGGCCGATCGATATGCGGCCGGTGTTCTTCTACCTTGGTTCGGGCCAGGCCAAGATCTACAACCTGGGCAACCCGCTGATCTTCTGGATGTCTTTGCCGGCGCTGGCGTTTTGCACCTGGCAGGCCCTGCGCTTCGTCCGGATCCGGATCGAGCCCGGCTCGCGACTTCGCGTCTGGGGGCAGATGAGGACGGAGCAGTGGACGCTGCTGTTCGTCGTCTTGTGCTACCTCGGCTTCTGGCTCGCCCTGTCCACCCAGGGGCGCGCTCTCTTTCTTTACCACTATCAGGAGGCGCTGGCCTTCGCCGTGCTCGCGCTCGGGTACACCATCGGCTGGCTCTGGCAGAGTCCCAACCCGCTCGGACGATACGCTTGCATATCGTTCCTCGTCGCCGTTGGGGCCACGTTCATCTACTTCTACCCGCACTGGACGGCTGTGGACGTCTCGCAGTGGCTGGACAACTCTTACTACTGGTTCCACAGCTGGCAATGACGGAGACCGGGGGCTAGCGCTCGATGCTCTCCGTCCTCTATCTGATTACCCTTACGGTTGCCGGGTTGGCCATTGTCCAGCGCGTGATGCCTTCGGCGCCGACGATGGTGCGGCTTTGCGGTGGCTTCTTCCTTGGCGTCGTCGCCTCGGCGTGGATTACCTACGCCGTCGCCTTCGGGCTATCGTCGGCGACGGACAACTCGCTCCTCATCGGCATCCTGGCCACACTGGCCGTCCACGGCGCCGTGATTGGCGTCTGGGGGCGGGATCTGCGCCCCGGCCAGTTCAAGCTGTCGTGGTTCGAGGTGCTGTTCATCGGCGCCTCGCTGGCGTTCTCGTTCTGGCTGATGGACCAACGGCTGATGATCGCCCACAACCTGCCGGACAGCCCGCTGCTGGTCTCGTCCGAGACGTGGGGCGATACCGCGCTGCACACGGCGCTCTCTAAGTCGTTCTCGGCCGGTGCCAACTATCCGACGGAGTACCCATTCTTCGCCAACGAGCCGATCAAGTACCACTTCGGCTTCGACTTCTTCGCCGGCGTTCTGCAGAAGGGCGGCCTCTCGGTGCTGCTCTCGTTCAACCTGCCCGGCGCCCTCGGCTTCACGGCGATGATGATGCTCCTCTTCTCACTCGGCCGAATGTTGTTCGGCCGGGGCGAGGACACGGTGGGCCATGACCCTCACTGGTGGCGGGACCGCGGCGTCTGGGTCGGCCTGATCGCGGTCGCGCTGCTGCTTACGAACCAGTCGTTGGGGTTTCTGCGTTACATCGATCATCCGGCAGGCAAGCAATCGGTGGTGTCCGGATTCTGGGAGGCGATCAAGCCGGCGAGCTGGTGGCACCACCAGCACTACCTGACGATCGGTCCCTACGACCCTCAGGAAAAGATCGCGATCTTCAACACGCTCAACGTCTACCTCACGCAGACGCATCTGATCGTCGGGATGGCCGTGGTGCTCTTCGTCGCTTTCGGGCTGTTGCAGCCGTTGCGGAGAGGGTCGGCGCTGACGCGGAACCGGATGCTGTTGCTCGGCGTGATGTTCGGGCTGGCTTTCTGGCTAAACGGCGTGCTGTGGATCGCGGCCGGAGTCTTCTTTGGCACGCTGCTGGTCGTCTTCGCATTGTCTGGGGCTTATCGCCACGCACAGGCCGCACCGGTTAAGGAGCGCCTGAGCCAGAGCGCCAAGGAGTTCCTGCGCTGGACGCGGCAGGCTGCCTGGTTCATCGTGCCGGCGCTGGCCCTGGGCATACCACAAGCGGTCTGGTTGAACGGCGGCCTTAGCACAGGCAGCGCTGAGACCGGCAAAAGCATCCAGGTGCACTTCGGCTACCTGGCCTGCTCCGCTGCGACGGCTGGCTGCCACGGCAAAGACTCGCTCGGCAATCCGGAAATGGACCTGTTGAACCTCAGCGACTGGAAGGAGTTCTTCAACTACTGGCTGCTGAACGAGGGGCTCGTGCTGCCCCTGCTTGCCGTCGCCGCGGTAATCAGCAGCCGGTTCCATAAGAAGGTCTTACTGGCCGTGATGGCGGTGTTCATCCTGGGTAATACCGTCCAGCTGAGCCGCGACCTGGGCGGACACAACCACAAGGTTATCAACCTCTGGGAGAACCTATCCGGCCTCTTCGTCGGCTACGTGCTGGTCGAGGTCGCCACGTTTGGCTACGCCGGCGCCGCGCGGATATCGCGACTGAAAGCGACGTTGCGCGCGCCATCGATGGAGCCGGGCGTCGCGGCGCTGCTCGGCTCGCTCGTTGCGCTCAGCGGCGTCGCCGCGGCTCTGATCGGCTATGCCCTGCCGTGGTTCGCCACATCAAACGCGTCTATCTCGGCGCTGAAGCTGACGTTCAGCCACTGGACTGCCGGCGCGACCCTGGTCCTGCTCGATCGCCCGGGACTCGCGATCTTACCGGTGCTAGCGCTGCTTGCCACTGTGGATGCGGTCGCCTCGCTGGCGAGGTCCGGCCGTGGCAGCGCCTGGCCTCGCGCGGTGGCCGGGCTGGGGTTGGTGGTGCTGGGCGCGGCGTTTGCCGTCCTCATCAAGGCCGACGTGCCGGGCTCGCAAGTCAGGCTCGGCGCATACCTGACGATGCTCGGCGGGGGCATCGTGTTCTTGAGCGCGGCGATAAGACCGGACTTCAGAATCCGCATCGACGTCGACCCGTTCCGGGGCGTTGCGCTGGCCCTCTGCGCCGTTGCCTTCGCCGTGCTGGTGGCGTCGGGGCTGGTCGACTTCATGACGGTCAAAAACGACTTCAAGGTGCGCGTCTTCGGCGATCCACCCGAACCCGAGGCGGTCCAGTGGATCCAGGACAACACGCCGAAGGATGCTGTTTTCCTGACGAACTGGGACGACCTCTACACCGTTCCCACGCTGGCGGGCCGCGGGGTCTTCCTAGGCTACTCGCCGTGGGCGGCAAGCGCAGGCTACGAAGTGGCGCCGCGGCAGCAGACGATCACGCAGATCTACAGTGCTGCGGACAAGACGACCGCCTGCTCGCTGCTTCAACAGAACCAGATCAACTACGTCATGATCAGCTCGTCGGAGCGCAGCGGGAATCACTTCAAGCTAAATGAGGCGCTGTTCAAGAACCAGTTCAAGCTCGCCGGAGCCATCCCGCAAGGCAGTGACGCATTCACGGTGTACGACGTCAAGCAGTCTTGCGGCTCGGCCGTTTCCGCGGCGCCGGGCTAGGAGGGTTCGGCGGGCGCTTCGCCGCGCTGGTGCGGCCAGATGACCAGCGAGTTGAGCAGGTAGTTCCAGGTGAACCCAAGCAGCACGCCGCCGCTGTTGGCCAGGTAGGGCGCTGCTTTCCCGATCAGCGAGTCGTCGCCGGCGGCGTTGCGGATCACCGGCGTCAGCAAGTTGACCGCTAGCACAGTCACGATTGGACTGACGATCGAGCCGGCGTTGAACTTGAAGAACCGCGCGAAGATGTTGCCTTCGCGGTTGCGGCTGCGGAACGTCCAGCGCTCGTGCAGGTTGAATTGGCAAACGATCGCGAACTCGACGGCGATGATCGAGGCGAGCAGCAGCCGTGCGTCGGAGACGCTGAAGAAAACCAGGTGGACGCTCGTGTGCTTGTCCGGCATGAACGACGCGATATTCGAGTCGTAGAGTACGAAGAGCACAGCCTCGTTGATCAGGAAGCCGATCCCGCCGACGATCAGGAACTTCACAAGTGTCGTCGGCAGGTGCAAACGCGTGGCCAGCCGGCGGCCGCGGTCGGCCAGCGTCTGGTTTGGTGTCGTCGCGAACTCTGGGTGCATGCGTATACCCGGCAGCGACCCTAATTATATCTGTGCATCCGTTGGAATGGCGTTAAATCCGCATATCGAGCGACGCCGCCACTCTTCCTGACGCGGCACGGCAGCCGCCTGTTTCAGGCGCTACCGGGCTCGCCAGGGCTGTTCGCGGCGCATTCTCCAGAGGCCGCGCAGGTCCTCGGTGATCGTGGCGCCGATCTTGACGCGGGTGTCCCTGTCTTCGATCCAGCGCACGGGAACATCCTTGATGCGGTAGCCCGTCTTCTCGGCCAGGATCAGGAGCTCCGTGTCAAAGAACCAGTTGTTGTCCTGGATAAGAGGCAGTACCTTCTGCGCCACCTCGCGGCTGATCGCCTTAAAGCCGCACTGCGCATCGCTGAAGCGCGTCTGGAGCATTGCCTTGATGATCAGGTTGTATCCGCGGCTGAGGGCGGTGCGCTTGAGCGAGCGGTCCACCTTCGACTTCCGGGCGAGACGCGAGCCGGTCGCGACGCCGTAGCCACCCTCAGCGACGGCGCGGATCAGCGGCAGGAACGCTTCGAGCCCAGTGGAGAGGTCGACGTCCATGTAGCTCACAATGTCAGCAGGACTCTGGCTCCACGTTTGCTTGAGCGCGTATCCGCGGCCCTTGCGCTCGATGCGGACGTACTCCACCTCGCCGGGAGTCTCCTCCGAGAGGCCGCGTCCGACCGCCGGCGTATCATCGATCGAGGCGTTGTCAGCGATTACGATGCGCCACTCGTAGGGGAAGCCGGATCCCGAAAGGAAGGCGCGAAGCTCAGGGATCGACTTGGGCAGCGCCTTCTCCTCGTTGTAGACAGGTATGACGACGTCAACTCTTGGCATCGCAGCCAATGGTAATAGGGTCGAGGGTCAGGGGTCGAGAGTCAGGCCGGAGGGCTCGGCCGAACCGTTACCCCAGCGCCACGCGCTTCGGCTGGCCGGCGGGCCCGCGCCGGAAGTTGTGAAAGAGGAAGCGTCCATCCCGCTCCTCGACGTTACAGCGGCGTTTGTTCCCCAGCGCCGCCCGGATGTCGCGCTGAATCGCCTGGCAGTCGGAGGCGAGCGTTTCACTGAGCGTGAAGACGCCGGACTCGATCGCCGCGGCCAGCTGTTCGCGGGCGAGCAGCAGCAGCCAGCCCGTGATCAACTCCGCCCAGCCAAGGTGGAACGCGCCGTCGGCGAACGAGGGCGCAATCTTCTGCAGGCCAGTCTCCGGCGCCGTCAGCAACACCGTCGAGCCGAAGTGCGGCATGGAAAGGTCCATCATCAGCCGGTACAGAGTGCCGAGCCGCTCGTCGGCGATCAGCGCTGACGCGGCCTTGTAGCGCCCGGTCTCGATGGCGAGCGCCGCGTCGCGCCTGTCCGGCGAGACGGCGTAGGCAAACCACTCCTCATAGTCCGCGAAGCGGCCGGCGATGAGGGAGCGCTCCACGGCTATAAACTCAAGGGCGGTCCGTAGCAGCGTCGTGCAGGAGGCGTAGGAGCCGTACGTCATCAGCGTGCAAGCGTCGGCGAGGTGTGAGAAGGCGCGCGAGCCAAGGGTGAACATAGCGGCGGCGCGCGGCCCCCGCGCCTTCGTGTTCTCGGCGACGATGCGCAGCTGCAGGTTCATTGCCGAGTCGAAGGTCGCTAGCTCCTGGCCAAGCAGGAAGCCGGTCTGCCGGTGGGCGTCCTGCACCACCGCCGACGCCGTTGGCCGCGCCGGCAGCGAATAGCGCTCCGGCAACGAGGAGAGGACGACGCGCGGCGGCTTTAGCGGCGGGAACTCTTTGGGGTCAGTGGTCACGGGAGCAGTGTAACAAGCGTGGAGTTGCATGCTGACGGGAGTACAACGGTGTTGGCGGATTGAGCCACATCACGAGCACTGGCTGGACGATTCCTGACGCACCCGATCGGAGTTTCGACCTACGGACTATATGCGCTGCGTCGCTAGTCGGGGCTGTCCCGTTCGTCGCCTTTGATATCGTTTTGATCGCGACTGGCATTCTCACTCTCCAAATCATCGGCACCTTCTTTCTCGGTCTCACTATGTACGTTTTGTTTGCCCGGAAAGCCGTTGCTCAGGAGGTCAGGCTGGAGCGGGACGTCTTGGTGCTTCGGAGGGGAATCGGTCCACCGACGCGAGTTTCATTTGGCGATGTAATCTCGGTTGAAGAGCAACAATTGCGGAACACCGGACTATAGCGATTAAGTGTTTGGTTCGCTAACAGAGCCAGGAGAGAGACCTATCCATACGTTAAAGTGCTCCTGAAACATTGTATGTTTCGCGTCGGCTGGATACCGTATCCAGTACCGACTTACAAGAATAGGCTTGTGCTAAACGTCTGGCAGACTGGTGAGTTGGCCGAAGAACTTCAGCTGCGGATTCCGCCGCAAATCGGGTGGACTATCCCCACTCCTTGAACCGCGTATCACCGGCCAGCTTGAGCACGACGCCCGGCGCCACCGGGTGCGGCCAGGCTTCCGGGTGCAGGATGCGCGCCAGGATCTCCGTGCCGTCGACCAGCCGGGGGCCGGGGCGGCTGAAGTGCGCGCTGCCGTCGGCGCAGTAGACCTCGCCGGAGCGGACGGCGGGCAGATCGCACCAGCCGTCGAGCCGCCACATCGCCTCGCCCTCGCGGGCCGCACGCTTCGTCACAAAGCCGCACGGCATCAGTACGATCACCTCGGCCTCCTCCGCGCGCATTTCGTCCCACGGCACCTTCCACGACGGTTGGCCGGCCTCGATCGGGCCGCCGCAGCCGCCCGCGATCGCGACCATTTCCGGCACCCAGTGCCCACCCGGCATCGGCGGGTTGAGCCATTCGATGCAGAGGACGTGCCGCTTTGGGCGTCCAGCGGTCGCGCGGCGCACGGCGTCGAGCCTCGCTCGCAACGAAGCGACCAGCGTCTTCGCCTCAGCCTCGCGTCCCGTCGCCTCGCCGACCTGGGTTATGCTGGCGAGCACGTCTTCGATGGTGTTGGGGTTCAGTGTGACGATGCGCGGGCTGCAGCCGCTCGCCGCGATGTGGCCCGCGAAATCGGACGGCGAGACTGCGCAGACCGGGCAGAGGTCCTGCGTCACGATCACGTCCGGCGGATCGGCGCGCAGCCGCTCTTCGTCGATGCCATAAAGCTGGCGGCCTTCCTGGAAATGGTGTGTCACCTGCTCGTCAATCTCGGCGCTGGAAAGGCTCGAATCGATGTGGCTGATCGTCACGCGCGGCTTCGTCTCGGCTTCGGCCGGGAAGTCGCACTCGTGCGTCACGCCGGTGACCTGATCGCCAAGCTCGAGCGCGAACAGTATCTCGGTGGCGGAAGGGAGCAGCGACCAGATCTTCATGCGACGCGGTTCAGCCGTCCTACTGCCAGCCCTTCGTCGCGCCTTCGATCATCGCCAGCGGGCCGACGGGCCAGTTGAAGCCCATCACCATCGCCTTGTTGATATCCTCCGGCGTCGCGATGCCTTCCTCCAGCACCTTCTGCGCCTCGCGGACGGCGGCGAAGTAGATGCGGTTGGCGATGAAGCCGTAGCGGCCAGGGGCGTCCTTCACCCGCGCGGTCGCCTTGCCGCTGCGGGCGCACAGCTCCTCGACCGCAGCGATCGTGTCTTCGCTCGTCTCGGGCGCGTGGATGATCTCGACGAGCTTCATGACGGGCGCCGGGGAGAAGAAGTGCATGCCGATGAACCGCGGCCGCCGAGCCTCGGACACGGCCTTGTTCAGGTCAGAAATCGCCAGGCCCGACGTGTTCGAGGCGAAGATCGCGTCCGCCTTCACGATGCCGTCCAATTCGCCGAACACCCGCTTCTTGAGCTCGAGGTCCTCCGGCACGGCCTCTATGACCAGGTCGACCTTCGCCAGCCCTCCGATGTCCGTCGTCCACGAGAGGCGCGCGAGGGCGGCGTCGGCGTCCGCCCGGCTCGTCTTCCCGCGCTCGACGCCGCGCTCCAGCCCGTACCGTCCATCGACGATGGTGGACCGCGACTTCGCGATCATCTCGTCGTTCACGTCGCGAATAGTGACCTGCGCGCCGCCCACGGCCAGCGCCTGCGCGATGCCGGATCCCATCACGCCGCCGCCCACAACGCCGATTGTCTTGATGGTCATGCGATTTCTCCTTCTGGACCTACCTGGCATAGCTGAAGCTCTGCGGGTATATAGCGTATATCAGCCGCGCGATTGCACCAGCGCCGAGCGCCCAGCATAGCGCGCCCGGTCACCTATCTCCGCCTCGATTGCGAGTAGGCGGTTGAACTTAGCCGTGCGTTCGCCGCGGGCGGGGGCGCCGGACTTGATTTGGCCGGCGTTGGTGGCGACGGCGAGGTCAGCGATCGTGGTGTCTTCTGTTTCGCCGCTGCGGTGCGAGATCACGCAGGTCCAGCCCGCCCGCCTCGCCTCCGCCATCGCGTCGAGCGTCTCCGTCAGTGTCCCGACCTGATTCACCTTGATCAGCACGCTGTTAGCGGCCTCCTGGCGAATGCCCTCGCGGATGCGTTCGACGCTCGTCACGAAGATATCGTCGCCAACCAGTTGCACGCGGTCGCCGAGCCGAGCGTTCGCCGAGCGCCAGCCGTCCCAGTCCTCCTGCGCCATCGCGTCCTCGATCGAGACGATTGGGTAGCGGCGAGCCCAGTCCGCCCACAAATCGACCAACTCTTCGCGTGAGAGCGTCCGGCCCTCGCGCGCGAGGACGTAGTTTCCGTCCTTCTCGAGCTCGGAGGTCGCCGGGTCTAGCGCGATCGCGACGTCGTCGCCCGGGCGGTGGCCGGCCGCCTCGATCGCGCGGACGATCAGTTCCATCGCGTCCTCATTCTTCTTTAGGGGCGGCGCGAAGCCACCCTCATCGCCGACGGTGGTGGGCAGGTGCTCGTCGTGCAGCAGCTGCTTGAGCGCGTGGTAGACCTCGGAGCCGTATCGCATCGCCTCGGCGAAGGTGGGCGCACCGACGGGTGCGATCATGAACTCCTGGAAGTCGGTCGAACCTTCTGCGTGGACGCCGCCGTTGACGATGTTGAGCAGCGGCAGCGGCAGCAGCGTCGCCTCCTCGCCGCCGAGGTAGCGGTAGAGCGGGACACTGGCCTGGGCGGCAGCGGCGTGTGCGTTGGCCAGCGAGACGCCGAGGATCGCGTTCGCGCCGAGCTTCGCCTTGTTCGGCGTG
>DAINDD010000028.1:24907-35449 GCA_036732045.1 Chloroflexota bacterium
TCGATCATCGCCCCGTCGAGCGCGCGCTGGTCGGTGGCGTCCATGCCGCGCACCTTCGCGGCGATCGTCTCGTTGACGTTGGCGATCGCCTTCAGCACGCCCTTGCCGCCGAAGCGCTTGGGGTCGCCGTCGCGCAGATCCAGCGCTTCGTGGATGCCGGTCGATGCGCCGGACGGCACGGCGGCCGAGCCGGTGGCGCCGCCGTCCAGGGTGACAGTGACGGTGATCGTCGGGTTGCCGCGCGAGTCGAGGATCTCGCGGGCGTGGACGGAGGCGATCGTGCTCAACATGACTTACTCCGTGGCTCGCCGGGCCTCGGCGAGTTCAATGGCCTTGGCGACGGCTTCCGTCGGGTCGGTCAGGCGGACGATGCGCTCTTGGCCGGTGAAGCCATGGTAGTTGAAGTCCCAGGTGTCGATACCGACGACCGGCGCGTCGTGGATCAGCGCGAAGGCGAGCTCGCTCAGCGTGCCGTAGGAGCCGTCGATGGCGATGACGGCGTCGCCGCTCAGAACGACGATGACGTTGCGAGCAAGCCCCATCCCGGTGAAGATCGGGAACTCGACGTACGGGTTGGGCGCCGAGTCTTTGCTCCCACGTCCCGGCATGATACCGATCGTGTGTCCGCCGGCGTCGCGGGCACCGCGGCAGGCGGCCTCCATGACGCCGCCGCGCCCGCCGCAGACAAGTGTCGCGCCGCGCTGAGCGATTTCGCGACCGACTTTCTCGGCGATGTCGAGCGCCTCCGGTCCGCAAGCTTCGCCGCCGATGACGGAGATCATGATCACGGCACGTAATGATAGTGGACGCCGAAGGTTTGAGGTAGGCGGCTGAACAGGCCTACGAGTGCGCGGGCTCGACAGTCCAACTGTAGGAGGCAGGTTCCGTTGTGCCGGGCGTCGCACCGGAGATGGCGATGGTCACGTCCGATCCGCCGAGCGGGATGCTAACGGTGTTGTCGCTGGCCACGGCTTCCCGTTGGACCGTGCCGTCGCCGCGGATCGCTTGCACGATAAACTGCTGGGGCATCGGCCCGGTGATGCGCTGGAAGCCGTCGGCCACCCAGCCGCTCGCGGAGTCGGATGTGTCGACGGGGGCGATCTGCGGAACCTGGATGTTGTCCACGGCGAAGCCCGTCAGGTTGGTCGCGTCGTCGGTGATGTACTCGAACCGCAGCAGAACCTTGCGTCCGGCGTAGGCGCTGAGGTTGGTCGTCTCGTGTACCCAGCCAGCGCTATCGCCGGTGTAGCCGGGGCCGTAAGCCGCGCCGGACGGATTTCGGGTCGTCGTATGTTCACCGGGGAGGGCACTCCAGGTGGCGCCACCGTCCGTGGAGGCGACGACGTAGGCGTAGTCCCAGCCGTCCTCGATGTCGTACCAGGTGTCGAACGACAGCGTCGCCGAGCTCACGCTGGAGAGATCGACCTCGCGAGTGAGCTTGGAGTCGATGGAATCGCTGCGGCCTGACCACCAGAACGCCCCGTCGGTAGGCGGGATGCCAATCGTTACCTCCTTCGAGCCCTGGAAGTCGAAACTGCCGCTGGAGCCCGCAGGAACGTGCAGGTAGTCCGTCCCGAACTGGCTCACCGTTCCGTTGCCGTTTGCGCCTGTAGCCTCCGTGACGGCGGTCGTCGTGCCGTCGTAGTGGTCATGGCTGTAAGGGCCGCTCGGCAGGTCGAGCAAGTTTGCCGCGACGAAGTCGGCGAAGACGTCGTCGAAGCTGACCCCGAAGTGACCGAGGTACGCCTGCACGCCGGCGATGCCGTTTGCCGGTTCGTCGACAAGCGCTTTGGCGTTCTGACGGCCGCCGTAATGGTCGAGCAGGTAGTCGAAGAACAGCTCTGACTCGGCATAGTGGATGCTCGCGGCGGCGGTGGCCGGCCAGTAGTTGAGCTGGGTGTCCGGCGCGGCCAGAAAGCTGGCGATGCCGTTTGTGCCTCCGCCACCCATCTCCGAGGCCACCTGGGAAAGACCCTCGTTGACCCAGGACTCCTCGTTCGGGTCGCCGTGGTGGTGGACCAGGTGCTGCAGCTCGTGCGAGATGAGCGCGTTGTAGGACGGCCCGGGATTGGCCAGCGAGGAATCGCCGATGTAGACCATCTCGCGGCCGGCGCTGGACGGCACAGCTGCCGGTGGGTACTCGTCGATGCTGCTGACGTAACCCGCCGCTCCCTTGAGAACTGCGTTGAGGACGGTGATGCGCGGGTCGCTGTCGATGCCCGGCGTCCACGGCTCGCCGAAAACGGACGTTACCGTCGGCCAGACTATGTTCTCGAAGTCGGCCGTTATCTGGCCGAGCGGGTCACTGGAGTAAGCGGAGTCGACCTGCACGAAGAAATAGGCGTGCGCCGTGATCGCGCGAACGGAGGCCGTGATTGTGTACTGCTGGGCAGTGTTGAGGTCGAGCAGCGTGAATTGCTCGCTGTCGCCGATCTTGTAGTTGAACGGCGTCTCGCGGGCTAGGTCCGGACCGTTGTACCCCTGGAAGCGGCGCGCCAGGTCCAGCAGGTCGCGGACGGGCAGTTCGGGGGCCGGCGTTGAGGGCGGCGTCGCGGTCGGCGAAGCGGTAGGCGAAGACGTCAGGCTTGCCGTCGTTGTGCTGCTGCTGGACGAGGAGCTGCCGCAGGCCACGGCAAGCAAAAGCAAGATGAGGGCGACCCAGAACTGAGCCGCCCTCATCTTGTTCACGCCTCTATTTTACGGCCGATTGAAGGTAAGTTACTGCGCGCGGGGATGGGCCCGCTCGTAGACCTCCCGAACGTGTTCGCTGGTCAGGTGCGTGTAGACCTGCGTGGTTGAGATGTTGGCGTGCCCGAGCATCTCCTGCACGTTGCGCAACGGCATTCCGCCCCGCAACATGTGCGTGGCGAAGGAATGGCGCAGCGTGTGCGGCGTGACATCGGCGCTCAGGTTAGCAGCCTTGGCGTAGCCTTTGAGGATCAGCCAGAATCCTTGCCTTGTTAGCCGGTCTCCGCGACGGTTGACGAAGAGCGCCGCCTCGTCCTTGTTGCGGACGAGGACAGGACGCCCGTCGTTCAAGTAGCTCGTCAACACCTCGAGTGCCTGGTCGTGGATCGGGATCGTGCGTTCCTTGGCGCCCTTGCCCAAGCAGCGGACGTACGGGCTGCGCGGGTCCAGGTTCAGGCTGGTCGTGTCGAGACACACCAACTCCGTCACTCGCATGCCCGTGGCATACAGGAGCTCGAGCATGGCGCGGTCGCGGCGTGCATCCGGCGTCGAGCGCCGGGCCGGTTGTTCCAGGAGCTCGTCGACCTCATTGGGGCTGATGGCCTTCGGGAGGGTCTTGCCGACGCGTGGAGAGCTAAGCCCCTCGGTCGGGTTGACCGTGATCAGGCCCTCTGCGCTGATGAAGGCGTAGAACGATCGGACGGCCGCGACCTTGCGGGCAACTGAGGTCTCGGTGTAACCGCGCTCCTTCAGATCGAGGATGAAGTCCTGGACGAGAGAGCGGTCGACGGAGGCCCAGCCGTCCGACGAGGACCGTGTCCCAATGAAAGCGGCGAGCTGCTGGAGATCGTTGCGGTAGGCGACGACAGTGTTGGCCGAGGCACCCTTCTCAACGGATAAGAAGGTGAGGAAGTCGTTTAGAGATTTGAGCATCGACGTGCGGGCCTCTGGCCTACTGAGCCGGTCTGGTGAAACGATTGCCATATTCTATTTTCACCTCCTTTCAAGTGTCCAGCAAGCGCGGGACAGATTGAGTTGCCATTTGTTGATAAACATAAGCGGGCCGATCATTCACGACGACTTCACTTATGTTTCATGCAAGAGAACGCGCGTGGAGTCCCGGTAGTTAACGTTTCTTCGCGCAGTTTTGCGGCCGTTTGCGACGAATGTAACCGGACAACCAGCGGCCGCGCGATGCTATCGCCGCCGCTCGGGCCAGGCGCTACTGCCGAGCAGCGGCACGAAGCGGCATGGCCCCAGGTTGTGGCGCTGCGCTCCGGCCGGCGTCTTGACGATCCGGACCAGTTCCTGGAGGTTGCGGGCGCCGACGGGGATCACCAGCCGGCCTCCGGCCGCGAGCTGGTTAAGCAGGGCCAGCGGTACTTCGGGGGCCGCCGCGGCGACGACGATCCCGTCGTACGGCGCGCCGTCTGGCCAGCCCAGCACTTCTTCGACGACATGCACTTCAACGTTGCGGTAACCCAGCCTCTCTAGGCGCTCCGCAGCGGCTTGCGCCAGCGGGGCTACCCTCTCCACCGAGACGACCTGCCGGGCGAGCAGCGAAAGCACCGCTGCCTGGTAGCCGGAGCCGGTGCCGACCTCCAGCATTTTCTCGTCGCCGGTGAGGAGCAGGGCCTGCGCCATCAGCGCCACGATCAGCGGCTGCGAGATCGTCTGGCCGTGCCCGATCGGCAGCGGACGGTTCTCGTAGGCCGCGTGTCGGACATCGCGATCGACGAATTCCTCGCGCGGAACCCGGCGAATCGCGTCGAGCACTCGCTTGTCTTTGACTTCGTCTGCGAGTTCGGCCATCAGCCGTTCTCTGGGCGCGTCGCTCATGCTTCGATTTTAGCCCCCGCGCCCGGCTGATCTGGCGCTAAAGCACGCTATTCGCTATAACTGGCGACGGAGGAATAGATGAGACTGGACCGCCTTCCTGTTGGTGAAGCGCTCGTGGGCTTCCTCGCCGTGGCCCTCATTGCGACGTTCTTGCTGGCGCACCGCGAGCTACCCGGCAGCAGCACCGCAGATGCCGGCGCGAACAATTCGGCCGGAGCATCGGCGACCCCCGCCGGGTCCACGGCGCCGGGCGGCCTGGAGATCACGATGACCGACAACAAGTTCGACAACACCGAGCTCAACGCAGCGGCCGGGGCGACCGTGACCATCAACATCAAGAACAGCGGCACCTCGGTTCACGACGTGCACGTCGCCGCCGCCAACGGTCAGTTCAGCAGCGATTTCTGCTCGGCGTCCGGCGCGGATCCGTGCTCGAACCCGAATCGCGTCGCCGGGGGAAGCACGGCTACGCTAACACTCACCGTGCCCAACACGCCCGGCGCGAAGATCCCCTACCGCTGCGACTTCCACTCGTCCGAGATGAACGGCACGATCACCGTGAAGTAGCCGCCGACGGCACGAAACGGCTCCAGCGCGTTTCTCCCAGTGCGCCTCGCGGGTGAGCGTCCGGGGTTGCGCTCATCATGAGCCTGCCGCTACAGCCCTTCCAGCACCTTTTCCGCGACGGTGCGGGTAAAGCCTGGTGTCGCCGCGATCTCCTCCACGGTGGCGTCCTTGATCGCGCGGACGGAGCCGAATTTCCTGAGCAGCGCCTTCTTGCGCTTGGGGCCGACGCCGGGCACGTCGTCCAGCGCCGAGCGCAGGCCGCTCTTCTTGCGCACGTCGCGGTGATAGGTGATGGCAAAGCGGTGTGCCTCGTCGCGGATGCGCTGCACCAGGTACAGCGCCTGGGAGGTGCGGTCGAGGACGATTGGCTCGCTGACGTCCTTGACGTACAGCTCCTCGAATCGCTTGGCTAGCCCGGCCAGCGGGATCTGTCCGACGCCGAGGTTGCGCATGGCGTCGTGGGCGGCGGAAACCTGCCCCTTGCCGCCGTCGACGATCAGGAGGTCCGGCATTTTGCCGAACGAGTCGTCGCGGTCCGGCGCTTGTCGTTCGAGGGCCTCAGCACGGGCGGAGTCGGGTTCTGGGCTGGTCATAATCGCGCCGGCGTTGGGCTCGGCGAGCGCGTCCTCGACGGCTTCGCGGTCGGTCACGTGGCCGGCGCCTGTCTCCAGCGGCTCGGTTTCGTTCGCGCCGTCTTGTTCCGTCTGGCGGCGGGCGCGCCAGAAGCGGCGCTTCAGCACCTCCTGCATCATCGCGAAGTCGTTCTGGCCGGACACGCCCTTGATGCGGAAGCGGCGGTACTCGCTGCGATTCGGGTTCCCGTCCTCAAAGACGACCATCGAGCCGACGGCGGACGTCCCCTGGATGTTCGAGATGTCGTAGCACTCGATGCGCCGGGGCAGCGTCGGCAGGTTGAGCTCGTCCTGGAGCTGCTGCAGGGCTTGGTCTTTCTTGCCGCGGTCAGCCATCCAGCGGGCACGCGCCTGCTGGAGCGATTCGCGGGCGTTGTCCATCGCGCGCTGGAGGAGCTGCAGCTTCTCGCCGCGCTGGGGGACCATCACCTGCACGGGGCGGGCGCGACGCTCGGTCAGCCACTGCTGGATGAGGTCGGCGTCGTCGATCTTGACCGGCAGCACGACGCGCGACGGGATGAAGGGCGCCGACTCGTAGAACTGCTCGACGAAGCTGCGCAGCACCTCGGCGTCCGTCTCGCCGGCCGTGCCGTCCAGCTGGAAGATGTCGCGCCCGATGATCAACCCCTTGCGGACGAAGAACACCTGGACGTAGGCCTCCTGCTCCTGCCGCGCGAGCCCGAAGACGTCCATGTCCTTGCGATCGCCGACCTCCATCACCTGGCGCTCCGTCGTGCGCTCAATCGCCTGGACCTGGTCGCGGAGACGGGCAGCGCGCTCGAACTCGAGGTCCTCGGACGCTGTCTGCATATCGCGTCGCAGGTCGCGGGCGATCTCGTCCGTGCGCCCTTCGAGGAACATGATCGTCTGGCCGATCACGCCGTCGTACTCCTCCTTCGTACAGAGCGAGGCGCAGGGCCCAATGCAGCGGTGGATGAAGTACTCGAGGCAGGGGCGAGGGTCGTTGCCGGTGATCTCCTTCGTGCAGGAGCGCCAGGGGAAGAGCTTCTTGACGAGGTCGAGGCTGCGCCGCACCGAGCCGGCCGAGGCGAAGGGCCCGAAGTATCGTATCCCGGGGGTCGTGCCGATGCGGCGCGTGATCTCCACGCGCGGCCACTTTTCGCGCAGGTCGATCTTCAGGTAAGGGTAGTGCTTGTCGTCCTTGAGCCGGACGTTGAAGAACGGCTGGTGTCGCTTCACGAGTGTCGCCTCCAGCAGCAGCGCTTCCTGGGCCGACGCCGTGAGGATGAACTCGATGTCCGCGATCCGCTCGACGAGCTGGCGCACCTTCGGCTCGAAAGCGTGCGTGGCGCCGAAGTAGGAGCGCACGCGGTTGCGCAGCACGGCCGCCTTGCCGACGTAGAGGATATCGCCCTTGGCGTTCTTGAAGATGTACACGCCGGGCTTGGCGGGCAGCGCCTTCACCTGCGCCGCAAACTTCTGCTGGGGAGCTTGTGAGGGCATCGTGCTTACAGTTTATCGCGCGCCCGCCCATCCCCGGGGGCAAGCTTAGTCCGCGGGGTCGGGCTTTAGCCTGACCGCTCAGCGGGGAGGGAGCTGCTAGCCGCGCGCTTCCCAGAGTTGGCGCGTCAGGCCGACGTGCGCGATGTGCTCGCGCAGGTGCTCGATGGCGTGGAGGACGGCCCACGATGCGGGCACCTGCTCCGGCGTGTCGCCGGGCCGAGCCGTCGAGGCGGAACGCGCGTGCGTCTGCCGCGTCGCCGCCCAGTCGACTTCGCCCGCGCCGTCCAGCAGTGCCATGATCTGGCGCGAAAAGTCGTGCATAAAGTCCGCCAGCGCCGCCGGGTCGTCCGACTTCACCCGGAACTCTGACTCGCGATCGCGGTCCGGCAGCGGCGCCCCGAGGGCCACGCAGAGCCACGACCGGGTGCTGTGCAGGACGTGAGTGACCAGCACCGCGATAGAGTTGGTGTCCGCGCCCGCCGGCTTCCAGTCCAGCGCCTCGCCCGGCAGCCCGTCGACGCCCTCGCGCAGGTCTCTGAGGTCTTCGGAGACGACGAACCGGGCGGAGGTCAGGAATGTGTCAGTCATGGTGCGGCGATTATGGCACGGCTTCGTGACCTTCGCCAGCGCTGACTGACAACAGGTGCCTGCGGCACAACGGATAAACGGATCGCAGGGCGAGCCAGCGACGAGCGTCGTCCGCCTATCTGTTCTCAGAATGAGTTGGCAGCCTTACTCCGCGATCTCCACGACCGTTACTCCGTCGCCGCCGGCGCGCGATTCGGCCGAGGCGGAGGTGCGGACGAGGGCGTGCTTGCGGAGCATCTCGCGGACGGCGTGGCGCAGCGTGCCGGTGCCTTTGCCGTGGATGATGCGTAGCTCGGCGATGCCGGCGCGGGCGGCGTCGTCCAGGCGCTGGTCGACTAGCGGCAGCGCTTCGTCGACGGTCATTCCGCGAAGGTCCAGCTCCGGCGACGGGCGCGGCATCGCGGTGATCTGCTCGGTCTCACGGGAGTGGTAGTCAGGGCTGGGGCCCTGACCCACAGCTGCACCTTTCTCTACGTTGGCGATCTGCTTGACGTTGATGCGCGCCCGCAGCGACCCGAGCATGACCTCGAACTCACCGGCGACGTCGGGGGAGGTGATCGCCTCGCCGGGGCTCGGGACATCGGTCAGAAAGACGCGGTCGCCCGGCTCGATCGCCGGTAGCGGGCCCCGGCGCGGCTTGCGTTCGCGGCGTTGGACCCGCTTCACGCCTTCGTCAACGGCCGCGACCTCTTCGCTAAGCTTCTCGATCACCTGGGCCCGCTCGAACACAGACGTACGCTCCGCCTTTTGGAGCTCGCGCAGGGCTTCGCGGAGGCGGGCGCGCGCGGTCTGCAGCTCCGTCTCCATCTCGCGGCGCGTCTGCTCGACGAGCTTCGTGCGGTTGGCCTCCAGCGACTGCAGCTCCTTCGTGACGCGGGCGCGGGCATGCTCGGCCTCGCGGGCGGCGACGCGCTGCGTATCGCTGGCGGCGGCGGCCTCTTCGCGATGGCGGTGCAGGTCGCTGATCATCGACTCGACGGCCAGGCGGTCGGGGTCGATGCCGGCGCGCGCCTCTGCGAGCACCTGGCCCGGCATGCCAAGCCGCTCAGCGATCGAGAGCGCGTTCGACTGGCCGGGCAGGCCGATGTGCAGCCGGTACGTGGGCGACAGGCTCTCGGCGTCGAACTCGACCGAGGCGTTGGTGACACCGGCCGTCGTGTGCGCGTAGGCCTTGAGCTCGCCGTGGTGCGTCGTCGCGATTGTCAGGCACCCGGTGCGGAGCAGTTGGGAGAGGATCGCCTTGGCCAGCGCCGAGCCTTCGACGGGATCAGTACCGGCTGCCAGCTCGTCAAGCAGCACCAGTGAGCGGCCGCTGATACCCTTCAGGATCGAGACGATGTTGCCGATGTGCGAGCTAAAGGTCGAGAGCGACTGCTCGATCGACTGCTCGTCGCCGATGTCCGCAAAGACGGCGTCAAAGATCGGCAGACGGGAGTCGGCGTCGGCCGGGATCGGCATGCCGGACTGCGCCATCAAAGCCAGCAGCCCCACCGTCTTCAGCGCGACGGTCTTGCCGCCGGTGTTCGGGCCTGTGATCAGCAGCACGGTGAAGTCAGCGGGGCCGGACGTCGGTGCCTGATCGCTCGAAGTCGGGCCTCCGGCGCCGATCCAGACGTTGATCGGCACGACTTCGCCGGGGATCAGCGGGTGGCGTGCGTTGCGCAGATAGAGTGAGCCGGGCTCCTCCAGCAGCCATGTCTGATCGCGGCCGCCGCTCTGAAGGTCAGGGTCGTGCGGGAGATGTTTGGCCTTGATCGCCTCGCCTAGCCGTACCTTGGCGAGCAGCAGGTCGATCTCCGCCAGTGCATCGAGCGCGTCCCCGATCTCCGCCGCCCGCTTACCGACGCGCACCGACAGATCGCGCAGGATGCGGGCGACCTCGCGCTGTTCCTCGGCCAGCATCTCGCGCCAGCGGTTGCCCATCTCGACGGTCTCCAGCGGTTCGAGGAATACGGTGGCGCCGGACGATGACACGTCGTGCACGATGCCCGGCATCTGCGAGCGCGAGTCCGCCTTCACGGGCACGACGTAGCGGCCGTCGCGCAAGGTAATGATCGGCTCCTGGAGAGCGCCCTTGCCCGCGCTCGATGCCAGGATCTGCTCGAGCCGTGTCCGCAACCGGTCGTGCACGATGCGCGACTCGCGGCGGAGGTGCTGGAGCTGCGGCGAGGCCGAGTCCATGACCTCGCCGCGGTTGTTGATGGCACGGCCGATCTCCGTTGTAACTTCACCGAAGTCGCCGATGCGGTCCGCCGTCTCGGCCACGTGCGGCATGTAGGGGCGCAGCCGGTCGATCGTTTCATGCACGACGCGCGCCGCCGCCAGCGTCGTCTGCACGTCCAGCAACTCGGCCGGATCCAGCGTCCGTTCCAGCGACGCCTGCTGTACGATCGAGGCGATATCCTTCACGTCGGACAGCGAGACGTTAGGCTTCAGCTCGAGCAGCCTGCGCGCCTCCGCCGTGAACCGCTGTCTCCGCAGGACCTCTGTGTACTCCGTCGCTGGCTGCAGGACGAGCGCCAGCGTCCGGCCGCGCTCCGTGATGCAGTGCTTGGCCAGCCGTGCGATGACCTTGTCGTATTCGAGCGTGGTCAGCGTTTTAGCGGAAATAGGCATGGGGTAAGTTTAGCGTGCGCGGAAGGGGTCTCACAGCGGATCAGAGCGGATAAGCGGAAAGGCGTGATACGAGCAAGGGGAGAGCGCACACTCGAAGCGGGGAGTGCAGCAGGGCGCAGCCCTTTGGGGGGATCCCCCTCCCATATTC
>DAINDD010000029.1:0-35426 GCA_036732045.1 Chloroflexota bacterium
CCGTGCTGATGCCGCTTCCTTCCTGGCTTCCCGCCGAGGGGCACGACGCCTGGCAGTCGTCCCCCTGGGAGTAGCTAACGTCGGAAGTGCCTGTGTCCAAAGCAGGCGGTCTCCACATCGCTTGAGGCGGGAGTCTCATCAAGATGGTGCGATTGTCACACGTTCAACCACCGGCGAAGAGTAGTGACGACGGTGCGAGGGGACAGGTGGAAGAGGGAAAGCGGGCAAAACTGGGATTTTGTTTGGTAATTTCGTGTTTTTGGGATTACGGTAGGATTCCGGAATTAGGAAGCAGAGTGGCACCGATTCATATCTGAGGGGCGAGGATGGTCTTCAGGAGTTGACCGATTATAATTACAATTTCGCGTGCAAAAGCAGAAAATTATGTTCAGCGAGTTGCCGCTTACCTAACGCTCCTGTCCACCATCCGCCGCTTCAACAAAGCGTCGCAACGAATACCTGTTTCGTGACACTCTGTTGAAGTTGGTGGGCGCAAAGACGCTTCCATATCAGGAGCTTAGTGGTTGAGCCGGCGGATGGCCGTGGCCATGCCGGCCATATACCATCGTGCGCTGGCCGTGGCACGTCGGTTTGGCCCACGCTAGCGCGAACTCGCGTGTGACGCTGTGTCTGCATCGTGTGCGTTCGCTGCGTGAGGGAGGTCGCCTGGCCGACTCGGCTCGCAGCACGAGATCAGCCTCGCTTCCCGACGAGTTGTGACTACTGTAGCCGAAGCCTCGCCTATGGCGTGCAGGGCAGGCCGCCGGTCAACCTGATGTAGAGAGCGACGATGGTGCGGTCTGTGACGTTGATCGCCCCGTCGGCGTTCAGGTCGTAGCGCCTGTTGTAGCCCGTGACGTTGTTTGCTATATACGCCTTAGGCGCCAGCACCAGTAGCGTGCGGTCCGTCACGTTCACCCGCTGGTCGACGTCGAGATCTGCTTCGACATGAGAATGCGGCCAGGGCTCCCGGTCAGAATCCGACGCAAAGTGAGCTAGTTTCGCCATCGAGTTGCTCGCTGGATGTGGCATTCGTCTCGGAAAACCCCGCTATAATCCTGCGCATGAACCTGTTGCTGCGATGACGCTGACGACCGGCATGGCTGAACTGGGAAGGGAGCTTGTGCGCATCGGGTCTGCGTATAGCGGGAAATGGACCTATGCGCTGACGGATCTCGGTTCCGGAGCACACATCGGGCGCGACGAAGACGGCGTGATGCCGACGGCATCGCTGATTAAGGTGCCGATCCTCGTCTCGTTGTACCGCGCGGTCGAGGACGGACGAGTCGGGCTGGCGGACCGGATTCAGTACACGCAGGACCATCGCTGCCTGGGCTCGGGCGTGCTGAGCCGAATGACGCCTGGGGTTGAGATGACGGTTCGGGATGCCGCGGTGCTGATGATCATCATTTCGGACAACAGCGCGACAAACATGATGATCGACCTCGTCGGCCTCGACCAGGTCAACCAGACGATGAGGGACGTAGGGCTGGCGCAGACGACGCTTTTTCGCCGCCTAGGCGACCCCGGAGGGGGCATCGACGCAAGGAAGATGTCGGTTAGCACGGCGGGCGAGATGACGCGGCTGCTGGAGCTGATAGCGCTCCACGAGGCGGTGTCGGAGGAGGCGTCGGAGGATATGCTGCGGCTTCTGCGCCGCCAGGACTACCGCCATGAGCTCTCGAGACTGCTGCCCTGGAACGAGATGAATATGTTGGAGAACCACGAGGTGAACTGGGTCGCGGAAAAGGGCGGCTCGTTTCTGAATGGGGTTCGGACATCCGGCGCAGTGTTCTGCGGCCCGCGCGGGACGTTTGTGATGTCGGCGTTTTGCGAAGGCGGCACGGGCGAAGGGACGGGCCGGGAAGCGGAGGGGAACAGAGTGATCGGCGAACTGGGGTACGCTGCCTGGCGGGCGCTGGCAGCGGAGGGTCAACGGTAGTTGTCTGGAGCGGGAGACGGGGCTGCGCACTCAGCGGGTAAGGGCTCTCTTCTCCGAGCTGAAGATCAAGTACGTCGTCGTGAACCTCAAGACGTTCGAAGGCGAGCCTACGACGCTCAACACACTCGGAGTCAAGGCCGACGCCGAGCTTTATCTGCACGCCAGGCTCGGGTTCCAGGAGATCGCTTCTGGCGACGGTTGGCTGGCCTATCGCAACCCGGACGTGAACTAGGTCGCAGACGAAAGCGTTATCACGGGCTGTTCCCTGCCGTTGCGTCGCTGGTGGAGCGCCTCGAGCCGTGCAGAAAGACCGCGAGCCGTGAGCGGCCTGGGGAGGTAGTCGGTGACCCCCTCGCTCAGGTAGTAAACGAGATCGTCCTCGGAATGGGTCTGGGGCATCACGATGAGATCCGCACCAGGCAACGGTGGCTCAAGGCGGCCCCCAAGGCGGTGTGTCTGCCCCGCGTGGGCTAACTGGAGCGGAACGCCATCAGACAAAGCGCCCGCCGTGGAAGCGCCAGACCGGCGAGAACGCCCGGATAGGCCCCTGCAGAAACACCCAGATAGACGCCCAGACGATGGCGTAGTGCGGAATGAAGTAGTCCAGCGGCACGGAGCCTTTGTCAATCCCGGGCAGGCCGACTTTGTCGATCATCAGGTAGACGAAGAGGCCCTCCCCAGCGCCGGCCAGCCACTGCGCGAACGGCGGCCAGTCCCTGTCCCACTTCACCTGCTGGATGCCGTAGTAGACGATATCCCAGCCGATGCCGAACGCCGCGATATACCCCAGTACCTTGAAATAGACGTTCGTGTTGTCGTTGATAGCGAAGCCGGCGGTAACCACGGCGCCGAGTGTCCCCAGCATCACGATCCGTGTTTCCCAGCGTCCGAACAGAACCGGCGTCATGGCGCCACCCCCCTCGCGTACTTGAGCCACTGGATGAATGAGTAGAGTCCGTTCAGCTTGTGTAGCTTCTTGGCTTTGCACTTCTTCATGTGCCAGACTGCTCGCAGGCCGGCGTACTGAAGGCCCAGGAAGCTGTCAACCGCGGCGTGTGGGCCGCCCAGGGTCACGGCGCCGCACGCGTACATGTGCGCATCGCCGTGGCGCATCGCTTCGATCTCGAAGTCGTTGCTCACGTGGATGCCGCCGAGCGGGTTCTTTGGGATGTTGAACGTCTCGATGAAGTCTTTCAGCATCGGCGCTCGCTCGGGCGCGGCGATAAGGCCGGTACAGTCGATCATGAAATCGGCGGGAAGCTCCAAGGTGCCACCCGTGGAGAGGCTGCTCGTGATGTAGGTGACGAGTCCGCCCTGTGGGCCGGGCTTCACCTCGCGGACAACGCCGTACTCCGGGACGTACCAGCCTTCTTCGATTCCGCGCCGCACGATCTTCGTCCAGTCCGGGCGGTCCGCCGTCGTGGTGCCACCCCAGATGTCCAGTAGCTCCTTACGTTTCTCCGGTGAGGCACGCTCTAGCTGGTAGCGGCTCTGACCGGTCCAGTTTGACTTGGGCCAGTTGAACGGCTGGAACTCGAAGTCGTCGGCGACGCCACGTTGGGACGGGCCGAAGCGGTGGCCCTTAGTGAGCTTGCTCCGGTGCAAGTGCACCACCCTGATGTCCTTGTTGTTCCTTCGCTCTTCATAGAGGCGCTGGATTATGCGGGAAGCGACAATTCCGCGGCCGCGCAGGACCACCGTCCCGCCGTTGGCGCGCAGGTACTCGTACACGTGGTCGTGGTTCTCGTACGAGTGAACGACGTGCTCGCGGTCGCCGTGCTTCTCGCGGAACTCAGCAAGGTCCGGGAGGAACCGCAAGGACGGATAGCCGGTGGCGAGGTGTACGAAGCGCGCGCTGACCGCCACGTGTTTCCGCTGCTGATCATCGCTCTGCGAGACGACAGCAAGAATGCGGCCTTCTTGGGTCTTGCGAATGGCACGGATGCGGCCCAGGACGAGCAGCCCTTCGTAATCGATGCGCTTCGATTCGCGGTCCATGCCCCGCCAGACGTCCTCGGTGCGGGCTGTAAACGTGGGCGCGATGGTTGGCTCTCCCCATAGCTGGTACGCGACCTTGGCCGCGAGCCGCCAGTTGAAACGCCAGAACTCGCGCCAGATCTCGCGCACGGCATATCCTGGGAATCCCCAAATGTTGTCCGGACAGGACTCGGAGTTCGAGCGCAGTCGTTCGCGTTCGGGGATCTGCGAATTGCGGACGAGCCGGCGGTAGCGGCCGTAGGGCTTCTCCTCGTTGCTGGCGATCCGTATGTCGGCTGCGGACATGCCCGAGTTACGAAGGATGTCGACGAACATGAAGCTCCCCATGCCCCCGCCGAGAGTGACCGCCTCCACTACCTTCACCTCCACGCCGTTGGCGGTCAGCTCTTGCTCCGAGATGACCGGCTTCATCAAAAGCTCATCGGAGACCACGCCCTTCGCGGTTGGTTCGGGTCGCGCCGGCGCAACGGGTGCGAGGACGAGAGTGGCGTCTGGGCTGACGGCCTTGAGCTCGATTACCACAGTGCCGTCCGAACTGACGGCGACAGGTGAGGACTCGGGAGCGCCTAGCACGACAGTCTTGTCTCCGGCGGGTTGCTGGACCACCGTGCCCACAAGGGTGGCGTCGGCGGCTGGCGCTGGGACGATGAGGGTCATCCGGACGCGGCCCACGCGCACCTCGTCGCCCGGGTGGAGGTCGGCTTGAGACACACCTTCACCGTTGACGAAAGTTCCGTTGCGGCTGCCGAGATCCCGCAATCGGACGAGCTGCCCGTCCAGGCGCACTCTTGCGTGCTCCCGGGAGACCTTGGGGTCAT
The DNA here is from genome assembly GCA_036732045.1 of Chloroflexota bacterium. Classification (GTDB taxonomy): domain Bacteria; phylum Chloroflexota; class Dehalococcoidia; order SM23-28-2; family RBG-16-64-32; genus DATKKM01. The sequence continues at coordinate 4,759 of DAINDD010000029.1, forward strand.
TCAGCACGACCCCGCAGGTAGCCGCGCGACCGATGGTCAGTTCGTCGCTGGATAGAACCACTTCACCGCCGGCGCCCTCCGGGTCCTTCCAACTGAGCCGAATGCCGTCCTCAAGGGCGCTCATTGTGGTGGGAATATAGAACCGGCCTGCCGGTTCTTGGGAGGTGAATAGCGGACTTCGGGCTCCATGGCGCGAATTGTACATCCCATTGTGATCAAAAGTGGCACGAGTCCATCTGAGTGCATAGCCTATGGCCTCCAGACCGTATCTGCGGCCGTCTGATGGACGAGGGGGTCGCAGCGAGCCGCCCGGCTCACCTTCGCCATGGCGCGGCACGCAGCCGTCGATCTGAGTCAGGTCCTGGCAGCGGCGCCCGACCCGAACGTCGACCGGCTGCCGCCCGCGGACTTCACGCGGCTTGTCGCGGCCGGTGGCGATCTGCTTGCGGGCGCTCACCTGGAAAAGCTGACGGAACTCCGCCGAAGCTATGAGCCGAATGTCGCGGCGCTCTCGCGGTCCGTGCTGATGCCGCTTCCTTCCTGGCTTCCCGCCGAGGGGCACGACGCCTGGCAATCGTCGCCCTGGGCATAGCTGACGTTTGAAGAGTTGGAAGTGCCTTGTGCCGTCTCTACACCCTTTTGGGTGTGTTGCGTCTTTGCTGTCCTCAAAGTTCGTCTCTGAAGCCAATTGTCACGTGTGAACCATCGCAAAACGGCTTGTTGCCGGAGGCGCCGCAACGACAGAGGGTAACTCGGTTCCGGATCTCGTATGTGTGACCGTCTGCCGATTCGATGGCAATCCCTCCTCTGACCCAGATCGGACCGCTCACACCGGCGAAGGGGTCCTGGATCAGACCGAGCGAGGGCTCGAAGGCCGGCTCGTGCGGCCGCCTGGCGACCCTGTCCCAAACTACAAGCCGTCCAGACGGGCAATGACCACTCTGGTGTTTCACCTTCCCCTGGGCGGCTGAGCTGTCCGCCTGACCGATCAGGTTCCAGATGCTGCCGTCAGGATCGCAGAACCGGCCGCTTGCACAGAGCGGTTGAGCGTCAGTTAGATCCATGGCCGGGCCCTCAACGACTTCCGCTTGCTCAAGGTACGGCGCGCGCGAGGCCGTTTCCGTTCCGTCGAATGCAATCTTCAGGTGGGTGCTGTCGCAGAACGGCTTGTTGGCGGACTGCCCACAGCGGCAGAGCCGATACACGTCGCTCACTTCTAACACTTCTCCCTGGCGCCATTCTCTTGAGCCGCCTTCGGAATCGCTCTCTATAGTTTGCCTGGCGAGTGAGATCGGACCTTGCATCAGGTAGGGTCCGTTCCGGGTGACCGTAATTTTCAGCACGCTCGTTTGATCCTTCGTTGTCGGCTCTTCGCCGGTTTTCCTGCGTGCTCTTACTCTATCAGGCCAGGATCGGCGGCTACTTCTGGCGGGCGGATAACCACAGCCTGAAGTGGCTGGCCCAGCAGCCCGGGCTGGGCTACCTCGCGTGCCTGGACTGCGACGGATACCCGCGGGACATCGATCTGGACACCCCGCGGGTGCGGGCTCTCTTCCCCGATTTGAAGATCACGTACGTTGTGGTGAACCTCAAGACGTTTGAAGGCGAGCCCTCGGCGCTCATAACGCATGGTGCGATTTTCACACGTTCAACCACCGGCGAAGAGTAGTGAAGACGGTGCGAGGGGGGCACCGGCAAGAACAAGCCTGTCTACTTTGCCTGGTTCGAAATGTACCCCGCCTACCCGGTCAACCTCTCGATGGCGATAAGCCCGGGCGATAGCATGTCCGCTGAGGTCTCGGTCTCAGGCTCAACGGCTACCCTGACCATCACCGATGTCACAACAGGGGCGAGTTTCACGACGCAACAAATTGTCTCTGGGGATGCCCTCAGTTCCGCCGAGTGGGTAGCTGAGGCTCCTTCGGGCTGTAACGGTTTCCGCTGCACGGTACTGCCACTTGCCAACTTCGGGAAGGTGAACTTCTCCGGCTCTTACACGACTGGCAACGGCCATACTGGAACCATCAGTGACACGACCTGGACTAACGACCAGATCATCATGGTGACCAACTCCGGGACGCTGAAGGCTCTACCGTCGGCTCTCACCGGCGGGAACGCGTTCTCCGTGACCTGGTATCACCAGTAATCGGGCCGTCTGCGGCGCGGCCACAGCGAGCTCTGCAGACAAAGGGCTTCGGGTCACTGTTGTTCACCTGCAGAACTCCAGCGCAACAGCAGCATGGTTCATACGGCCCACAAAGCCCTGCTTATTTACGAGACACTACACTAGTAACTAACTTCTTCGGCTAGCGCGCTCTACCGTCGGGTACGAGAGACGGCCCAAGCGCCCGAGGTCAGTGCAACCAGACCCAGGCCGATGAGGCTGGCCAGGAGCCAGCCCTCCGAACCAGATCCAGCCGGGCTACCGCCCGTCTTCGGCAGGGCCGCCGACGTAGCCGTCGGCTGCGCCTGGGCTTGCAGGAATTTGACGAACGTAACCGTCTGCGGGTCGCTGATGTCGAACTCATAGACGAGTCGCGAGATCTTGTCGCCTCGGAAGGTCAGAGTGCCCTTGAAGACATATCGCTCAACCCCAGCAGCCGTAACCACGGGCGCCCGGTGCTCCTCGCGGGCGCTCACCGTATTCCCGGACACCTGAGCCTCGATGATGGTGAAGCGACGGCTGCTATTCACAATGCTCTGAATGCGGCCCTGGATGGCTGCCCTGCCCACGCAGCCGGTATCGGCTGGACAGCCGGGGATGATAAATACCCCATCGTCAGTGAAGAACGCCGCTGCGCCGGCCGCGTCGCCGCGATTGATTGCATCAACATACTGGCGGTAGATGGCCGCCAGGTCCGGCTGGGGTGTCGGAGTAGGAGCTGGCGTGGGCGTAGGAGTCGCCGTCGCCGTGCGCGTAGAGGTAGGGGTTGGCGTCTGGGCATAAGCGGCCGTGGCCGCTGCCAGCGCCAGGAGCGCCACCAACATCGCGACGGCTAATCTCTTCGCTGCCATCCCCCAAGCCATGTCAACGACTGTGAGACCTTCAGGGACCTTGGTCATGTCCTTCCCTCCTCATCTATTCACATTCCCCATTTGAACTCGCTGACGCCCAAATGGGCAGTGCTCTTGGCGAAGCCATCATACGCTGCGTGTCAACGTTCTCCTCTCTGCATTCATAGTCCTGCGAAGGAACGCCTCTCTCTCCATCCTTCGCTCACAAGTTCATGCACGTCATCCAGTATGCTTTCGCCCCCAAGGGTAACTGCGAGGATTGGTTTGCCGAGGCCAGCGCGCAATGGGCCGAGGACTACGTGTACCCCGCGGCGGACGAGGATAGGCGCGCATCGCGTCCTCCGTGAGAGGGGAGTGCCCGAAGACATCATCTATGCCGTCATGTGCCATGCCGACTATTTGGGCTTGGAAGAGAAAGCGCCCCACGTGGCCACGGGACCTTCTGGATGCCGCTGTCCGGGGGGGCCTCGATGAAGCCATACCCTGCGGTCAGGTGCTGAAGCTGAATAGCGCCTGGGTATCATTGTTGGAGAGGCTGATTGCGGGTTCGGTAAGATCCGCCCCGACCCCGAGGCCGTCCCACTGCTGGTAGTAGTCCACCGGGCTCTGGTTCCAGTTGTCGAGGGCGAACCCCGGCCACAGCTTGGCTAGCCCGCCGTACGTGCCAAGGGCAGCGTCGACGGCGGCAAGGCCGTCGGACTTGATTTTCGAACTGTTCCCAAATGGCGCGGACCCTGAGGCATGAGTGATGCTGGGCCGGATGTTTTTATACGCCCCCAGCTATCCCCAACTCTCCGGCCACCGGTTTGAGGGCGTCGATGACGAAGGCGAGTGCTCATCCAAGTTGACGCCGAGTTGTTCCGCGCCCTTGATGATGTCCTCCCTGTTCACCGACCGAGCGAACGCCTTGTCTTTCATCTTCTTCCGCACGGCGGCCACGTCCACTTCGCCGATGCTCTTGCTAGTTCCAGCCGGCGGCTCCAGTTCCAGCGCACGATGTGGCCGCGCCGCGTTGTAGTGAGCCACGTATTCGCGCAGCAGCCGCAACAGGTGGCGCTCGTTGACGACGATCAGGTGGTCCAGGCATTGCGGCGCAGTGTGGATCACGGCGTCCGCGAGCTTGTGCTGGATCGCCTGGAAGGAGCCGATCGGCCGCCCGAACTGCACACGGTCCGGGCGTAGCGGTCGGACTGGCGCTGGGATGGTCCGCCGCATCGCCCGGCCAGGTGTGGGCGTTTATCTCGGTGATGTTGGTGAAGCCGTCGCCGTCGCCGCCTGCCAGAATGACACAGAGCCAGAACCGCGCTCCGCGCCCGCCAGTAAGAATTCGGCCGCGAGTGCCGCCCAACTTCAAGTCCGGCGGCAAGGTTTACAAGTACGTGCTCTCCGGCGACACCCTCGACATCTGGAGCGGGCGATGGGACTCGAACCCACGACCCTCTGCTTGGGAAGCAGGGGCTCTACCACTGAGCCACACCCGCTCGCCAACGTATTTTAACAGACGCCCACGGCACCGGGCGGATGCTCGCGTGCGGGGGCGGGGCGCGCGTACGGCAAGATCGCGCCGTCCAGATATTTTCGATCATCTTCGTGACGGCGTTGCCTCCCCGCTACCTGGACGGCGAGAAGGTTTGGAGTTGGAACAAGCCGGCCTGGATACTCGCTGCCGGCCTCACCGACTTCATGATCTGGGAGATCCTGCTCAACCCTGAGCGCTCGTCTGTGAGTGTCTCACGGCACACCGGAGGTCGCTTTCGTTGCGATGGCCGTTTGCTTTGCGCTGTCCATGGGGCTGTACCTCATCTTCCGTTGGCGGGGCGCCATGGCCCCAGCCGACGCCGAAGCCTAGGCCGCGGTGACGACCCTGAAGCCGTAGTCGTTGTATCGGTAATCCGGCGGGATGCTGCTGCGGGCCGAGCAGCGGCTGACCTTGATCGCGTGGCGCCAGGCGCCGCCACGGGAGGCTCGACGCTCACCTGTGGAGGGTCCCGGCGGATCGTCCGTGGGCGAGACGGCGTAGTAGCCCGGGTCATACCAATCCGAGCACCACTCGTGGATGTTGAAGCCGATGTCGATGATGCCGTAACCGTTGGGCGGTGCGGCGCCAACCTGCCATGTCGCATCCTGCCGGAAGCGCCCGCCGGAGCCGTCGAACGGCTCGTCGCCCCAGGGGTAGGCCGCGCCGTCAAGGCCGCCGCGCGCCGCCTTCTCCCACTCAGCCTCGGCCGGCAGCCGCACACCCACGCCCTGAACGAGGCTGGCCCAATCACAGTAGGCCGTGGCTTCGTACCAGCTAATTCCAACGACGGGCTGACGGGAGTGATTGAACGCGGGATCGTCCCAGAAGCGCGGCGCTTCGCCGGCCCTCGCGGCGAGGAACGCGGCGTAGTCCTCGTTCGTGACGGGCAGAACGGCAATGCGGAACACGGAGAGAGTAACCCGATGCGCTGGCCGTTCGTCTGGCCGGCCCGCGTCGTCGCCCATCGTGAACGCTCCGGCCGGTATGAGCACAGTCTCGAACTGGCGCACTGGCGTCGTCATCAGCCGGACTCAAACATCGCGCGATTGGCCTCATGCCGGGCGCCGATACAGCCGGTCAAGAGTTGGCGCTCGGACACGGCCGGTCTCGGTGGGCTCGCCTTAGCGCTCGGAGCGGATTCTCGTGCCCCCGGTTCACTCTCCGCCGTGGTACTTGAACGACAGCTTCACCCTGGCGCGGTAAGCCCGGATCTGGCCTTCTTCGAGTTGCATATCCAGCTCGACGATCTCCGCGATTCGGAGGTCACGCAGCGACTCGGAGGCCATCTTCACGGCCGCCGCCGCCGCCTTCTCCCAGGAGTCCGCGCTCGTGCCGACGAGCTCGATGACTTTGTACACGCTATCTGGCGTTTTTGCTGGCATCTCCGTTACTCCTTTCGACTGGTCCGTTTTCAGCCCGCGGGACGGCGGGGCTGAGTAGCGACCCGCACAGTATAATCCTCCTGCCCAGCGTCCGCTCGTTTGTGCTGCGGACCGGCTGCGCGCAAGGAGGATCAAGAGTTGGCACACACGAACATCAAGCTGTACGGAACGCTCTGGTGCGGCGACTGCAAAATGACGAAGAAGTTCTTCGGGGAGCAGCGCATCCACTACGACTTCATCGACGTTGAAATGGACAAAGAGGGCCTGGCGTTCGTCGAGAAGGTGAACAACGGCAAGCAGATCATCCCGACGCTGGTCTTCGAAGATGGCTCCACGCTGGTCGAACCGTCGAACGCCGAGCTGGCTGCGAAGTTGGGCCTGCAGACGGCCGCCAGGAACACGTTCTACGACCTGATCGTGATCGGCAGCGGGCCGGCCGGTTTGACCGCAGCCCTCTACGCCGCCCGTGAAGGGATCGACACGCTCGTGATCGAACGCGGGGGCGTCGGCGGACAGGCCGGGATCACGGAGCGGCTGGACAACTTCCCGGGGTTTCCGGAGGGCATCTCGGGATCGGAGTTCGCCGACCGCCTGCGCCAGCAAGCCGAGCGCTTCGGCGTCGAGATCCTGCAGGCGCAAGAAGTGACCGAGATCGCCGTCGATGACGAGTACCGCTGCGTGAAGACGTCAGACGGCAAGGAGTACGGCTGCTGGGCCGTGCTGCTCGCGCTGGGGTCGACGTACCGCCGGCTGGAGATACCGGGCGAGGACGACTTCATCGGCGCGGGCGTGCACTTCTGCGCCACCTGCGACGGACCGTTCTACCGTGACAAAGAGGTGCTGGTGGTCGGCGGCGGGAACTCGGCCGGCGAGGAGAGCATCTTCCTTACCAAGTTCGCCAGCAAGGTCACGATCGTCACGCGCGACCCGGACCTCACAGCGAGCCAGATCGTCGCCGAGAAGGTTCGCGAGAATCCGCAGATCGAGGTCATCACGAACACGTCGCCGGCGGAGTTCAAAGGGAAGAACCGGCTTGAGACGGTCGTGCTGAAGAACGCGCAGACCGGCGAGCTGAGCGAAATGCCGGTGGCCGGCGTGTTCGTCTTCATCGGTCTGACGCCCAACACCGCGCTCGTCAAGGGCATGGTGGAGATGGACCAGTGGGGCTTCCTGCTGACCGGCGCCTCGTTGCAGACCAGCGTGCCCGGGCTGTTCGCGGCCGGCGACTGCCGGGGCGGCAGCACCAAGCAGGCGGCCTCCGCCGCCGGTGAGGGCGCAGCGGCCGCCCTGGGAATCCGGCGCTTCCTCCAGGACCGGGCCAGCGGCATGCCCCGCCGCGAAGAGATGATGCAGCCAGCCTAGGCTAGGGCGACGGGCCGCCCCTCTCGCAGGGAGTGGAGAGCCGCGAGCGCGGCGACAACTGCGGTGCGGCCGTCGCTGGCGGTCACCGGCGGAACGGTCTTCTCGCCGACGCAGCGGGCGAACGCTGACAGCTCAGCGATGTACGAATCGACGTAGCGCTCGGCGAAGAAGTGGAGTGGCAGCGGATCGATGATCCCGGCCTTACCGGCGAGCGTCGTCCGGTGGGGAGTCTCGTTGGCAATCGATAGCGCCCCAGCGGTACCGAACACTTCGAGGCGCTGGTCGTACCCGAAGGCCGACCGCAAGTGGTTGTCGATCGTGGCGACAACGCCGTTTGCCAGACGCAGGACGATGATCGCGCCATCGAGCCGGCCAGGCTCTGACGCCGGAAGGCCCAGCGCGTGGACGCTGGTGATCTCGCTCCCGGCGAGGTAGCTCGCCATGTCCAGGTCGTGGATCGTCGTCTCGAGGATGAGGTCTGCGGGAGTGCGTGAGGCCTGGCCGTCGGCCGGCTCGGGGTCGCGGCTGACGATGTGGATGATCTGCGGCGCGCCGATCGCTCCGGCAACAATCTGGGCGTGGACGTGGGCGAAGCTCGCGTCAAAGCGGCGGTTGAAGCCGACCTGCAGCAAGACGCCCGCCTTCTCCACCGCCGCCATCGCGTCGTCGATCTCCTCCAGGCTCCCGGCCAGCGGCTTCTCGCAAAAGATGTGCTTGTCGGCGGCCGCGGCGTCTTTGATGATCTGCGCGTGCGTCCCCCGTGGAGTGCAGATCGCGACGGCGGCGACGGCCGGGTCCGCCAGAAGTGCGGCGTGATCCGGATAGGCAGCCACGTCGAGGCGCTCGGCTTCGCTGCGAGCCACGGCAGCGTTAATGTCGGCGACGGCAATCAAACTGGCTGCCGGAACCCGCGTGGCGAGATGTTCCGCATGTAGGCGGCCGATCGCGCCGACCCCGATCACGCCAAAGCCGAGCGAGTCTGCGGCGCCCATCTACAAGCCCAGACCCGCGAGATACTCGCGGTCGCGCTGCGCGGCGATCAGCGGCGGCACGCGCCCCGGCGGCGCCTCGTTCTCGACGACGATCCAGCCGTCGTACCCGCTGCGCTCAAGTTCGCCAAAGAAGGCCGCGTGATCGACATAACCCTGACCCAGGCCGCAGAAGATGCCGTTGCGCAGCGAGGTTGGGTAATCCCAGCCCGTTGCTCGCGCATTCTCGGCAACTGTGGCATCGCAGTCCTTGAAGTGCACGTGCCAGACGCGCTCGCGGAAATCGCGAAGCGCCTCCAGCGGGTCTCCGCCGCCGTACGCGTAGTGTCCGGTGTCCAGGCAGAGGCCGACCAGGTCAGCGGGCGTCATCTCCATCAGCCGAGCCGTCTCTTCGGGCGTTTCGATGAAGGTGCCGCAGTGGTGGTGGAAGACGGTACGCAGGCCGGTCTGCTCTCGCACGGCCGTCGCGACTCGTTCAGTCCCTTCGGCGACGGCTCGCCAGCCTGATTCGCTGAGACCGTGCTCGGGACGGATGCGTCCGGCGTGTTCTGTGCGGTGCGAAGCGGGCCCCGGGTCGTCGGCGAGGATGATGAACGGCGTTCCTTCATCGGCCGTGCCGCGCGCGCACTCAGCGAGGAGACGGGCCGTGCGCAAGGCAGTGGCTTCGCCCTCGGCGTGCGCGGCCGGGTCGGACAGGCGGACGGGCGTGAAGGCGCCGGCCATTGCGAGGCTTCGCGCCGCGAGCTCGCGCCGCAGCAGCACCGGGTCGTTCGGCATGAACGCCCAGTCGCCGAGCTCCGTGCCGGTATAGCCCGAACGCGCGATCTCGTCCAGCACCTGGCGCCAGGTCAGCGCTTCCTGGCCCTCGACGCCCTGGACGACACCCCAGGAGTACGGCGCGTTGGCGACTCTCATACGGGCCAGAATAAGGCCCCTTGGTGCGTCAGTCGATGATCAGGTGTACGTCGCCGAACTCGTGCCAGAGGTAGCCGCTCTCGAGCGCCGCCGAGTACGCTGTGCGGACGTGCTCCGGCCCGGCGATCGCTTCCAGCATCGCCAGGTGGGTGGCGCGCGGCTCGTGGAAGCCGGTCAGCAGTCCGTCTACCGCGCGGACGCCCCGTTCGGCGGTAACGATGACGTCGGTCCAGCCGCGGAACGGACGCACCCGGCCGTTGCCGTCCGCCGCCGTCTCCAGCGACCGCACGACCGTCGTGCCGACGGCGATCACGCGGCCGCGGGCCAAACGCGCGGCCTGGATCGCAGCGGCGGTCTCGGGCGGGACCTCGCACCATTCCTCGTAGGGCGCCTCGTCCTTTTCCAGGCTGGCGACGCCGGTGTGCAAAGTGATCGTCGCGATGCGCACGCCCTTCCGCTCGAGCGACTCGATGACGTCCGCCGTGAACGGGCGCGCCGCCGAAGGCATTTCAGACGAGCCCGGCCTGGCCGCGAAGATCGTCTGGTACATCTCGATCGGCCATTCGCCGTCCACGTAATCGTAGGAGATCGGGCGTCCGTACCGGTGCAGGTATGCTGCCGCGTCGCCCGGCAAGTGTACGCCCGCGACCCAGAGCCGCGGCGAGCCATGGTGCCGCCGCAGAAACGTGACGCGGGCGCCGCCGGGAAGCGCTATGGTCTCGCCAACGTGCACGATCGCCCGGCGCGGCTCGACGACCCAGACGCCGGGTCGCAACCTGGTCGAAAAGTGCAGCGCGATTTCGGTGCCATCCGTGCGACGTGCACTGATCGCTGCCGGCAGCGTTGCCGAATCGTGGACGACGAGCAGGTCGCCCGCCGCCAGGAAGCGTGGCAGATCCGCGAACTGCGTGTGCTCTATTGAGTCGCCGGCGCGGTGGCTGACCATCAGCCGGACCTCGTCGCGGCGCAGTCCGCGGGCCTCCGGCGGGACGCGCGCCTCCAGCTTCTTCGGCAGCACGAAGTCGAGCGCGTGCAGTTGGGTCGCCGTGACCACTACGCTGCGCTCCCGGAGGCGACGAGGTCTTGCGCCTTGACGCGGGCGAACGGCGCCGTCTCATCCTCGACGAGCCGCACGAAGGCCGGTGCGGCGACTTCCGGCCGCGGCAGGCCGGAGAGATCGACGCCCGGTTCGGCCAGGCGGTGCATTTCCGTGTTCATGTCGCCCGGGTCGACGCAGTACACGCGAACCCCTGTGCCTTTGAGCTCGGCGGCCAGCGTACGGGAAACGTGCTCGAGGGCGGCCTTGCTCGCGCCATAGCCGCCCCAACCGGGGTAGGCTTCGACGCCGGCGTCGGACGAGACGTTGATGATCACGCCCTCGCGGTGCTCCTTCATGCCCGGCAGGACGAGTTGCGCCAGGTGCAGTGGTGAGAGCACGTTGACCCGCAACACCCGCTCCAGCGCTTGCCACTGGTAATCGGCCAGGGCGGGCATCGGGCTCGGGCCGAGTTCCGAGGCGTTGTTGACCAGCACGTCGATCCGCCCGAACGCCTGAGTCCCGGCTTCGACCAGCCGTTCGGCGTCTTCCGAGACGTCTACAGCCAGCGCGACGACGTCGGTCAGCGCACGCAGCTCCGCCGCGGCCGCGTCGAGCGCCTCCTGCCCGCGCGCCGCGATGACCAGCTTCGCCCCGCGCGCGGCGAACGCTCTCGCTATCTCGAGGCCTAGACCGCGCGAGGCTCCGGTGATCAGGGCTGCTCTTCCTTGCATCTGCATGTCTGTCCCTCCTCTGTTCTTCCTGCATTCAGGCTACGATTTGCCAGAGCGCCAGCCACGGGCCGCGGGCCGCACGAGACGTGGGTAATTAGTCCTACGACTCGCGGATGATGTGGGCTGCCGCTACGGGGCATAGAATGGCCTCGCGATGGCATCTGCGAGCAAGAAGGCGAACGCGGCGGGCCAACCGACGCTGCTGCAGGCGATGAGCGACGCCGTGCTGGCGATGGCTGCTGCCCACCAGGTGGAGCGCGTCCTGCAGCTGCTGGCGGAGAGCGCCCGAGAGCTGGCGGACGCCCGCTACGCCGCCATCGGCATCCCGGACGGCGAAGGCGGGTTCGCGGCGTTCATCCATACCGGCATGAGCGATGAGCTGGTCGAGAAGATCGGGCCGCTGCCTCGCAGCCACGGCCTGCTGGCGGTGATGCTGTCCGAGACTGAGCCTTACCGCACGCCGGACATCCGCAAGGACCCGCGCTTCGAGTGGTGGCCGGACGCCCACCCGCGCATGACCTCGTTCCTGGGCGTGCCGGTCGTCTCGCACGGGCGCGTGATCGCGGCGTTCTACCTGACCGACAAGATCGGCGTGTCCGAGTTCACGCTCGACGACCAGGCGACGATCGAGATGCTGGCCGCGCATGCCGCGATCGCGATCGAGAACGCGCGCCTCTACGAACGTAGCCGCGAGCTGTCCGTCACCGAGGAGCGCAACCGCCTGGCCCGCGAGCTGCACGATTCCGTGATCCAGATGCTGTTCAGCATCTCGTTGACGGCGGAGGCGGTGACCGGCCTGATCGAACGCGATCCGGCAGCCGCCAAGGCGCAAGCGGAGAGGCTGAGGGAGCTGGCACGCGAGGCCTCGCAGGAGATGCGCTCCCTGATCTTCGAGCTACGGCCGGCGGAGCTGGAGTCGGACGGCCTGCTGCCGACGCTGCGCAAGCACATCGACGTCGTGCGGCGCGTCTCGCACAAGGAGATCGAGCTGCGCGACGAAGGGTACGTTCGCCAACCGCTGGCTCTGGAGAAGGAGCTGTTCCGCATCGTACAGGAAGCGCTGAACAACGCCGTCAAGCACTCGGAGGCGTCGCACATTGCCGTATCGCTCGGCACAAACGGCGGGCAGGCAAGGATGACCGTCGAAGACAACGGCGTCGGCTTCGATCCCGCCGATCCGCTGATCCGCACGCGACGGCTGGGCCTGACCTCGATGGAAGAGAGGGCCGAGGCGCTGGGTGGCACGATGCGGATCAAGTCGAAGCGTGGCAAGGGTACGCGCGTGCTGGTGGAGGCGCCGCTTGCCGAATAAGATCCGCGTCTTGATCGCCGATGACCACGCTGTCGTGCGGCAGGGGCTGAGCGTGTTCCTCGGTACGCAGGACGACATCGAGGTGGTCGGTGAGGCGGCCGACGGTGAGCAGGCCGTGGAGCGGGCCCGTGAGCTCTCGCCGGATGTTGTGCTGCTGGACCTGGTCATGCCGCGCCTGGACGGCATCGGCGTCATCCGCCAGTTGCGGGACCTGGCGCCGGCGACGAAGGTGATCGTGCTGACGAGCTTCGCCGACGACGAGAAGGTGTTTTCGGCGGTGCAGGCGGGCGCGGCCGGCTACCTGCTCAAGGACGTACAACCGCGGGAGTTGAGCGAGGCCATCCGCCGCGTCAGCGCGGGCGAGTCTCTGCTGCACCCGTCCGTCGCGGCGAACCTGGTGCGCGAGCTCCAGCGGCGCGAACCGCGCAACGCCGCTGCGGCCGATCTGACGGAGCGCGAGAGGCAGGTGCTCGCCGAGATCACGCGCGGCCATTCCAACAAGGAGATCGCGCTGGCGCTGGGCATCGCCGAGAAGACGGTGAAGACGCACGTGGGCAACATCCTGCAGAAGCTGCACCTGGCCGACCGCACTCAGGCCGCCCTTTACGCCGTCCGCGAGCACATCGTGGAACTGTAGCCCTTCTTCTCACGGGGTCAGCCTCTCAGGTTGACTCCGGTCGGGCTAAGAGCCCGACCGCCCGATGGTAGAGTCGCCCGCAATGAACTGCCACACCCGCTCGTCTTCCAGGCTCGGCACTACCAGATCCGCCTCCGTCAGGCGCTCCGCTGGGCGCGTCGTTGTCACGCCAATCGTGCGCATGCCGGCGGACTTCCCGGCGGCGATACCCTCCGGCGCGTCTTCGAGGACGACGCAGCGCTCGCAGGGAACGGCGAGGCGGTCGGCTGCCGTCGTGAACGGCTGCGGGTCGGGCTTGCCGCGTTCGCTATCCTCTTCGCCGACGATGGCGTCGAGGTCATCTCGCACGCCGAGTGAGTCGACGATCATCTCGATGTTCGCGCGCGGCGTCGAGGAGACGATCGATTGCTTGAGGCCGGCCTCGTGCGCCCGGCGGAGCAGCTCCTTCGCGCCGGGCAGCGGCTGGATGTGGCCGCGGGCGAGCTCGCGGAACTTCTCCTCCTTCTGCTGGGCGATCGCGCGTATCTCGTCGTCCGGCAGGTCGCCGAGGACGTCGCGCAAGATGTCCCAGTTGCGCCGCCCGAAGAGGCTGGAGTAGTAGCGCTTCTTGTCGAGCTGGACGCCGCGCTGGCCCAGCACCGCGACGTACGCGGCGAAGTGGTACTCGCCGCTATCGACGATAACGCCATCGAGGTCCCAGAGGAGGGCGGCGGTGACGTTCACGTGGTGACCCTGTCACGGCCGTTATTCTGTCCCGGCAAGTAGTGTCTCCACGAGTGCCGCCAGGCATGGGGGCATGGATAGAGTGGGAGCATCAGAATCGGCCGCCTTGCGATGCTCCCATGTGCCTTGCTCTCATGCTCCGTTGACAGCGCCACGCCCTACAGAGCCGCCCGCCGCCATCACGCCGGTCAAAGATGCCTTCGTCACTCCTGGCACGCTCGGCAGAAGTTCGTCTCCCGCCCCCCGCTCGTGATCGAGCTGATGCGGTGGCCGTCGCGCGGGCAGACGGCGTCTTCCGGGCGGTGATGGATGCGCAGGTGGTCGCGGTACATCTTCACCGGCAGGCCCTTCTCCTCCGTCAGCTGGGTGACGATCGGCGTCGACCAGTCCATCACGGCGCGGATCGAGCGGAAGAGGGTGCGCAGACCGTCCTCCGGGATGTCGCTGCGCTTGCGGAACGGGTGGAGATGCGCTTCCCAGAGCACTTCGTCGGAGTAGGCGTTGCCGATGCCGGCGAGGGTGCGCTCGTTCGTGATGAGGTTCTTGATCATCCCGCGCGACTTCGTCATCAGCGCCAGGAAGGCGTCTTCCGTCAGCTCCGGGCTCATCACGTCCGGGCCCATCTCCGTCCAGCGGGGCAGCTTCTCGGCGAACTCATCCTCCCGCGTGACGAAGGTGCGGCCCATCGCGCGGTCATCGAAGTAGCGCAGCTGCATCCCGTTGTCGAGCCCGAGTACCCAGGCCGTCTTCGCGCGCATCTTCGTTTTCGGCTCAACGTATTGGTAGCGGCCGGTGAGCATGGCGTGGACGACGATGAAGTCGCCGTTTTTCAGCGGGAAGAAAAGCATCTTGGCGTGGCGGTAGACCTTCGCGAACGTCTGTCCCGGCAATCGCCCCTCGAAGTCCTCCGGCGTGGCCCGCACGATCCACGGCAGCGGACGCTCCGCGGTCTCGATGCGGTGGCCGGGCAAGCGCTTGTTGAAGTAGGCGGCGTAGGCCTCCAGGTCGGGGATCTCGGGCATCTGCCCTACTCGCTCGAGCGGAAGCGCGGGTAGGAGCCGAGCACACGGAAGAAGGAGCACTCCTTCTCGACGGCGGTGAGCGCCTCGGCTAGCGGCGGGTCCGCCCGGTGGCCGATCAGATCGGCGAGGAAGATGTACGTCCCCAGGCGCTCCTTGCTCGGGCGCGACTCGATCTTCGTGAGGTTGATGCCGCGCGTCGAGAATTCGTTGAGGGCGCTGACCAACTGCCCCGGCCTGTCTTCGTTCACGAATCCGAAGGCGACCGAGGTGCGGTCGTTGGCGGTCGGCGCGTGGTCCTCCGGCGCGATGACGACGAAGCGGGTGTGGTTGGGGCTGCGGTCCTGGATGCCGGCGGCCAGCACCTCGGCGCCGTACAGCTCGCCTGCCCGGCGGTTGGCGATGGCGGCGGCGTCGCTGCGGGACATCACGTCCTCCACCGCGGCCGCCGTCGAAAGCGCGGCCTCAATCTCCGCCTTCGGGAAGCAGCGTTCGATGAAGCCGCGACACTGGGCGACGGCGATCGGAATCGAGCGGATCACCTTGATGTCGGCCGCTCCCACGCCGGGCTTCGCCAGGAGGTACATCTCGATCGTGCGCACGATCTCGCTGCGGATGAAGATCGGTTTCGGAGTGTGGATCAGCAGGTCCAGCGTCTCCGGCACCGCGCCTTCCAGGCTGTTCTCGATCGGCAGCACGCCCTGGTCGGCCAAGCCTGACTGGACGGCGAGCCCGATGCCGCCGATCGTCGGCATTGGCACCAGCTCGAACGTGCCGCCTTCGGCGTGGCTGTAGTCGAGCGCGGCTTCTTCGGTGTTCGTCCCGGGCGGGCCGAAGTAGGCGAGACGGGTGGTCATCGCTGGCTCAGGACTGCGTAAGGACCGTGCGCAGCGCGTCTTCGTGTTCGTCGCTTGTCACAGCGACGACTTCGTCCTCAGCCTGGAGAGTCGATTCGGGCGTCGTCAGGCGCGGCGTCCCGTCCTTGCCGACCATCAGCACGAGCAGCGAGCCGTGCGGCAGAAGCAGCTCCTTGACCTGCTTGCCGATCACCCCGGCCGTGGGCGGTACCTTAATGCCGACCAGCTCGAAGCCGCTCTTCAGCTGAAGGAGCGGGATCAGTGGGTGCGTTGGCAGCTCCTGCTCAATCTGGGCGAGGATCGCCGCGGTGGCGCTGACGGTGGTGTCGATGCCCAGCTTGCGGAAGATGTTCTTGTTCTTCGGGTTGTTCAGGCGAGCGACGGTGCGCGGGACGTTGAACATCGCCTTGGCGGCCTGGCAGGCGACGAGGTTGTCCTCGTCGTCGCCTGTCACCGCGATCACCATATCCGCGCGCCCGAAGCCGGCGATCTCCATCGTCGTCGCCTCGCAGCCGTCGCCGCGCAGGACGATGTCGCCCAGCTCTTCGGCGATGCGCTCGCACTTGGCGGCATCCTGCTCGATGACGAGCACCTCGTGCTGTTCGGACGTCAGCTCCTTCGCCAGGTAGTAGCCGACCTTGCCCCCACCGACGACGATGACGTACATCAGGCGTCGCTCCCGGCGCCGACGCCGGCCGGCGACCAGTTGAGCTTCTCTTTTAGCAGCGTCGCGCCGACGATCGTGGGGCTGATCGTCTCCAGGCCCAGCTTCTGGTACATCTCCTCGCGGATCGGGTCGTAGATGCGGCAGAGCGCCCGCTTGACGCCGAAGATGTGCTTGGCGATCTGCGCCGCCATCGTGTTGCGGTTGTCGCCCTGCGTGACGGCTATGAAGGCGTCCGCCTCCCCGACGCCAATGCGGGCGAGCACGTCCTGGTCGATCCCGTTGCCGATGTGCCGCTTACCCTTGAAGTCGACCGGCAAGCGCCGGAAGGCCTCGGCGCGTGTATCGAGTATCGTGACGTCGTGACCTTCGTCGGCTAGCATCACTGCCAGCGCCCCGCCGACGCGGCCGCATCCCATGATTACTACTTTCATTACTGCTCCTGTAAGGCCGAGCGTAGCACGATTACCTGGCAAGGCGCGTGTTCGACAACATACCGCGCTGTCTGGCCGAGTTCCAGCTCCCCCAGCGGCCGATCGTGGCTGACGCCGAGCACGATGGCGCCGACGTCCCGCTCGATCGCCTCGTCGACGATGGCGTGGCCGGCGTCGCGGGCCTGGAGAATCTCGCCCTCCACCTTGCTGTCCAGCTCCTCGCCGATCTCCTCTGCGCGGACGAGCACTGCTTCGGCCCGCTGCGCCTCTGGAATCATCTCGGCGTCGAGGGCCAGAGTTCGCTTCACTTCGATCACGTAAACCGCGTAGACCTTGCTCTTGCTTTTGCGCAAGAGGTTACAGGCGAGCGTCAGGGCTTCGTCCGCAACTGAGGTGCCGTTGACAGGCACCAGAATATCTTTGATCCGTTGTGTAGAACCGTCCAAATTGAACCCACTGCCCGGGGGCGCGCCCCAATTATAAGTACGCTCGACGCGTGGGGGCAATTACGCGAACCGTCGGTCAGGCGCCACCGTTGGCGGCGTTACATCCACTTCGACCTATAATGGCGACGGGTTGCTCATGAGCCACGAGGTGAACAGCCAGATAGCAAAACTATAGCCGTAGGCGGACTCGTGCTGACACTTGGTGCCGCCGCCAAGGACCACCGGAGACCGTAATAGTCGCATGACCAACACAGCATCCGTTCGAAGCCTGGCTCGCCGGCCAACCGTCCTGGCCGTCATTCTCCTCCTTGCCGCCCTTGCCTGGAGTCAAGCCCCGCGCAGCGCCGAGGCGCATGCTGCCCTGGTGCGCTCGGATCCCTCCGTTAATGCGCGCCTGTCCGATTCCCCGACTGTCGTCACTGCCTTCTACAGTGAGTCGCTCGATTCCCAGCTTTCCTCGATGAAGGTACTTGACGGAGAGGGAAAGCGTGTGGACTCCGGCCAGGTAACGTTCGGTCCCGACCCGGCGCAAATGTCCGTGGCAGTCGAGAAGCTCGGGCCGGCGTTCTATGCCGTGCAATGGGAGACTCTTTCCGGCGTCGATGGCCATCTCCTCAAAGGCTCAATTCCCTTTACGGTCCTCAACCCCGACGGCACCGATCCGGCCGGGCCCCATCCTTCGGCCGAGGTCGCATCGGGCTTCACAATCTCGTCGGTCAAGCCCGAAGACGTGGTCACGAAGTGGATCAACCTCCTGGGAGCGGTTCTGCTCGTCGGCGGACTCGGCTTTGCACTGGCGGTCGCAGGCCCAGCCTCGCGAGGCCTGCTAGCTCCTCTGAAGGAAGAGGCGCTGTCGGCGCGGCGGCGCCACCTTGCCTGGGCTGTCTGGCCGGGTCTTCTCCTGCTCGCCATCACCGGGGTGGCAGAACTGCTGCTGCAGGCGCATAAGTTGGGTGGCCTCAGCGCGCTGGGCGACGTGCTCCGCTCGAGCTGGGGTGAACACTGGCTCCAGCGTCAACTTTTGCTGGCCGGCATGCTGGTAGCCTTTGGAGTATTCCAGGTACGGAGCGCCCGTGCGGGCGTGCTTGGCGAAGCCGCGCTCTGGGCGACGCTTGCCGGGGGCGGGTCGTATCTCCTCATCGTGGCGATGGTGAGCCACGGCGCCGCCATCTCCGGGTCCTTCTGGGCCATCGCTGTCGACTTCGGTCACCTGCTGGCGAGCGCCGTGTGGGTCG
Source organism: Chloroflexota bacterium (assembly GCA_036732045.1). GTDB lineage: Bacteria > Chloroflexota > Dehalococcoidia > SM23-28-2 > RBG-16-64-32 > DATKKM01. The sequence continues at coordinate 23,038 of DAINDD010000029.1, forward strand.
GAATGCTTGTTCAGTTGGCCTTGTTCCTGGTCTGGGTTCGCCGGCGGCCTTCCGTCGAGGAAAGAGACGAGCTCATGGTGGGCCACCTGCGGCGCTTTTCGCCGTTCGCCGCGACTAGCGTGGTCATTCTGCTCGCCAGCGGGTCGGTCAATGCGCTGAGCCAGCTGCCGGACTTAAGCGCGATAGTGGACACCGTCTACGGACAGGTGCTCATCATCAAGCTATCCCTGATGATGGCGCTGCTCCTTGTCGCGGCCGTAAACGCCTTCTACCTGCGCCCGCGTCTCACGGCACGTGTCGCGTCCGTCGCTGAACCAGCGTCGGCGTCAAGGGCGAGGGCGCTGCTCTGGCGCATGGTCAGGATTGAGATAGGCCTGGCGATTGGGGTCCTGTTGGTCGCCGCCGCGCTTGTACAGTATCCGACGGCGCGCCAGCAACGAGCCGCCGAAGCGAACGTGACCACGTCTAATGAAGCTGCCGGCTTCAACGCCGTGCAACCGGCCGGCAATATCGACGTACAGCTCAGCGTGTCGCCGAATCAAGTCGGTACCAACGCATTCCTCCTCTACCTCTTCCCACCTTCGAACGGAGAGCCGGAGAACGTGTCACGCGTGAGATTTCGGTTCCAATCGCCAGACCCGTCGCTCGGGCCTGCGCTGATCGTCGCCGATGCGAGCGGAGAGAACTCCTACAAAGCCGTTGGCCCATTTCTCACTGAGCCGGGGACCTGGCAGGTTCAGGTTGAGCTGCGGAGGATCCAGGTCGACGATGTCTCAACGGTCTTCCAGGTTGCAGTGACCGGGATCGGCCCGGCGCAGAAGCTGGACCGCTTTGCCCTCCCTCTGGAGATCGGCAGCTGGATAGCGGTCGCTGCGGCGGGCGCCTTCCTGGGAGTCATCCTGGTGGTCATTTGGGTCATGCAGTGGCCTGGCCGGTCTCGTTCGCCGCGTCGCCCTTCCGGGTGAAGCAGCGCAGGAGGGAGTGGTGTCAGAAAGGCTCTTCTCCGCTAGGTAGTGGGTCAGTTTGAAATGGAGGCTGACGAGTGATTCTATGCGCGCGTGGTGGGTTGGCGTATGTGCGCACGGACGAAGGGGTTAGACAGCCTTCTGCTCTTCGAGCCAATTGTAGACGCGGAGATCGTAGACTTGGAGTGTGTTGTACACGAACATGAACAGAGCGCCCATCAATTCACGATTCGCTCCGACCGGGTAGCGTTCGACTATATCAGCCTCCGGCACAACATCAACGGGGTCGAGCTTAAGTTGAGGCATTTTCTCCAGCGTGTTGTTCCAGATCAGAAGTAGCTCATCCATTGAGAGCATTGTTGGGGTAAGTGGTGGCATGGGAACCTCCAAAGGGCGAGATGCCGCCCATTCTAGCGCTTGTGCTTACACTTTGTTTGACCGCTCTCGCGCCCCGGTGGTACGTTAAGTCAACACCGCGCCGGGGGAATGCGATGCGTTTATTCATAATCGTTGCAGCAGTTGCCGCCTCTTTTGTCCTTCTAATGTCAGTCGCGGCCGCGGGGGCCGATCTCCGCGTAACGGCGCTGGACTGCGAAAGCCATCCCCGCCGGATAAGGGTCGAGAACCTGGGTGATGCCGCGCAGGACCTCTCCGGCTGGCAGCTCCAGAGCGATCCCGCGGAGGGGCAACCGTTCGATCTGGGGCAGGTAGGCTCGCTGGGCGCCGGTCAGAAAGTCTTCGTCTTCCAGGGCCACCTCTCTCCTGCCACAGACCCTGCTGCTGGCTATTACCGGTGGGGTTCTGACGAGACGTTCAACCTCAGAGCCAATGACTCAACCGACTACGTCCGGATCGTCGACCCGCAGGGAAACACCATCAACCAGCGGAACTGTGAGGGCCTGCCTCCTGGTGCTACGCCCGCGCCCAGGACCGAATACGACCCGCCTCCAGTCGCCGACCCGGTAGTGCTAGCCCCCACCCCCGCGGCTCCCGCCCCGGCGGCGCCCGCACCGGCGGCATCGGGGGCGCCGGCGGCAGCGGCGGCATCGGCGGCCCCGGCCGTTCGCGCCGCCGCCTCGTCCAGCGGAACGAACGCGGACTCAGGGCTTCCAGCAGCGGGTGGTCCTCCTGGTATAGATCGGGGCGTCCCCGCGACGCTCCCGCTCGCTACAGGAGCGGTCGCCCTGGCTGCCGGTATGCTTCTCGTGGCTTTGGGGCTTAAGAGCCGCAGGCCTGGCTCATAACGCTACTCACGGCGCTCGCTGCCGGCAGCTCTGTGGCGGCGTCCGCAACCGAACCTGGCGCCGGCTCCTGCGTACACACCTTACCGAAGAGGCCTGCCATCCCCCCGATATCCGTGATGTCTACGAACGTGTCCAGCGGGTCGGGTGCGATATTGTGGCGGGCGTCGCCGGCGGCGCCGACTTGCCGAAGTCTCCGGCCGGCGCGGCGAAGTCCGTGATGTCCGAGAAGCCATTGTTATTGACGTCGGCGGGCAAGGTCTCGGTCCCGCACTTGAGAGTGCGACTGGGTGCCGGCGACGTACTCAGCACGGTAGCTGAAGCCGTCGAGATCGCTGTCGCTGTTCGGTAACGATCGGCCTCGAGAGGCCACTTTACGGTCCGGCACGGACCGGCGGGATCAGGTTGGTCGCCTTGTCGCCGCTATGTCAGGGCGTGCAGGGCAGGCCCATGGTCTGTTTAATGTATAGCGCGACGATGCTGCGATCGGTGACATTGATGGCGCCGTCGGCGTTCAGGTCGTAGCGCTTGTTGTAGGTACCCCCCGTGTAGGCCTTGACCGCCAGGACCATCTTCGTGCGGTCGGTGATGTTGACACTTCGGTCATCGTTGAGGTCCGCGGGCATCGGTTCGACCGCCTCGTCGTTCGCCGTCGTTGTGGCAGCGCAGGCCTTGCCAGGGTCGGTGCCGATGAATACCTCGATGCAGTCGCGGAACCTGGGTTGGACAGTGCCCCCTGTACTACAAGGCCCGCTGGTCGATGTTGTGGTCTGGCCCAGGGAGTCGCCATCGCTGTCCTGGCAGGCGTCGCCGATCCCATCATGGTTCCAGTCGGCCTGGGTAGGGTTCGGCACCGTCGGGCAGTTGTCGTTCACGTCGACGACGCCGTCGCCGTCCGTGTCGTTGGCCTCGAAGGCGCCGATGTCGCAGGCGGCGCCCTGGGGCCGGGCTACGCCCCGCTGGTCGGTCGCGGGTGGCGGGCAATCCGCGCTGCCAGCGTCGATGGCCGGGCTGCCGGTGAGGAGTGCCTGGGTCTGGGTCGGGCCGCCGTTATTCGCCAGCAGGCCGAGCTTAGGGTTGGTGCTGTTGAGGTCGCCGGAGGCGGTAAAGGAGGTGGCGCAGCTGGCGTCGCTGCTCAGGTTGTGACCCGAAGATGTGAGGCTACCTGAGCAGTTGGTGCCCGACGGGCGACTATTGTCGACGACCGTGTCTTTGAGCGAAGCGGAGCTGGTATTGCGGATGGCGCCGCCGCCAAACCCGCCGCCCCCGCTTTGGTCGTCGGCGTTGCCGCTGAGGGTACTACTCGTGACGGTCGCTGTGTTTTTGTTTTCGATACCGCCGCCGCCAGCGCCGGCAGAGTTATTGCTGATGGTGCTGCTGGTAACGGTAAGCGTGCCGAAGTTGTTCTCAATGCCGCCTCCGCCGCTACTGGACGAGTTGCCGCTGATGGTGCTGTTGGTGACGATCAGCGCGCCGTTGCCGCGGATGCCACCGCCGGCGCCGCTGGCGGTGTTGCCGCTGATGGTGCTGTTCGTGACAGTAAGCGTGCCGTCGCTGCGGATGCCCCCGCCGCTGCCGCCGGTACCGCCCGCGCGCCCGTTCTGAATTGTGAGCCCTGAGATCGTCACAATGGTGGCAGGGGTGAAGAGGGGGATATCGAACACGCGGTCTGCGGTGGCCTGTTGGATGATCGTGTTGGCCGCGCCGGCGCCGTTGATCGTCAGATCGCGAAGGATGTCGAGGTCACCCGTTTGGTTCGCGTCTTCGCCACTTCCTCCGATCGTAAGTGTGTAGACCCCGGCGGGCACAACGATGGTATCGGCGCCGCTGCCGGCGGCACAGGCGTCAACGGCGCTGTCGGAGTTGGCGGCCTGGATTGCTTCCCGCAAAGAGCAGTTGCCGTCGATGGCAAGTTCGTCGTTGGTGGTGGTTACGCATGGTAGTGCCCGCTACCGCCGATCCAGGAGAGGCCCCCGCGCCGGCGAGCAGAAGCACAACTGCCACACCGAAGAGTAGCACCGCTGCCGCGCCTTTCATGGTCCCCTCCCCCTGTTCTTCACAATAGACTGAACGACACCAGGGCGGCTTCATCTAGAAGCCGGACGGCGGTGTTGCCCAGCACTTATCACCGCTATCCAAACGCTTAACCGATTATGTCACACTTTGGGGCTTTGTCCACGAACAGTCGCCAAAGGAGGACTGTGCCGTGGAGAAAAGAATACCGCCAAGAGCCCGACTTGAACAGGCGATCGCCGATCTCGTGGACGAAGGAAACTGGGATGCGTGATCGCCTCGTGGAACTGGGCCGGCTCGGCGCTCAGCTATGACAGCGGACCGCCAGCCTGACGATCGAGACGACAGTTCCGACAAGAACGGCCGGTCACTCGGCGTCAAGCCTTGGCCGGCGTTATTTGCGTGCCAGTACGGTTACCTGCTGGAGGAGGGCGACCGATCTCCGAGTACGATCCGACACAGGCCGGAGGGATCAGCGGCCGGCGGCCCGTCGCCGCTATGCTAGCACTGCGCCACGCTGCCGGTCAGCTTGATATAAAGCGCCACGATAGTGCGGTCGAGGACGTTGATGGCGCCGTCGGCGTTCAGGTCGTAACGCTTGTTGTAGCCCGTGACGTTGTTTGCGGTGTAGGCCTTGAGCTGCAGGACCATCTTCGTGCGGTCGGTCACGTTGACGAGTTTGTCGTTGTTGAAGTCCACAGGCCAGGTCGAGGACGTGCCATCCGGCAAAGCCAGGCCCCCACAGGCTATCCCTGGGTTGGTGCCGATGAATGCCTCGATGCAGTCCCGGAACTTGCCCTTGGCGAGGCCCCCCGTGTTACAAGGCCCACTGGTTGTCGTTGCGGTCTGGCCGAGGGAGTCGCTATCGGTATCGCTGTTGTCACAAGCGTCAATGGTCCCGTTGCCGTTGGCGTCGGGCAGGTTGGTGACCACGTCGGCGACGACGATTCCCATAGCGTCGAATATAGGGAAGCCTGAGCCATTGTTGTACTGCGTGTGCAGCCTGACGACGTCGTTCTTGCAAATGATCGACTCAGCAGGCGTGGGGGTACAGCTGGTCATCGCCTGAATATGGTACCTATCGTCAGGTGAGCCGTTTGCCTCATGGTAGGCTTGGTTCAGGGCGACCTGGTTACCCGACACCGGATGGCCTGGCGTGCCGGGACCGCCCGTCGGCCAGTATCGTGATACGGTGCTATCCGTGTTGACGCCGTAGCCGCTGATGGCGGTGCAGATGTAGTCCCCGAGCCGGTTGTTGTAGGCGGAGGTGCTGATGCCGTAGTCGTGCACGTGTCCGCCGATGGCAACGATCCGCCCCTGGATGGTCGATGTATAATCGTCGCTTATGCCGGACTGGTTGGGGCCCGTGTGCGTGTCGCTGTAGCCCGTGGGGACGGTGTACTCGGAATTGTTGGAGATGGAGGACATGTCCAACCAGATCGGCGTGACCGGCGTCAGATTATCCGCCAGCGGCTGGTAAGTGACGACCAGCTTCAAGGCCACGTAGCTGGGAATGAAGCTGCCGCTGTTATGGATGTGGTAGTTGACGGCCCATGCGCAGCCTGTCTGGAGGTAACCGTAGCCCGCGGGCAAAGACCAGGTCGACCGTTCATTTCCTGAGGCGAAAACTCGGTAGCCGCTGCACTGATCGAAGATGACCATGTGGTGCAACCAGACATTGTCGCCGTTGTCGTTGAAGTTTGCTGTGGTGCCGTCTGAGTGATTGGGGTCGCTCATGTACACGAGGTCAGGGACAATGCGGGTGATATAACAGTTGGCGCAAGGGGGCGTGACGCTGAGGGTGGTATTTGTTGATGCCCCGCTGCCGACCGAGATTCCGCCACTGCTGGGGAACATCCAGGTGGTGGTGGTCGCCACCGCCTCCGCTGGTCTCGCTGTCTGGAAGCTGTCCTGTCCAGCCAGGCCAAACGCGACCAGCAATCCTACGAAAATGGCGCCCAGGACGATCAGTCTTCGCATTTTGCCCCCCAATTCGTTCACTTGAACTCGGTCCGCTAACCGCAGGATTCGCTGCGGGCGGTCACTGGAACCGCTCACGCTGCCTCAGCCGTGTCGGCTACCGAGCGCCGCAGAAGTTGTGCCGGATTGGAGCGGCGGCCCGGGGTCGCAGGGCTCAGCTATCCAAGTCTGCTCCCTGGGTCACATCACGTCAAGGTGGTGTAAGAACGCGCTGTACACGAATTCCCGCAATTCCGGCGCTACAAAAGGAGGCCTGTTATCGGCCTGCTTTATCAGGCGTCCAAGCACGCCGTGGTGACGTTGTCGGAAACGCTGCACTACGAACTAGCCCTGAGGGGTGCCAAGGTGAAGGTCTCAGTCCCGTGCCCGGGATGGGTCAGCACGCGGATCGCCGATTCTGAGCGGAACCGCCCGGTTGAACTTCAGACCGAATTCGCCCGGGTGACGAGAAGCCTTGAGGAGGAAGCGGCTGAGAAGCTCCTCCGTCAAGGCGTGGCAGGAGGCCTTCCTCCCGAACTAGTCGCTGATCAGGTCCTCGAAGCCATCAGAACCAAAAGTTTACATCTTCACCCATACCCAGAAAGAACAGTTAATACGAATTCGGATGGAGGACATGCTCGAAGAGCGAAACCCGGCCTTCGTCGATCCGAGGCAACTGTGAGCAAGAGATCAAGGGCCGAAGTGGTCAAACCCGCGTTTCCGGCGGGACTTCATCGGGTGTGCCGCGCGAGCTACGGAACTGGGCTCAGCTCTCCCGGTCTCTCGCACGGCTGGACAGGCCCGCTGGGAGTTCGCAGCCTAGGTAACCCGCCGGTCGTTAACGTCAGCGTGTAGGCGTGCCCGCCTCACGGCCTATTGTTTAGGTCAGAGCGACTGGGCACTGTGTCGTCGGCGAGAGGCATCCTTTTCACAACAACTGGCGTTAGTTGCACATGTCGGGCCGCGACGCGACCGCGGATGAAATAGCGGCGGACGCCCCGGTCCGCTCTAATTTTGAGGCAGTGCCGCTGTGCGCAGATAACCAGCGGCGCGCTCGATCGGCGATAGCCTGCGTAGGGTCCTGAAGGCGCAGGACGCCCTGGGGGGCGCGCAGCAGCGTGGGGAAAGGCCCCACATGAGATTCGCAGGCTTCCCGACTGACGTGCCCAGCGGCTGCGCGTACGGTCAGTAAAGAGGCGTTCAAGCCTCGGGGGCATAAGTTTACGTCCAGCATCAGCCTGGAAGACCCGCAGGGGCTGATCAAGGGCAAGGGCCCTGTACGCGGGTGAGGGAGGGACGTTTCCCTATGACGCAGGTCCAGGGGAAGCCGGCGACATCTACGCCCACCCAGGTCCACCACCAGGTGGTCGTTGTGGGCGGGGGCAACGGCGGCATCAGCGCAGCCGCACGGCTGTTGCGCGCTGTCAGGGGCACCGACGTTGCCATCATCGAGCCTTCGAGCAAGCACTACTACCAGCCGATGTGGACTCTCGTGGGAGGCGGGGCCGCGAACAAGGAGGCGACGGAACACACCGAAGCCTCTGTCATCCCTCAAGGCGCGACATGGATCCAGGACGCCGTCGCACAGTTCCTCCCAGGCGAGAACACGGTGCTGACCACGGGCGGGAAGAAGGTCACCTATGACTTCCTCGTCGTCTCGCCGGGCATCCAGCTCAACTGGGGCGCGATCAAGGGGTTGCAGGAAGCCATTGGCAAAGATGGCGTCTGCAGCAACTACAGCTATGAGTACGTTGGCAAGACGTGGGAGTTGATCCGCAACTTCCAGGGCGGAACGGCTATCTTCACGCACCCGGCGACGCCCATCAAGTGCGGCGGGGCGCCCCAGAAAATCGCCTACCTGGCCGACGACGCCTTCCGCAGGCAGGGCGTGCGTGACAAGACGACCATCATCTTCGCGACAGCGAACGCTGGCATCTTCCATGTCGAGAAGTACGCTAAGACGCTGCGGGCCGTGGTGGCCCGCAAAGGGATTGACGCGCGCTGCCGGACGAACCTGATCGAGATCCGGCCCGAGACGAAGGAAGCTGTGCTCAAGAACCTCGACACCGATGAGGAGACGATCGTCCACTTCGACATGATCCACGTGACGCCGCCGCAGAGCGCGCCGGATTTCGTACGGCAGAGCCCGCTGGCGGACGCTGAAGGCTGGGTGGACGTGGACAAGGCCACGCTACGGCACAACAAGTACCCGAACGTGTTCGCGCTGGGCGACGCGAGTTCGCTGCCGACCAGCAAGACGGGCGCCGCGATTCGCAAGCAGGCGCCGGTGCTGGTCAAGAACCTGGTGGCCGCCATCAATGGCCAGCCGCTCACAGGGAGCTACGACGGCTATACGGCCTGCCCGCTGGTGACCGGCTACGGGAGGGTGGTGATGGCCGAGTTCGACTATGATCTGCAGCCCCAGGAAACGTTCCCGATTGACCAGTCCAAGGAGCGGCGGACAATGTGGTGGGTGAAGAAGTACGCCCTGCCAAGACTGTACTGGCAGATGATCATGAATGGTCGCGCGTAGCCTTCGCGGACAGTGGTGGCTGACGACAAGGAAAGCTTCGTGCTGATGCACGGGCTGAACGATGCGGGGGTGCCGTATCACAAGCAAGAAGTTCATGAAGTCCACCCGCCCTTTCTCGTATTACTCCATCAATCGCCTTATCAGACGTGGTCAATTTGAGCCTGTCACGAGGGCAGCGGGCTCGGAGCATAAACTTTCGTCTAAACCAGTCTCGCCGCCGCCACGGGTGGCATTCTGCCGAGCGCGGGGCAAGTGGCTCCGGAGACGGCGAGCCAGTTTAGACCAAAGTTATAACCTTTGGCTGATGTGACGCCCACCTGGGCTCCGTAAACTAATGCTCGTCGTTAAAGGCATCGGAGAGCGCGGCAATGCGAACCGATGATCGATTTCAGTGGGCAAGTCGGACATGTGCCGGGATTGAGGTTGAGATGGGATCGAGCACGTCTTCCATAGCTCAAGATGCTCGCATGCTAGCCGGTGTCTATCTAACGCTGCTTGCGGCTGTCGTTCGCCGGCTGATCGGGGCAAAGCAGGTATTCCGGCTGTCGCCGAACGATCCTACCATCGCCGCTGCCCGGACGCTGACGCGGCCTGACAGAATAACAAATGCACGGCGTGACAGAATAACAAATGCGTGACAAACGAGAATCGTCGTGCATGGTACGCCTGGCCTTCAGTCGACGAAGGATTCGGCTTGGTGCCGCATGATGAGGTTCCCTGGATCTGTTTGGTAGATCCGCCTGCCCGTAGAAGGAGGATGTGATGCGCGATTACGGAACATCGGTCGAGTGGTATCGGAACTGCATACATCAGCAGCAGCGCGCAGTAAGCACGCTATCGATCGAAGTCGGCCTCGAGGCTCAGGACAATCAAGATCCCGGCGCACTCGCGGAGACGATGGAGTGCTTAGACACGGCGATCGCGATCCTTGAACAGGCGAAGGCGATCGGGAACGTCACGGCCGAAGGGGGAGACGCGCAGAGCGAGGCCGAGCTCGTCGCGCCGCCTCAGCAGTTGATGGATGATCTCGGCCACTCGATGGCGCTCCTCGATCTGGGCCCGGATACCGCTCGGGACGGCGACGGGAGTCCGTTTCGCGATGCTCGCTCGCCGAGCGCTTCCGATTGGCTCAGCGGTGTCGTGGAGGACTCGCTCCCGTTCTTCGAGTAACGAACGCCAGGCAGACCCGCGCGCTGAGCTGAGCCTCCAGAAAGAGAACGTAGGACGCGGACGCGCCGTGGCGTGGGGGTCAGCTCACTTATCGCCATCAGGATCGTTGCGGACACGGCGCACATCCTTGTCGTCGACCGCGTGGTGTCCGGCGTCCCATCTACCACTCAGCCCAAAGTCTCAGACCACAGGCTGCACACCAATCTTGACGGCCCCTCTGGATGAGACTAAGTTACGGATACCCCACAAATTCGGCTGGAGGAGGTACACAATGGCCGTATTCCTGATCGCGACGATTAAGGGCGCCACAACCGATCAATACGATCGGGCCGTTCAAAAGGTACTCGTTAGCAACTGGCCAAATGGCCTTATTCACCATTTCTGTGCCTCGTCAGACGATGGGTTCACAGTCTTGGAGGAGTGGGAATCAGAGCAAGCTCTCCAGGCGTTTCAAGGTAGCGACAAATTCAGGCGCGACCTTGAGTCGGAAGGCATTCCTCAGCCAGAGCAGCTCATCCTGCCGGTCCACAACGAACTGCATCGGAGTTGACAACGCGGGGCTGGTGGGTCGGCAGCTCGGTCGTCCTCTTCCAACTCGGTCCTACGGAAAGAGCGCTGCATTACTCACGCTCGCCAGTACCTTTGACCTGCCCCCATTCTGTATACCAATGATAATGGGGATCCTGCCGGCTCCGGCCGCTTGATGTACGCCGCCAGGTACTCCATCGGCGTTGAGGTTCACTAGCACGGGAACATCTCCAAAAAGCCCTGTCATTTTTGACATAGTCACGTATCTGTGCGCTATCTGTGATCATCTGTGGCCAACAACGAATCCGCGTCAATCCGCGGCAAGATGACCGTCTCTACGCCGAAGGGACCTCGCCCCGGTTGCGGCGTGTGCCAAAGAGCCGCCAGGCGCCCAGCGCTGCCATGCCGGGGATCAGCACCCAGACGAAGACGACGCCGGCGGTGATCGCGCCGGTGCCCAGCCCGCGCAAAACCTGCTGTGAGGTGTCCCAGGCGTTCGCCCAGGCCTGCGCGGCCCAGGTCTGCGGCGGCTCGGTAGTCGCCGGCAAAAGCGGCAGGCTAACGTCGATGGTGATCGTGGCCATCGCGGTCAGGTTGTCGAGCAGCTGAATCTGGCCCTGCACCTGCTCGATCTGGCCCTGCACGGAGTTCAGCCGGTCCTGCACTGTAAGGATGTCGCCCACCGTCGTAGCTGTCCCCATCAGCGTCAGGTACTGCTGCTCCGTCGACTGGAGGTTGCGCAGCTGCGACTGCAGGTCCGTGTACTGGCCGGTCACCTCGGACGTCTGGCTGTTCTCGGAGGTGACCTCCTTGGCCAGGCCCCGCAGGTCGTTCATCACTGCCGTGTACTTTTCCGCCGGGACGCGAATCTGCACGGTGGCCTGCTGTCGCTTTACGTCGTTGGGGCCGCTCGTCGTCGCCTGCGTGATCGTCTCCTGCGAGATGAATCCGCCCGCGTCGCCGGCTGCCGCCTCGATCCGGCTCACGGTCCCAGCCACGTCGTCCACGGTGATGTCCAGCGTGGCCTGGCGCTCGATCTTACGGTCGACGAGGGAACTGGAGATGCTGGCAGAGCCGTTGGCCGTGGTATTCGAACCGGTAGTGCCACCACTGCCTGCAGGCGCCGGGAGCCCCAGCGCGCTAGAGTCAGCGGCTGCCGGTGCGGCAGGCCCGTTGACGGTCTTAGCTGCCCGGTCACCGCCGGAGGCAGCCGGCTCGATTGTGGCCGAACCGCCGTGTCCGCCGAGCAGAGTCGCTGCCCCGATGGCCGCTGCGGCCAGCGCGCCGAGAAGAAGGCCCGAGCTAAGGATCGCAGTCTTTGTTCGCATGTCCGCCTCCTATCGCTTGTATTGAGGAGACGGGACGAGCGGCGAAAAAGTTCCCGGCGTTCCACCGTGGGTCAGGGCCCCAGCCCTGACCGCCCGAGGCAGAGTCAGACGTCGGCCAGGTCGAGGATGCTCGGCACAACGCGGCCGGCCTCGTCGATGTCCAGGAAGCCGACGGTGCCGAGGCGCGTGTTGGCGTGGTTCGGGAAGGTCGGGCTGCCGGGGTTCACGATGAGGACGCCCTTCACCATCGCGATCTCGGCCCGGTGCGTGCTGCCGCGCACGATGACGTCCACCGGCCCGCTGAAGTAGTGCTGCATTTGCCCCTCCAGGGTGCGCAGCGGCGGCGCTTCCGGCATCTGGAAGTCGTGCACGAGCCCGATCCGCAGCGGACCATCCTCGACGTTCAGCGAGAGCACCTTCGCTTCCGAGAGCCGGGGGTCGGTCGGGCGGACGGAGCGCTCAAAGCCGGTGTAGTCGCCGTTGCCCTCGACGGCCAGGACGGGCGCGATCTCCTCCAGCCAATCGAGGACCTCGGTCACCATGAGGTCGCCCCCGTGCATGATCAGGTCAACGCCGCGAAAAGCCTCGTAGACCTGTGGCCAGAGATGCTTCGCGGCGACCGGGATATGCGTGTCTGAGATCAGCCCGATGC
>DAINDD010000030.1:0-1825 GCA_036732045.1 Chloroflexota bacterium
CCCAGACCCCCGGCCCTTCGACTGTGGCTGCGGCCACGCTCAGGACAGGCCCGAGATTTCGCCCCTCTGCACTTCCCACACCGTATCTCTAGGAGAGCCATCAGCGCCGCTACGGCTCCGCGCCACCGTCAGTTCGGCCCGTATCGCTCACCACACCCCACCGCGAGAAAATAAAGTAGGTTTTGGGGACACCCCCAGACCCCCGGCCCTTCGACTGTGGCTGCGGCCACGCTCAGGACAGGCCCGAGGCTTCGCCCCTCTGCACTTCCCACACCGTATGGCCATCGGAGCCTGTTATGGCTCTTCGCCGCCCAGCGTGAACAGGCGCGCGTCTACGCGCACGCCGTGGACGATCGCCTCCCAGTGCAGGTGCGGGCCGGTAACGTACCCGCTCTGGCCCATGTAGCCGATCAGATCGCCCTTGCGCACGTTCTGCCCTGCCTGCACCGCGAACGATTGCAGGTGGGCGTACGCGGAAAAGACGCCGACGCCGTGGTCGATGATAGCGAGGTTGCCGAACAGGTACATCGCGGTTGCGGAGGCGACGACGCCGTCCGCCGCCGCGTAGACCGGCGTCCCCGCAGCGTTGGCGATGTCGACGCCGGTGTGCGGGAAGTACGCGCCGCCGTTTTCGGAGCGCATCTCGCCGAAGTTGCTGGCTGTAATGCCAGTCGTCGGGATAATCCACGGGCCTGACCAGTATCGCGTCGGTGTGACGACGGACTCGATCGACGCAATCTGCGCCCGCTCCGCGTCGACGGCGTTTTGGTCGAGCAGCAGCGCTGTACTATCAGGCGGCACGTCGAATGAGACGTGGTCGAACGCGCCGTCCGCGATCGTCACACTCGTGGAGGCGAGCATCGTGTCGCCGTCCCACACCTCCACGGGATGGTCTCCCAGCGCTGCGTCTGTCGGCAGGCCGATGTACGTGTAGAGGTCGCCGTCCGCTTCGGAGAGGCTGAGGTCGTAGCCCTTCGCGTAGACGTAGGCCATCGGCGCGACGAGCTGCTGCGGCGCGTTGGCCAGCCGTACGATCAGGAAGCCGCCCTGCTTCGGCTGGCTGCCGCTGAGGTTGATTGAGGCGAGAACCGGCGCCGGCGTAGGCGAGGGCGTCGGACTCGGTGACGGCGTAGGCGAAGGCGAAGGAGTCGGCTTCGGCGAGAACGTGGGCGTCGGAGAATCGCTCGGCGAGGACGTGGCCGCTGTCCCGCCGCCGCACGCAGCAACGGCAAGCAGCAGGACCAGGGTCGCTGCCGCAAATGGCGTTCGCATCGCTGCTAATGGTAACGACCGCAGCGCGCGCAGGGTATTCGGGTGACGATTCCGGATATCGGCGATTCGCGGCGGCGGCATATAATCAGGCCGGTTCCAGGAGGTGTCCACATGTCGAGCCTGCGCTTTCACGTTTTCGAGACCGATCTCGGCTGGGTCGCCGTCGCCTTCTCAGACTCCGGCCTGCGCGAGATCACGTTGCCGCACAAGTCCCGCGACGATGCCCTGCGCAAGATGGCGGAGCTGGGCGCGGATGAACCAACGACCGCCTCCGAAGCGGACAGCATCTCGGCGATGATCCAGGCGCTTGTCTCCGGACGCGCCTTCCAGAACGGCCTGGCACTAGACTGGACTGGCATCACGCCGTTTCGCCGCGCCGTGATGGAGGAATGCATGCGCATCCCGGCCGGCCAAACGCTGAGCTACGGCGAGCTGGCCGCGAAGGTCGGGCGTCCCGGCGCTGCGCGCGCCGTTGGCCGCGTTATGGCCACGAACCCGCTGCCGCTGCTCGTCCCCTGCCATCGCGTCCTCGGCTCCGACGGCACGCTCCACG
>DAINDD010000030.1:1835-32592 GCA_036732045.1 Chloroflexota bacterium
TTTGCTCAAGGGGATGAGGGATCTTTGGGTTCACGGCGGCGGCCTGCCTATGAAGGCGGCGCTGCTGAAGGCGGAAGGCAAGCCCGTCAAGCCAGGACTGGAAAATCTGCCCAATGCTGCCCGCATGGGCAAGGGGTTGAAACGTGCCTAGGCATACACGTTCCCCCACGGGCCGACGATGTCTCCCAACAGGCGCGTGAGCTCCGGGCAGTAGCGCGCGGGCGGCAGCTCCATCTCCACCTGAGCGCCGTCTGACTGGCGGATCTGCAGGCGCACGGGGTCGGCGCCGGAGTAGTCGCGGATCGCTTCGATCAGGCCTTTGAGGCGCTCCTGGTCGCTGTCAGGGTCGTCCGTCTCGTCCAGGACGATGCGTAGCTGCGGCTGGGCCGGCTTCGGCTTACCGTTGCCGTTGCCGTTCTTGCCATTGCCCCCGTTGCCGTTCTTGCGGAAGTAGGCGCCGCGACCGTTCGGGCCTTCCCGCGGCGCAGGCTCCGCGAGCAGTCCCGCCGGGTCGAACGAGTCGCTGAAGACGTGTGCGCGCTGGACGGCCACCTGCAAGCGGTCGTTGTTGTCGCGGATGCGCACGGCGGCGACGATGATGTTGCCCTCGGTCCAGATATCGCGCGTTTGCTCATACGTCTCGGGCCAGACAGTGACCTCGATGCTGCCGGTGAGGTCCTCGATCTCCGCCGCGATGAACGTGCGGCCGTCCTTCGTATTGAGCGAGCGTGTGCCGGCGACCAGGCCGCCGATGATGGTGTCGCGGCCGGCCAGCTCGGCGTTCAACTCGACGATCGAGCACGTGAGCACGGAGGCAAGCCTCTCGGCTGCATGCGCGAACGGGTGCTCCGAGAGGTATATTCCCAACAGCTCCTTCTCCCACGAAAGCCTCTGCTGCTGTGTGGCCTCGGCGGCCGTCTCCAGCTGCGGGCCCTGGATCGCCGGCTTCTCCTCCGGCGCCATCATGTCGAAGAGCGAAGCCTGCCCGGCCTCTCGCTGCTTCTGCGTGGCCTGCGCGTATCCGCACAGACGGTCGAGGCTGGCCAGCAGCGAGGCGCGCTCGGCGAGGTCGTCGAAAGCGCCGGCCTTAGCCAGGCCCTCCAGCGCGCGCTTGTTCAGGAACTTACCGTTGACGCGCTCGAAGAAGTCGTCCAGCGAGGTGAATTGGCCGTTGGCGCGCCGTTCTTCGATGATCCCTTCGGCGATGCCCTCGCCGACGTTCTTGACACGCGAGAGGCCGTAGCGGATGACCTTCGAGCCGTCGCCGGGGATCTGCAGCGAGAAGTTGACGTCGCTCTGGTTGATGTCCGGGCGCAGCAGCGGGATCGACAGGCGCACGCATTCGCTGAAGGCTTCGGCGATACGTTCGTGGGTGCCCGCCATCATCATCACGGCGGTCATATACTCTTCGGGGTAGTTCGCCTTCAGATACGCCGTTTGGTAGGCGATCGTACCGTAGGAGACGGAGTGCGCCTTGTTGAACGCATAGCCGGCAAACGGCTCGATCAAGTCGAAGACGGCCTGGGCGTCGCCCTTCGAGTAGCCCTTGGCGCCAGCGCCCTTGAGGAACTTATCCTCTTCGCCCTTCATGATCGAGCGCACCTTCTTGCCCATCGCCTTGCGCATAACGTCGGCCTCGCCCAGCGAGTAGCCGGCGAACTTCTGCGCGATCAGGAGCACCTGGTCCTGGTAGACGATGACGCCGTACGTCTCGTCGAGGATCTCGGCGAGGTCAGGATGCGGGTAGCGGTTCTCTTCCAGTCCGTGCCTGGCGCGAATATAGGTCGGGATGTGCTGCATCGGCCCGGGCCGGTAGAGCGCGACCATCGCAGCCAGATCCTTCACGGACGAAGGGCGCAGATCCTGCACGTAGCGTCGCATGCCGGCGGACTCCATCTGGAAGACGCCGAACGTCTCGCCCTTGGCCAGCATCTCGCTCGTCTTCTCGTCGTTGTCCGGCAGAGCGACGAGGTCAATATCGATCCCTTGCGTCTGCTTGATGACCTCGCACGCCTTACCGAGGATCGTCAGGTTGGTGAGGCCGAGGAAGTCCATCTTCAGCAGCCCAAGGTCGGCCACGTCCCACATTCCAAACTGCGTCGTGGGCAAGGCGTCCGGGTCGCCTGACGACGGGCGCTGCAGCGGGATGATATTCACGAGCGGCTCCGGCGCGATCACGACGCCCGCCGCGTGCGTACTGGCATGCCGGGCCACGCCCTCAAGCTCACGGGCCGTGTCAATCAGCTTTGCGACCGCCGGGTCGGTCTGATAAGCCAGCTTGAGGTCGGGGCCCTCCTGGAGCGCTCGGTCGATCGTCATCGTCCCGAAGGACGCCGGCATGACGGGCACGAGCCGCGCCACCCGGTCGACGTCGCCGTAGGACATCCCCAGCGCGCGGCCGACGTCCCGGATCGAAGCCTTCGCGCCCAGCGTCCCGAACGTGATGATCTGCGCGACGCGGTCCTTGCCGTAGCGCTCGGCGGCGTAGCGGATCATCTCGTCGCGGCGGTCTTCCGCGAAGTCCATGTCAACATCGGGCATCTCCTTGCGCTCGATGTTAAGAAAGCGCTCGAAGACTAGCCGGTGCTCCAGCGGGTCGATGTCCGTGACGCCGAGACAATAGAGGATGATCGAGGCGGCGGCCGACCCGCGCAGCGCCATCTGGATGCCCAACTGCCGGGCGTGGTCGGCGAAGTCCTGCACGACGAGGATGTAGTCCGCGAAACCGGTCTTCCGGACAACGTCGAGCTCGTATTCGAGTCGCTCGCGGGGGCCCTCGGGCGATCCGGGGTACTTCTGTTCGAGACCGCCGCGGCAAACGGTCTCGAGGTAAGCGTCTGAGGTCTGGCCGGCCGGCACCTGCGCCGTTGGTATGCGCGTGCGACCGAACTCCAGCGTGAGGTCGCACATCTCGGCGATCTTCCAGGTGTTGTCGAACGCCTCCGGATGTTCCGGGAAGAGGTCTCGCATCTCCTCTTCGGACTTCAGGTAGTAGGTGCCGAACTCGCCGGCCATCTTGAAGCGGTCCGTCTCCTGCACCGTCGCGTTTGTGCCGATGCAGAGGAGGATGTCCTGGAACTGGGCGTCCTCCCGCGTCACGTAGTGCAGGTCGTTCGTGGCGACCAGCGGCAGGCCGGTCTCCTGCGCCAGCCTGATCTGGTCTTTCGTCAGCTTTTCGAACTCACCGATGCCGTGCGACATGATCTCTATGTAGAAGTCGCCGAAAAGCTCTTTGTAGTAACGCGCCGCCTTCACCGCCTCGTCGAAGTTGCCGTCAAGGAGATGGCGGGACGTCTCGCTCGTCGCGCAGCCGGACAGCGCGATGATGCCCGCGTGGTGCTGCTCGAGAAGCTCCCTGTCCATGCGCGGCTTGTAGTAGAAGCCCTCCAGATGCGCCCGAGTCGCCAGTTGCAGGAGGTTGCGGTAACCGGTCTCGTTCCTGGCGAGCAGGGTCATGTGGTACGGCTGCTTCGTCTGCTCAAATCGAGAGCCCTGGGCAACGTAGGCCTCGACGCCGATGATGGGCTTGATGCCGCGCGACTTCGCCTCTTTGTAGAACTGCAGCGCGCCGTAAAGGACGCCGTGGTCGGTGAGGGCGATCGCTTCCTGGCCGAGCTCTTTGGCCCGGTCGATCAGTTCCGAGATGCGCGAAAACCCGTCGAGCAGCGAATATTCTGTGTGTACGTGCAGGTGCGTAAACATCAGCGTGTCACGGAGAATCGGTTAATCGGCTCAACCATTGCGGTAGGCCCATTGTATCGCCGCCTCGAGACGACGTGAGGTTCGGACAGATGTGGATTTGGGGATAGTCCAGGATAAAAGCTGCGGCGGGCCGGGAGGGGTGTTCCGGCCCGCCGCGTCGCCCAAAGGGGGTGCCATGGGCGTTCTTGATGTTGTCTAGTTATAGGCGGGGATGATCTCCTCGCCGAAGAGCTTGATCGTTTGCATGCAGCTCTCATGGGAGATACGACCGGCCTGCACCATCAGGATCAGCTGATCGACGCCCGCTTCGGCGTATTTTTCGACGACGCCGCGCACGCGCTCCGGTGAGCCGATGCAGACAGCGCCAGACTCCCATGCTTCCTGGAACTCGTTGCCCGTCGCTTGCTTTTGGCGCTCCTCGACCATCTGCGCCATTGTCGTGTAGTACTGATAGGACGCCGGCACGTTCTCCTTCTTGGCCCACGGCACGAACAGCACGCCTAGCGAGTCCTGGAAGAACTCCGCCGCCGGGCGGCCGTTCTCCAGCGCTTCCTCGTCCGTAGGCGCCAGGCAGCCGAACGTCGTCGCCGCGAACTGGTTGTTAATGAACGCCCCAACCGGCACAGCATCGCCGACGGCGGTGCGATAGACGGAGAGCGACGCCTCCAGCACACCCGGGGCGATGAACCCGAACGATAGAGCGCCCAGCCCCTTGGAGCCGGCGATGCGGAAGCTGTCCGGTTGCGTGCAGGCCATCCACATTGGAGGGTGCGGCTTCTGGACAGGCTTGGGGATGACGTTGCGCGGCGGGACGGAGAAGTAGTCGCCCTCCCAGGAGAATGTCTCTTGCATCCACATCTTTGGGATCATCTGGATCGCCTCTTCCCACATCGGCCGCGAGTCGGCGGGATCGATGCTGAAGCCGCCCAGCTCTTGCTCGGTGATGGAGCGGCCGGTGCCCAGCTCCATGCGGCCCCTGGAGACGATGTCGAGGGCGGCGGCTCGTTCGGCGACGCGGATCGGGTGGTTGAACGGCCCGGGCAGCAGGGCTACGCCGTGGCCGATGCGGATGTTCTTCGTACGCTGGCTGACGGCGCCGAGAAAGACCTCCGGGGCGGACGAGTGAGAGTACTCGGTGAGGAAATGGTGCTCCACCTCCCACACGTAATCGAAGCCCACCTTATCCGCGAGCTCGATCTGGTCGAGGGCCTCATGGTAGGTGTCGAACTCTTCGTTCTCGTCCCAGGGCTTTTGCATCTGGAGTTCGTATATGATCCCGAACTTCAACGTGCGGTCCTTTCCCGGTTATTCACATACTGACTGGTCAGTCCATTTACGCTTCTGACCAGCCAGCTGTCAAGCAACCGCTAAGATAATAACAAATGTCTATATTGACACGCAACGAGTATAGATGATGCCCAGGCTACTCAAGTCCTTAAGGGGGTAGCTGTTCAGGCTCGGCCCGAGCATCAGGCCGAGCACCGTGAGTGTTCGCGTAACCTCATCGGTTTGCCCCTCTCATTTTTCCGTATGGTTATTCGCCTCCGAACGGCGAGTCGTTGGGTGCCATTCCGCCGGCTAACCCGCCGTCCACAGGCAGCGCTACGCCGGTCACGAATGACGCGCGGTCGCTGGCCAGCCAGGTCACAGCTTCCGCCACTTCTTCCGGGTTACCCACGCGGCCGATCGGGTGCGCCCTACCCATACGTGCCCACATCTGGTCCTCGCTGATTCCGCCCGCCTTCGCCATCTGCAGCATCGGGTCGAGGATCGGCGTGCGGATGACGCCCGGGCAGACGCAATTGATGCGGATGCCCAGGCGCGCCCACTCGACGGCCGTGGCCTTCGTGAACATCACAACGCCGCCCTTGGACGCGCAGTACGCCGACAGCATCGGTGTGCCCATCAATCCCGCGTCGGACGCCGTGTTGACGATCGAGCCGCCGCCTGTCTTGAGCATCTCCAGGATCGCATACTTCGTGCCGAAGGAGACGCCGCGCAGGTTGATGTCGATGATGCGGTCCCACTCTTCGATCGAGACCTGCGTCACGGGGTTGCCGACGCCGATGCCCGCGTTGTTGTAGATCACGTCCAGCCGGCCCCAGCGCGCGACGGTGTCCTGGATCATGCGTTGAACCTCGGCCTCAACGACGACGTCGACCTTCACCGAAGCCGCCTCGCCGCCGGTGTCTGCGATCTGTCGAGCCACCGCCTCGGCGCCGTCCGCGT
Organism: Chloroflexota bacterium; assembly: GCA_036732045.1. Classification (GTDB taxonomy): domain Bacteria; phylum Chloroflexota; class Dehalococcoidia; order SM23-28-2; family RBG-16-64-32; genus DATKKM01. Next base: position 7,767 of record DAINDD010000030.1, read on the forward strand.
TGACATCGGCGCACATCACTTTCGCGCCTTCACGGCCGAACGTGATCGCTGTCGCCTTGCCGATGCCGGAGGCGGCCCCCGTGATGATCGCGACCTTGTCTTTCAACAACATTCGTTTCTCCTTACTGTTAGGCGCGGGCGGGCACGCGCGAGAGGAACTTGGTGATCATCGCGGCGGTCTCCTCCGGCTCTTCCCAGAAGAACATGTGGCCCACGCCGGGAATGATCTTTAGTTCGGCGCCGGGGATCCGCTCGGCCAGGATACGTCCGTTCGGCGGAGGCACCAGAAGGTCCACATCGCCGTGGATGACCAGCGTCTTCGCCCTTATCTGCGGCAGCCGGTCGTACGAGTCGAAAGTCTGGATCGCCACCCACTGGCGCCCGAGCGTCTCCAACGGTGTCGGGGTTGCCAGGCTCGATGCCAGCATCCCTTCGAGGAACCCGTGGCCCCGCTCGATGAAGGCGGCGCTGCAGACTATCGTCCAGAAGTTGCGCACGATCTCGTCCGGAGAAAGGCCGGGCGTAGGCATCAGCTTCGACCTCGTGTCCGGCGTCGCCTGAACGCCCTTTGCAAACCCAGGGCCCGTGCAACCGAGGACAAGGCCATTCACATGTTGCGGAAAGTTGAGCACCAGCTCCTGCGCTATCATGCCGCCCAACGAGATCCCGAAGACGTGCGGCCGCTTGATGTCGAGCGCGGTCAGCAGGTTCGCGGCGTCGCCGGCCATCGTGCGGACGGTGAACTGGCCGTCCGGCTTATCGCTGAGGCCAGTGCCGCGGTTGGAGAAGCGGATGCAGGTGAAGTGCGGCCGCAGCGCTTCGAGGAGCGGCTCTCCCCAGGCCGAGGCCGAGCCCGCGAAGCCCATGATCATGAGCAGCGGCGGTCCGCTTCCTTCGACGTGGTACTCCAGGTTGATGTCGCCGGCTCTGGTCATGGACATGTGACAGGCCTCCTTGGTTGCGCGACCCGCACGCTATAGCAACTTAACGTGCGCGTCAAGGTGGGCGCGTGCTAACCTTGCCTCGCCATGGCGCTCCAGTTCGGAGTAAACCTCTTCCCGCAGCAGTGGGAGGACGTCGTCCGCATCGAGGAGATGGGCTACGACTCCGCCTGGACGAGCGAGCACATCTTCTTCTACTTCCCCACCTTCGACGCCCTGACGATGCTCGCCGCCATGGCCGCGCGGACCTCCCGCATCCGCCTGGGCACGGCCGTGATGCTCCTGCCCCTGCGGCCGGCCGCGCTGGCGGCGAAGGAGATCGCCTCCGTCGATGTCATCTCCGGCGGGCGGCTGACGATCGGCGTCGGCATCGGTGGCGAGTACCCGAAGGAGTTCGAGGCAGTCGGCGTGCCGGTCAAGCAACGCGGCGCCCGCACGGATGAGGCTATGCGCGTGATCAAAACGCTGTTCACGCAAGACAATGTCACGTTCGACGGGCGCTTCACCAACCTGCCCGGCGTTACGCTGGCGCCGAAGCCGGTGCAGCAAGGCGGGCCGCCGCTCTGGGTGGCCGGCCGCTCCGAGGCGGCGATGCACCGCGCCGGCGAGCTCGGCGACGGCTACTTCCCGTATCTCTTCTCCCCGGAGAAGTTCCGCGAGGGTTGGGCGAAGACGCGCGAGTTCGCTGAGAAGGCGGGCCGCGACCCGGCTGCGCTGACGCCGGCCGTCTACCAGTTCATCTGCCTGGCCGACACTTACGAGGAAGCGAAGAAGACCGCCGCCGCCGATCTCGCCCGCCGCTACAACCAGCCGTTCGAGAAGATCGTCGACCGGTACGTTGTGATGGGGAACGCCGGCGACTGCGTTAAGCGCCTCGGCGACTTCGCCGACGCCGGCGTCGAGCACTTCGTCCTCGTGCCGATCGTCCCCTCGTTCAGCGACTTCATGCCGCACGTCGAAGCCTATGCGCGGGATATTCTGCCGAAGTTGCGCTCGTCGTAGCCGCGCCTCGCCTTTACGATAAGCGCGTGACCGACATTACCCTGACCCCGTTCGAGCGCCCGTTTCGCGCCACGATCGCGCCGCCCGGCTCGAAGAGCCTGACGAACCGCGCGCTCGTCATCGCGGCGCTGGCGGACGGCGTCTCCACGATCGGCAACGTGCTCATCGCAGACGACACGGAGGTGATGATCGGCGGGCTGAAGGCGCTCGGTTACAAGCTGCACGTCGATCGCGTAAAGGGCCGGGTGCGCGTCCATGGCAAGCCGGGTGCAGTTCCCGCGAAGAACGCCGACATCGCCTGCAGTAACAGCGGCACCACGATCCGCTTCCTGACCGCACTCTGCTCGCTCGGCAAAGGCACCTACAGGCTCAGCGGCAGCGCCCGCATGCGTGAGCGCCCGATCGGTGAGCTGGGCGGACTCCTAGAGGCGCTCGGCAGCCGCGTCCGCTACGAGGAGCGCGAAGGCTACCCGCCGGTGATCGTCGAAGGGAAGGGGCTGGCAGGCGGCGGGGCGGTCTTCCCGGCGGCGCGCTCGTCGCAGTACCTGTCGGCAGTGCTGATGGCCGCGCCCTACGCGGAGACGGATGTCATCATCGCGCTCGAACCGGGGCAGACGAGCTGGCCCTACGTCGAGATGACCGCGCGCTTGATGCTGCTCTTCGGCGCGCAAGTGATCGTCTCAATGGAGCAGCCCGGCGAGCGGCCGAAGGAGTTGCGCGTCTTCCGCGGCGTCTACGGCGCGCGCGACTACACCGTCGAGCCGGACGCCAGCAACGCAACCTACTTCATGGCGGCGGCGGCGATCCGGCCCGGCGCGAGGGTGACGATCCCCGGCGTGGGACGCGGCAGCCTGCAGGGCGACGTCGGTTTCGGCGAGGTGCTGGAGAAGATGGGCGCTGCCGTGACCCTGGACGATGACTCGGTGACCGTGGACGGCGCAGAGCGCCTGCGCGGCGTCGACGTCGATATGGGGGTGATGCCCGACGCGGCGATGACGCTGGCGGCGATCTCCGTCTTCGCGCACGGCCGCACGACGATCCGCGGCCTGCACACATTCCGTGTCAAGGAAACGGACCGCCTCGCCGCGCTGGAGGCCGAGCTGCGCAAGCTCGGCGCGACGGTTGAGATCGAGGACGACACGCTGCATATCGACCCGCCGCACGAACTGCGCAGAGCCGAGATCGACACGTACGACGACCACCGGATGGCGATGGCGTTCGCCGTCGTTGGCACACGCGCCGATGACGTCACGATCCGAGGTGCCGAGTGCGTGAGCAAGACATACCCCCGCTTCTTCGAAGACCTGGAGCGGCTGCGGTAGGTCAGCCGAGCGAGTTGTAGAACTCGACCTGCCAACGCCATTCGCTGTGGTCGGTCGCGTTCCACCAGCTCTTGAGGATGCCGGCCTCGCCGCCGGGCAGCAGCACCGGCGTGCCGAGGTGCTCATCGCCGGGCCAGAGATCCTCGCGAACGACAGCCTTGCCTCTGAGCGTCAGCAGGCACATCGGTGTGTTGCCGGTGGCCCCCAGGTTCAGACCCCGGGCGACCAGCTTGCGCGTATCGTCGTAGACCTCAACGGCGATCGGGTCAGACGCCGCGTGGAAGAATATCCGCTCGGTGGGCTCGACCCGGCCGCGCGCGACGAGTATCCCCGTCGCGGCGGCACGCGGGTACCAGACTTCCCAGTAGTGCATGGTTGCGCCTCCTCGTGCATTGTAGGAGACGCGGGCGGTTCAGTTGTGGCGCTGTGCGGCGACTTCGCGCGATTCCTGAGGCTCCCGGATGCGCAGAGCCTCGTCCTGCAGGCGCTGCTGCCAGTCCTGCCCGTGCCGCAACTGCTGACCCAGCATCCAGAAGACGCCGCGGTATAGACCGGCGACAGCGACCACGTCATTCAGGAGCGAGGGCGATGGGCTCTTTTGTTTCATGGGGCGTCTCCTATGTTTTTCGAGGCCGACGCCGCACCCCAAAGGCATGTTGTGCGCCTGTGTTACGTCGAGTCAACCCGCGTCCATGTTCGGGGCTTTGTTAAATGTTGGGGATACCGAAGCACCGAAAAGCGGCTAAGTGCTTGGATCGAGCCGAGGCTCTTCCGGGCGACCTTCAAGATGTAGTCGCGCAACTGGCTTTCCTCGGCGAGTAATTTTGATCTCCTCGGCAGATTCCGCTCGGCGCAAATACTCCGAAATCTTGTTTCTGAATTCGTGGACGCCCACTTCAGTCATCTTGGCCCACACTATACAACGACGTGACCAGATCGTTTCCGCGGCCACTCCCACTCAAGCATCCGGCTCGAGGACGTCCGGCGTCCGCCCGCTGATTCGTACGCCGCTAGCGCGGCGGTGTTGTGATCGTCCGTGAGCGCCCACATGCTGTAGCAATCGGCCTCGCGCGCGGCAGCGGCGAGGCGTTGGACGAGCGCCCGAGCGTAGCCTCGGCACCTGTACGCTTGGTCGACGGCGAGCTCCTAGAGGAACATCTCGCGGCCCTTGTCCGGGTGCACCAGGAGAACGCCGCTCGCGAAGCCGGCTGGCACGTCGCCTTCGTAGGCGACGAAGAGGTAATGGTCCGCCCGCGCGAGGAAGTCCGCCGTCGCCGCCGAGTCAGCCGGCTTGTCGAACAACGAGCCCGCGTCGAGCACGCGCGCGTCATCGCCGGGCCCGAGGCGTTCTAATCGCAACATTCCCCCTTACGTCTTGATTAGACCGAACGCTCGAAATTCCTTGTTTATCTTTGTGAACGCGGGACCCATGTCAGTCCGCACGAAGCTCTCCCAAATTTTTGGACCGACGTTCGACGGAAACTCGCAACCTACTTCCTTCAGGTACACAATCTTCTTCTTGAATATGCGCTGTCCAAGGCCGACCTCATGGATAACGTTCATCCGGGGCTGCCAGCCCCCAGTCACTTCGTCATCACTCGTAGCCAGGATTATCTGCGCTGCGCAGCCCTCCATATACTCCTCAACGACGTCATCCACTGAGCCACCGCCACTCGGTTCGCGCTTGACCACAATCGGTTCGAAGCCAGATGCGCGAAGGAAGTCTTCTACTTGTCGCAGCACTTCTTCGGCGTGGCCGTGGGTTACGAATATTTTCTGCGCGGTTGGAGACACCATGAGACCAGATTCGGCCTGTATCTGCTCGAGGCCAACTTCGCGAACTTGATCAATAGCGGACTGAAGGAACCCCTCCGCCAGTCCCAGATCCCGTTGGAATCCCTTCTTGGTCTCAGACTCCCTGAATTTGGCTATGTCAGTAAAAGGGGAAATTTGGTGTAGTTGACCAGGCCTCACCCCCCATGGCAAATTCGCGAAATTCGCATGCACGCCGGAGCCATTGCCGAAAATGCGGGGCACCCAAAAGAGTAGATTTTGAAGCCAGCGCGTGAACGGTGCGCTGTCTGGCCCTGCGCTTCGCAGGTTGGGAACTTCACCTAGAAGGGCTTGCAGCTGAGTGAGGGCTTCCGTCGTATCCAATGCGCTAGCGCCTAGACCTCGCGGTATTCGCCCTCGACGGTGCCCTCTTCGGCCGGCGCTTCGCCTTCGGGTGCGGGGCCGCCCTCAGGTCCGAAGCCGGGGCCGCCCTGGCCGTCCGCGCCTTGCTGGCCGTAGACCGCTGAGCCGGCCTTCTGCAGGGCGGCTGACAGCCGCTCCACGCCCGCGCGGATGCTGTCGGCGGAGGCGCTCTCGGAAGCGAGCGTGTCCCGCACGTCCTTGATCGCGCTCTCGATCTCGGCGCGGACGTCAGCCGGGATGTTCTCACCGGACTCGCGCACGGTCTTCTCGGCAGTGTAGGCGAGCGAGTCGGCGGTGTTGCGGATCTGCACTTCTTCCTGACGCTTGCGGTCCTCGTCGGCATGAGCCTCGGCGTCGCGCTTCATGCGCTCGATCTCTTCCTGGCTCAGGCCGGTGCCCGCCTGGATCGTGATCTTCTGCTCGCGGCCAGTGCCTTTGTCCCGCGCGGAGACGTGGAGGATGCCGTTGGCGTCGATGTCGAACGTCACCTCGATCTGCGGTAGGCCGCGCGGTGCGGGGAGGATGCCGTCGAGGATGAACCGCCCGAGCGATTTGTTATCGGTGGCCATGCCGCGCTCGCCCTGCAGCACGTGAATCTCCACCGACGTCTGGCTGTCCGCCGCCGTCGAGAACGTCTGCGACTTAGAAGTCGGGATCGTGGTGTTGCGCGGGATGATCGGCGTGAAGACGCCGCCCAGCGTCTCGATGCCGAGCGAGAGCGGGGTCACGTCCAGCAGCAACACCTCGCGGACGTCGCCCTTGAGGACGCCGGCCTGGATGGCGGCGCCGATGGCGACGACCTCGTCGGGGTTGACGCCCTTGTGCGGCTCGCGGCCGAAGAATTTCTTGACCGCCTCCTGCACCATCGGCATGCGCGTCTGGCCGCCGACAAGGATCACCTCGCCGATCTGGTCCGGGGTCACCTTGGCGTCGTCCATCGCCTTGCGGACCGGCTCGATCGTGCGCTCCACCAGGTCGCCGACGAGTTGCTCGAGCTTGGCGCGGGTGAGCTTGATCGCCATGTGCTTGGGGCCGGCGGCGTCGGCGGTGATGAACGGGAGATTGATCTCGGTCTCCTGGGTCGTGGAGAGCTCGACCTTGGCCTTCTCCGCCTCGTCCTTGAGGCGCTGAAGGGCTGTGCGGTCCTGGCGGAGATCGATGCCCTGGTCCTTCTTAAACTCGTCGATCAGCCAGGCGATGATCTCCTGGTCGAAGTCGTCGCCGCCGAGGTGGGTGTCGCCGTTGGTGGACTTGACGTGGAACGTGCCCTCGCCGATCTCCAGGATCGAGATGTCGAAGGTGCCGCCACCGAGGTCGTAGACGGCGATGAGCTTCTCTTCCGTCTTGTCGAGACCGTAGGCCAGTGCGGCGGCTGTCGGCTCGTTGATGATGCGGAGGACGTTGAGCCCGGCGATCTCGCCCGCGGCCTTAGTGGCCTGGCGCTGCGAGTCGTTGAAGTAGGCCGGGACGGTGATCACAGCCTCGGTGACGGTGTCGCCCAGGTAGGCCTCGGCATCCGCCTTCAGCTTCTGCAGGATCATGGCACTGAGCTCGGGCGGGCTGTAGGAGCGGCCACCCATCCAGACGCGCGCGTCGCCGTTCCCGGCGGCGTCGATCTTGTACGGCAGAATCTTGAGGTCGCGGGTGACTTCGGGGTCGTCGAAGCGGCGGCCCATCAGCCGCTTGATCGAGTAGACGGTGTTCTCCGGGTTGGTCACGCCCTGCCGCTTGGCCACCTGCCCGACGAGCCGCTCGCCCGTTTTGGAGATGGCGACGACGGACGGGGTGGTGCGGCCGCCCTCGACGTTCGGGACGACGACGGGCTCGTTGCCCTCCATGACGGAGACGCAACTGTTGGTCGTCCCCAGGTCAATTCCGATTGTTCTTGGCATTAGTTGCCTCCCTCATTGCACGGTAGGCTCGCATTTCAGCGAGTATTTCCGCATGCTCCGCGTACATTTCATCCGAACTTTGGACATTGCCGATGGGTCCAGCCACAATGAACGGTTCTGTCTTCTCTGCCGGTCCGACTGAACGTGCGACCGGAGCATGGCGCCGCCCCTTTTGCCATTCGCGGATGCGAAGTGCGCAGTCGTCCAATTTTCGCTGTATCCGAATTTCCTCGGGGTCAGTCATTGTCGTGATATCCATTTTCGGTATTCCTTTGTTGGTCGTCCTCGTAGCTGCAGCGTCTTCAGACCTGCATCTACATCGCCGATTCGCCCATCTCGGCGCGAGCACCAATCAGCCGGGCGATCGCGCCACGAACCATGTCGAGCTCCGCCTGCTGGGCGGCCTCATCCTTATCGAAAGACTCGCCCAGTCGCTTCAGAGAAATCGTCTCGTGTCTCTCAAGCCACGGGATCAGATACGCCGAGCGCTCGCCAATGGCGTCGAAGGATTCGTTGGCCGGATTCGGCAAACTCACGCGGTGCCTCCTTCTTCCTTCTTCCCACTTCCCTCTTCCGTCCCCTTCCCAACAACCACCATCGCCGGGCGGAGCACGCGGTCGTGCAGCATGTAGCCGCGCTGGACTTCGCTCAACACCTTGCCGTCCTCGCCGTCGATGTGGGCGACCGCCTCGTGGTAGCGCGGGTCAAACGGCTGGCCGCTCGCCTCGATCGGCTTGACGCCGGCGTTCTCCAGCAGCATCACCAGCTTGCGGTAGATCAGGCGCAGCCCGTCGAGCCAGGTGAGCCCGGCCAGGCCACCGTCCAGCGAGCCAAACGCCCGCTCCAGGTCGTCCACGATCGGTAGCAGGTTCGAGATCAGCGCAACGCCGGCGAAGCGGCGCAGGTCATCGCGCTCTTGCTCGGCGCGGCGCTTGTAGTTTTGGAAGTCGGCCTCCGCCCTCCGCCAGTTGTCGAGATACTTCTGCGCGTCGCCCTGCGCCTTCGCCAGCTGGTCTGCGAGCGTCGGAGCGGCGGATGCGGCAGGGCCGTCCGCCTGAGGCGGATCTTTGGGGGTGTCAGCGGGGCTGATTTCGTCTGTCATTTTCGTATTATTTGGTGCCTGACCCGGCGTTATGTGAAATAGACGCGGAGCAGTTCCTCCATCAGGGAAGACATGTAGCGCACCATCGCCACTGAGCGCGGGTAGTGCATGCGCGTGGGGCCGACGACGCTGAGGGTGCCACGCAGGCCGGAAGGGCCGCTGTAGCGAGTCGAGATCACGGTGCAGCCGCGCATCTCGTCGACGGGATGCTCGCCGCCGATCGTGATGATGACGTTGCCCTCGTCGCCCGGCATGAGGATCGCACGGGGGAGGTTGCGCTCTTCCATCGCCTCGAGCAGTCCGAGAAGGCGTCCGCCTTCGCTGAACTCCGGCTGGCGGAGGAGGTCGCGCAGCCCCTCGACGAAGGACGGCTCGCTGGCGGCCTCGTCGGCGCTGTCCAGCAGGCCGGCGGCGGCCTCGAGCACGGCCGATTCGGCGGGTGCCAGGTTGATCTGCTGGGCGCGGATCTCGGCGGCGGTCTTGCCGTCGAGGAGGTCGTTCAGCTTCCGCGCCACGAACGTCAGCTCTTCCTGAGTAAACGCGTGTTCCAACGAAAGCGTCTGCTGCAGCACGCGCGCCTCCTGCAGGACGACGACGACAAGCGCCAGGTAGTCATGCACGCCGACCAGCTCCAGCCAGCGCATACGCGGCTCCGGCGAGTGCGGCGTGGTGACGATGGCGGCGTTGCGGACCCTGGAGGCGAGGATGGCGGCGGCCAGGCGCGCCCACTCTTCGAGCTCACGCGCGGCCTGGTGGAACTGGTGGCGGATCGTCTGCTGGGCGTCGTCCGGCAGGCTCTCCTCCCGCATCAGCGCTTCGACGTAGTAGCGGTAGCCGGCGTCGGTGGGGATGCGTCCGGCCGAGGTGTGCGGCTGGACGACGTAGCCCTCCTCCTCCAGCACGGCCATCTCGTTGCGGATCGTGGCCGAGGAGACGGGCAGCTTGTACTTCTCGACGAGCATATTCGAGCCGACGGGTTGCGCCGTCTGCACGTATTCGTCGACGATGTACTGGAGGAGTTTCTGGCGTCGTTCGGTAAGCATTGGCATGCCAGTTAGCACTCTCGGTTGGAGAGTGCTAATTCGTGCTTAAAGCCTAGCATTAGAGAGCTTCCCTGTCAATTGGTAGGTCCGTTGCAGAATCGTGGCGCATTTGCCCGAAAGGCCCGCCGCAAGCTGACCTTTGTTGACCCGCCGGAAAGGCGATTGCTATACTTCTGCCCGGCTCCAACCACGTCCCAGCGTTCGCAACGTTCCCGCTGATCAGCGCAGAGGAGTTCCCGCATGGCAGACACAGAAGAAGCCCAGGAGAAGAAAAAGGGCGGCAAGGGCAAGCTGGTCCTGCTGCTGGCCGCGATTGGCGGCATTTTCGCCGCGCTCATGTTCTGGCGCCGCCGCAGCGCCGGCGCCGACGACGACGAAGACGACGACGACTAGAGTCGCGCAGCCTCTTGACTAACGCGACCACCACCGGAAAAGGCCGCTAGTGGAGATCGTCTGGCTCGGCCACTCCTGTTTCCGCATCCGCGGCCGCGAGGCCACCGTGGTCACTGACCCTTGCCCGCCGTCGTCAGGGTACGCCATCGGCAAGCCCACCGCAGACATCGTGACAATCAGCCACAACCACGACAGGCACAACTACCTGAAGGCCATTGCCGGCAGCCCGACCGTCCTCATCAATACCGGCGAGTACGAGATTCACGGAGCGTTCGTCACTGCCGTCAGCACGTACCATGACGGCGAGAAGGGTGCGGAGCGTGGCAAGAACCTCGCCTTTGTGATCGAGATGGAAGACATCAAGGTCTGCCACCTGGGCGACCTCGGCCACACTCCGTCAGCGGAGCAGGTCGAGGAGATGGTCGGCAGCGACGTGCTGCTCGTCCCCGTCGGTGGCAAGACGACGATCGACGGCGCTCAGGCGGCCGAGATCGTGAGCCTGCTCGAGGCCAAGCTCGTCGTCCCGATGCACTACCGCACGGAGACCAGCAAAGACAAGGAACTGGACTCGGCCGAGCGCTTCCTCAAGGAAATGCAGGTGACGAGCGTCGAACCGCAGCAGAAGCTGTCCATCAACCGCTCAGCGATCCCGTCCGAAACGCAGGTCGTGATCCTCGATCCGCGCATCAAGTCCTAGCGCCGCCCCCGCACGGCGAAGTATGCCGCGCTGAGCAGCAAGCCTGCCGCAAACGCCGCGGGGATCCCCACTTCCGGTACCAGCGCGTTCACTCCCGAGTCGCCGCTGGAGACGCTGCCGACGGCGGCCGTGGGCGCCGGCGGCAACGCTGCGAGATCAGACGGCAGCACGGGCGACCGCCCTTCGATCGCCGCGAGTAGGGCCTCCGCCATCACGCGGTAGCCGTCGTTGTTCGGGTGGATGCCGTCCGAGGCGATCCATTGGCGGGCTCGGCCCTCGAACACGTCGTGAATCGAGACAAACCTCGCGCCGAGCAATGGATCGGCGGCCGCTGCCGCGATGACGCCATTCAGCTGCTGCACGCCCACGGACGCCACAATCGCCCGCGGATCGTTCGTTCCAGAGTACGGGTTGTAGATGTCGAGCACGTAGACCTGGGCGTTCGGCGCGGCTTCTCGCAGCCGGCGCAGGACGCTCGCGAGGTTGCTCCGCAAGCCGGCGAGGGTCTGGCCCAGCGCGTCCAGGCAGGCCTTTGACCCGGCGCTCTGGAAGCACGGCGAATTGCTTTCCGCCAGCGCCAGCAGGTCGTTTGCGCCAATGTCGATGCTGATGATGTCGACGCCGCCCCGGCTCTGGATCTCGGTCAGCGCGCGGTCCAGCTGACCGCCCGGCTGCAGGAGGTCCGAGCTGGTGGCGCCGGGTGCACTCAGGTTAACCAACTCGAGGCCGGTGCCGCTGTACTTGCTCAGCCGTAACTTTGCTGTCGTGAGACCAACGTAGCCCTGCGCGGCGGGGTTATCAGCGCCGACTCCGAACGCCAGCGAATCGCCGAGAGCCAGGTAAGCCGGCGGTTGTTGTGCGCGCACCGCTGTCGCGGAGGCCAGTGCGAGCGACGCCAGAAACAGAAAAGCCGCCAGAGGCGGCAGAAAGCGGGACGGCATGTTGCCAATCTTATGGCAGGTAAGCGAGGGGGTCTACGGGAACGCCGCCGATGTACATGTTGAACATCAGGTGCGGGCCGGTCGAGTACCCGGTGCTGCCGAGCGCGCCGACCGCTGCGCCCTGGCCAACGTATTGGCCCTGCGTAACGTAGATGTCTGACAGGTGCGCGTACTGCATCGTCGTGCCGTCGTCATTCTGGACGATCACGTGGTAACCGTATCCGTAGTCATCCCATGCGGTGAGCACGACCGTGCCGCTGGCCGCCGCCAGGATCGGCGCGCCGTAGCTGCCGTATCCGTCGATGTCGATGCCGGGGTGAGATCCGCTGAAGTAGGTTGTGATGTTGCCGGTGATGGGCCAGATGTAGCCGCTACTGGCCACCGGGGCCGGGGCCGGATCGGGCGCGCGCGCCGGCTCTACGGCGGCCGGGACGGGCACGGCGGGCGCGGGCTTGGGCTTGGCTGCCGGCGGTGGAGCCGGAGCGGCCAACTTAGCGCCGGGCAGGACGAGCACCATGCCCTCGAGAACGGTGTCAGGCGTGGTGATGCCATTGGGAGCGAAGCTGATGATACTGTTGACGTCGATTCCGTAATTACTGGCGATGCCGTTGAGCGAGTCGCCCAGGGTCACGTTGTAGACAAGACCGTTGGTGCCGGGCACGACGAGCGTGCCGCCGACGATCAGCATGTTCGGGTCGGTGGAGACGTGCGGGTTGTTCCAAAGGATGTAGTTCTGGTCGATACCAAACTGCGCCGCGATGGAGCTTACCGTATCGCCCGGCTGAATCGTGTAAGTGAAGTAGGCCGGCTGCGGGGCCGCCGTTGGCAGCGGTGTCACTTGCGGTTCCGGAGCCTGGGTTGCCGCGGCCTCCGCTGCCGCCGCGACGGAGGGCGCGGAAGTAGCGTCCACCTCGGCCTGGTGTCGCGCCAGAACGGATGGCACCGTCGAAAGGAGCACCGGCGGCCTCAGGTATCCAGCGCTTGTCTCCGCGACAGGCTTGGCCAGGGAACTGGATGCCGATGGTGTGAGGTTGACTGCCCGTCCAGCGATTGTCGTTACGATTGCCAGAACGGCCAGGCTGAGCAGGAAGCCGTGTAGGACGTAGTGCCTGTATTCAGTTAGCGAATGCCCCGCTGCTCTCAAGCGAGACCGCCGCCGATTGCGCTCCACCGTTACCGTTACGGGCGGCCGGAGCGGAGCTCGCGGCTCTCGGATGATAGAACCTCCTATTATGGAGCCCCGCCCGCCAAACCACCTGTCCCCCAGGGCTCGTCCTAGTCCGGTTGCAGCTACTTTTCGCAGCTATCGCGGGGGATTGTACCCCAGTTGTCAAGCTTGTCACAAATGCGCAATTTGCTAAACGATTACGTTCCGGCAACTATGTCAAACACGAAACCGGCGCTTCCGGGAGGGATTGGGAGCGATTGGCAGTGATCGTAGCCTCAGTCCGGGAGATTCCACGAGACCCCGGACGCGTTATCAGGTCACTTAGCGAGAGCCAGCTCGAGAATAGCCTAAATTTTAATGATAATCGGTCTAGACGGCGTCTTTTAGGGTCGCCAGGAACTCGGAGTTGTTCTTGGTGCGCGAGAGGCGCTCCAGGATCAGCTCCGTTGGTTCCGTCGGATTCGAGGAGTTCTGCCCGACCAGCGCAGTCATTCGGCGGAGCAGGCCCACGCGCTGGTACGTGGACTCTTCCAGGAGCAGATCGTCGCGCCGCGTCCCGCTGCGCGCGATGTCGATGGCGGGGAAGATGCGCTTTTCGGCCAGGCGCCGCTCCAGCCACAGCTCCCAGTTGCCGGTGCCCTTGAACTCTTCGAAGATCACCTCGTCCATCCGGCTGCCGGTGTCGACGAGGCAGGTGGCGATGATCGTCAGCGACCCGCCGCTGGCGTCTTCCACGTTGCGCGCCGTGCCAAAGAGACGCTTCGGCGGCTGCAGGGCGACGGGGTCGATACCACCCGACAGCGTGCGCCCGGAAGGCGGCAGCGCCAGGTTGTACGCCCTTGTCAGACGTGTGATGCCGTCCAGCAGCACCATGACGTGCCGTCCCGACTCCACGAGGCGCTTGGCTCGCTCGATGGCCATCTCGGCGACGCGGGTCTGCTCCTCGACCGGGTCATCGAAGGTGGCGGCCACGACTTCGGCGTCCTGGACGGAGCGCCGCCAGTCCGTGACCTCCTCCGGCCGCTCTCCGATCAGCGCGACGATGATGTAGATGTCCTCGTAGCGTTTGGCGGTCGCGGTGGCGATTGTCTTGAGAAGGATGGTCTTGCCGGCCTTGGGCGGCGAGACGATAAGCCCGCGCTGCCCGCGACCCACGGGGGCCACGAGATCGATCACCCGCGTCGAAAGGTTGTTCAGCCCCTCCTCCAGGTTGATCCGCTCGTCCGGGAAGATCGGGGTCAGTTGCTCGAAGTAAGGCCGGCGCTTGGCGGTCTCCGGGTCGAGGCCGTTCACGGCGTCCACGCGCAGCAGGCCGTAGTACTTCTCGGAGTCCTTCGGCTGTCGCACGGCGCCCATCACGTAGTCGCCGGTGCGCAAGGCGAAACGCCGGACCTGCGTCTGCGATACGTAGACGTCGCTCAGGCTGGGCTTCATTCCCTGCGTGCGCAGGAAGCCATAGCCGTCAGAGGCCATGTCCATGATTCCGCCGGCGAAGTAGTTGCCTTCGCGCTCGGCCTTGGCCTGCATGATCTTGAAGACGAGGTCCTGCTTGCGAAGGCCGTTGGCCCCGGTCAGGCCCAGGTCTTTGGCGACATCGACCAGTTCGTCTTTGGTTTTGGTTTCAAGTTCTGTCAGATTCAAGACAACCTCATGTATACGGGGATACGGAAAATTGGTTCTTGTGGGTAGGATTCACGCAGATTGAGGGAAGTTACCGCCCGCCTCAGCAGGCAAAGCTAACGATACTCCATAGCGCGTGCTCTACGCAATACCACGCCGTCGTTTGCTGAAACGCACGGAGCGACGGCAGGTTAACGTCAGAACGGCTGGAAAACCGATAACGCCGCTGCCACAGGCACAAGCAGCGTCGCGATTCCGGCGAAGAAAAGCGGCACGTTGTCCGCCATCACCGCGTCCAACTCCGGCGAGCTGCGCCCCTTGCGCCGCGCCTGCAGCGCCGCGATCCTCGCCCGCCGCAGCCCCATGCCGACCAACGGCAGGCAGATGAGCAGGGTGACGACGTACGTAAGCTCCACCAGCACGAGCCAGCCCGTGGTGAACATGTTGTAACCGAGCTGCTCCGACCAGAGGAAGAGACCCGTGGCGGCAGCGGCGATGGCGCCCGGCACGAGCAGCAGCCCCTGGTAATGCACAGCTTCCTCGAACGAATCACTGCGGGAGCCCATGTTTTCCGCCTGCATGGCCCGGATCAGCGATATCTGGACGGCGGTGAGGCCGGCTATGTACCACACAGTCGCCAAGACGTGCATAAACAGGAAGGCCTTATCGACAGTCGACATCGTTTGAGGAGCCCTAATCCGCTCTCATCCTACGCAGGCGGCGGTCTATGGCGATACTTCTTCCAGACGCGCCAGCCTACCCAGCCGAATAGAGAGCCGACATTGAACAGACCGACAATTCCCGAAACCGGCCAACTTCCCTCCAACACAGCCAGGATGTCTAACAGCGTCAGCACCGCCAGGCAAAGACCGCCGCCTAGCGGTCCGAGTACCCTATCTCTTGCCCAATTGGGCCGCCGCCGGACAAGCAGCAGAAAGACGATTGACCGATCGCGGAGTAGAAGAGCAGGAAGCGAGCGGTCGTCGGCGGGCCTCCCTACCGCGCTCGCGTCGTTCGCGTGGCAGCAGACACGCGGCGTTTGTGCGGCTCGAAGGCCGGGGCCGGCGCGCGCCCTTTCTCGGACCGGTCAACGACAGCGCGCATGAAGCCGTTAAAAAGCGGATGCGGGCGGTTCGGCCGAGAACGGAACTCCGGGTGGAACTGCGAGCCGACCATCCAGGCGTGATCCCGGATCTCGCAGATCTCGAGGAGCTCGCCGTCCGGGGAGGTGCCGCTGGCGACCAGGCCGGCCTCGTGGAAGCGTTCGCGGTACTCGTTGTTGAACTCGTAGCGGTGGCGGTGGCGCTCGATGACTTCGTCGCATCCGTAAGCTTCGTGCGCCATCGTCCCCGGCACGATACGGCACGGGTAGCTACCCAGACGCATCGTGCCGCCCTTGTCGACGACGCGGCGCTGCTCGTCGAGGAGTGTGATCACGGGGTAGGCCGTCTCGGGGTCGAGCTCGGTCGAGTTGCAGTCCTCCGTGTTGAAGTAAGCGCGCGCGAACTCGACGGCCATCACGTGCAAGCCGAAGCAGAGGCCCAGGTACGGCATGTTGTTCAGCCGGGCGTAGCGGGCGGCCTGCACCTTGCCCTCGAAGCCACGCTCGCCGAAGCCGCCGGGCACGACGATGCCGTCGATGCCGGCGAACGTCTGCGGGGCGTTAGCGGCGGTCACGTCCTGGGAGTGGACCCAGTGGATGTTGACGGCGGCGTTGTTGGCGACAGCCGCGTGGATCAGCGATTCCTTCACGCTCAGGTAGGCGTCCGGCAACTCGACGTACTTGCCGACGACGGCCACCTCCACGCTATGTACGGGATGCTGCAAGCGGTCCACCCATTCGCGCCAGCCGGTCAGGTCACGCGAAGTGGGTTCGATGTTCATCCGCTCGCAGATGAGGTCGCCAAGGCCCGCCTCTTCGAGGACCAGCGGCACCTGGTAGATGCTGGGCATTGTGAGTAACGGGATGACCGCGCGCGGCTCCACGTCACAGAAGAGCGATATTTTTTCGCGAAGGTCGTTGGAGATCGGCGTGTCGGCCCGGCAGGCGATAACGTCCGGCTGGATGCCGAGCGAGCGCAACTCTCGTACGGAGTGCTGGGTGGGCTTCGTCTTCAGCTCGCCGGTCGTCGAGATGTGGGGCAAGAGCGTGACGTGGATCGCCAGGGTGTCGTGGCGCGCCTCTTCGTTGCGCATCTGGCGGATCGCTTCGAGGAAAGGCTGGCCTTCGATGTCGCCGACGGTGCCGCCGACTTCGACGATCACGACTTCGGCGCCGGAGTCCCGCCCGATGCCACGAATACGCTCCTTGATCTCGTTCGTGACGTGGGGGATCGGCTGGATCGTACGGCCCAGGTAGTCGCCACGACGCTCGCGGGCGATCACCGCCTGATATATCTGGCCGGAAGATACAGACGACTCCCGCGCGAGGTCCTGGTCGATGAATCGCTCGTAGTGGCCGAGATCGAGGTCAGTCTCGGCGCCGTCGGCGGTGACGAACACCTCGCCGTGCTGGTAAGGCGACATCGTACCAGGATCGACGTTGAGGTAGGGATCGAGCTTCTGGATGGAGACGGTGATGTTGCGGGACTTGAGGAGACGGCCGATGGAGGCGGTGGTGATGCCCTTGCCGACCGAGCTAACGACACCGCCCGTGACAAATATGTACTTCGTACCCACTAAACCCCCTTCATCTGGGGGGCTTGCCTCCGCTCATTCGGGCCGGTGTCCGACTCGAAGGGTGCCCAAGCCAGATGATACAGGAGCTATTCACTTGAGTGTCAAGAGCACGGCGGCAATTTGGGGACAGCGTAACATCGGGTTCATAGCGATATGCCCTTGCGATGGCCCTTTGACCGGCTAGTGTAATTCGGGCGGGCCGCTGATACGCTTCAAACACTATGGGCAAGCGGGGCAGACCGCGCCATCCAGACGTACTCACGCCGCGCGAATGGTAAGTGCTCGCCCTCCTCCGCGAAGACCTGACGAACGATCAGATCGCGGAGCGCCTCGGCGTCACCGTGCACGCCGCCCGCTACCACGTCTCGGAGATCCTCTCCAAGCTAGGCGTCGCCACTCGGGAGGAAGCCGCCGCCTGGCAACCGGAGAAGGTTCGGGCTGGTCCCCGCTGGTCGATCGCTTTGCAGATATGGCTGGCCGCGGCGGCAGCCGTCGCGCTGATCGCCGTGGGCGTGCTGGCCTGGGGCGTCTCGCGAGGCTCCGGCGATGACGATCTGGCGGGCGTGGTCACTTCGAGATCGCCAACTTCGGCGCCGTCCACCGTCGACAGCCAGTCGCCAACGCCTACGTTTGTCCCAGAGTCCCGACCGGGCGTCGGGGCCAACGTGCGCGCGATGCAGCTCGTCGCAGGTGACACCGGCATCGTGCAGACCGACGACGCGCTCCTCTGCTCCCCGTTCATCCAGAACGGCGAGAAGATCGTCATCGGTCCGCCGGTGGACATCACGCCTCCCGGCGTCGCACCGTCCGATATCCGCGACTTCCACTTCCTGGACAGTGACCATGGCTCGCTCGCTCAGATCACGATCGCCTTCGCTGGCCAGTTCGTCGATAGCAACACTGTGAACATTTGGCGGACAAGTGACGGCGGCCAGACCTGGCAGTCGTCGCCGATTACCGACTTCCTCCATGACGACATCTTCCCGGGCGCCTACTTTGATTTCCTGGACTCCCAGACGGGTTGGGTCGTCCTGACGCTGGCTACGAACACGGCCCACAGCGCCGGCTATCTGTTCAAGACGGAAGACGGAGGCGCAACCTGGACCAAGCTCTCCATCCCGTCAGGCCGCGCCGTCTACTTCGCCGATGCGAACAACGGCTGGACCGTCGGCGGCCCCGAGCACTTCCAGCTATACGCCACCCACGACGGCGGCCAGAACTGGACCGAAGCCAGCGACATCACCCCCCAGTCGACGCCATCCGGCCAGCGCGCCTTCGGTCCGCCGGTGGCCATCAACGGCGGCACACAGCTCCTGCTACCCGTCACGGTCGCCGTTCAGGGTGAGACTGAATCCCTGCCTGGCACCTTCATCCTTTACTCATCGACCGACGGCGGACAATCATGGCAACCGGTCGCCCAGACCTCGATCGGCCCCTACGAAGTCGGGAACGTCGCGCCCGCCTACATCTTCGCGAGCGGCGCCGTCGTGGTGTTCGGCGCCGACGGCTCCGACTACCAGCTAGCGCCCGGCGCCACCGAGTTCCAGAGCTTCACGCCGACTGAGACGGGCGATGTTCAAAACGCCTTCTCGCAAACCGGCTTCTTCACGCCGTACAGCCTGGACTTCCTGGACCAGCAGCACGGCTGGGGGCTCACACGCGCCGACGGCTGCGAGCAGTTCAAGTCCGATTGCTGGCAGGCGACTTTCGTCGAACAGACACAGGACGGCGGCAAGACGTGGTCGTTGCTGTCGTTCGGGTCCGCGCCGACGCCTACGCCGTGACGCCTGCCGCGCCGATTGCATATACTTCGCCTCAGCATGGCGATTACCTGGGAAATCGGGGAGCTGGCCGACGGCATGCGCGTCGTGACGACGCCGGTGCCCACTTCGCAGTCGGTTAGCGTCAACGTCTTCGTCGGCGCCGGCTCGCGAGGAGAGGTCGCGCGGACGATGGGCGTGGCGCACTTTCTCGAGCATATGGTGTTCAAGGGCACGCAAAAGCGCCCCGACGCAATCGCCCTGGCGGAAGCGATCGAAGGCGCGGGCGGCATGCTCAACGCTTACACGTCGAAAGAATTGACCTGCTACTGGAACCACGTCCCGTTCGACGAGATGGAGACGGCGGTCGACGTGCTGGCGGACATGCTGCGGAACTCCCTCCTCGACCCCAAGGAGATTGACCGCGAGCGCTCCGTCGTCCAGCAGGAGATACGGCGCACGCTAGACCAACCTGGGGCTTACGCCGGCGAACTGCTGGGACGGGCGATCTACGGCGAGCACCAGATGGGCCAACCCACCGCCGGTACCGAAGACACAGTGGAAGGCCTCCAACGCGCCGACTTCGAAGACTGGATCGGCGCCTGGTACGGCGCGCCGAACATCGTGCTGAGCATCGCGGGGCACACCACCCACAAGAAGGTGATGAAGCTGGCCGAGCGCTACTTCCTGGACGGCCGCCGAAACCCGGCCCCGCCGATGCCCTCGCTGACCGGCGATATCCCGGCGAAACGCGTGGTCGGCGACATCCGGCCGATTACGCAGGCGAACGTCGCGATGGGTATGCCAGCTGTCTCCCGCGACGACCCGGACCGCTACATCCTGATGATCCTGAACGCCGTCCTCGGCCGCGGGATGAGCTCGCGCCTGTTCAAGGAAGTGCGCGAGCGCCGTGGGCTCGCTTACTCCGTTGGCTCGTCGGTCAGCCGGTATTCTGACACGGGCGTGCTCGGAATCTCGGCCGGCGTGTCGCCCGAGAAACTGAACGAGGCCGTGAGCGTGATCCTGGACGAGCTCGAGAAGCTGACGCAGGAACGCGTAGGCGACGAAGAGATGAAGAAGGCGCGCGACTACACCATCGGCAGCTTCCGCCTGAGCCTGGAATCGACGATGGCGCTCGGCCAGCGCTCCGGTGAGAGCCTGCTCACGCTGGGCGAGATTGAGCCGATCGAAAGCGTCGTCGAAAAGCTGCGTGCCGTCAGCGCCGACAATGTACTGCGCGTGGCCCAGCGCGTGCTGAGGCCAGACAAGGCAGCGGTGGCGCTTGTCGGGCCGGAATTGCCGGAAGAAAGTCTGACGGAGTTGCTTCAGCGCAAGAGTTAGAGGCTTCGCCAAGTCATAACCCGTGTGATGCTTCGTTGTCCTATGTTCCCTCGACAGCAAAAATTCGGAGGCATGGATTGGGCGTAGGGTCTGACGAGGAAGAAGAGATCATAGATTGGGCAATGGTATTGGTATCTCGAGCCCAACAGGACAGAAGAAACAGAACCTGCGAGAAATGCTTCCATGACTATCACGGTCATGAACCTTGCGAGGTCTGTTTACCCGACCAACCATGCCACAGGAAGAAGCAAGCATGAAACAGGAGCCCCCGAATCTCTTGGATTCAGGGGACTTCCTTTCGTCACCACCCCTCGACGGCCTCGAATCTACGACTGTCTCAGAAAGTCTGACACCGGACAATGACATCGCGACCGGGCGTCACCATACCGCGTGCAGACAAAGTGAGAGGCCCTTCCTGATCGGAAGGGCCTCCTCATCGCCGCACCCCCTGTGAAAGTCAGACTTTGCCCGAGAGGGCGAGAAGTATTACCCAGGCCCAGAAGACGACTGCCGTGCCGGTGAAAGCGATGCGCCGCAGCACTCTGTACGTCCAATGCATCCCAACGTCCACTCCGTTCCAGCCTGGTTCATGTTCGATTCGCGGAGGAGGCGGGCACGCACCCGGGTCCTAAGGAGACTCGTTCCGCACCAGCCCCGCAACTGGTGAGATTTTGAGAACCACACCTCCTCCATCCGTATAACAAGGGCTTTTGAGCGGGTATTACGGACGATACTTCACGTTATCTTCTATTTGCGGGCCGTCGTCGTCTGTGGGCGCGCCCACTTAGCGGTGGAGCCGCGGCGTCGAATATACTTGGGCGGGAGGAGGCCCCGATGCCCGACTACAAGAACATCCTCTACGAAAAGCGCGGCCACATCGCCTACGTCACGATCAACCGGCCTGACCGCCGCAACGCCATCGATCCGGCGACCAGCCACGACCTCAAGCAGGCGTTCGAAGCCTTCAAGGCGGGCGATGACGCCTGGGTAGCGATCCTCACAGGCGCCGGCGACCAGGCGTTCTCGGCCGGCGCCGACCTGCTGTCCATGTCGCAGGCTCTCGCCGGGAGCAATGAAGGCGTGCCGATGAACGTCCCTTTCGGCGGCATCACGCGCGGCTACGAGTGCTGGAAGCCGATCATCGCGGCGATCAACGGCTATTGCCTGGCCGGCGGACTTGAGATCGCGCTCTCATGCGACATCCGGGTCGCCGCCGAGCACGCGCAGTTTGGCCTGCCGGAACCCAAGCGTGCGATCATCCCGGCTGCCGGCGGCACACAGCGGCTGCCACGGTCGGTGCCGCTCGCGTTTGCGATGGAGTTGCTGCTGACCGGCGACCGCTTCGATGCGCAGACGGCACTCCGCTTCGGGCTCGTCTCGCGCGTCGTGCCGCAAGCAGAGCTGATGCCCACCGCCGAAGCGATTGCAAGCCGGATCCTGGAATGCGGGCCACTGGCCGTGCGCGCGGTCAAGCAGGCCGTCTTGCGGGGCCGCGAGATGTCGCTGGAAGACGGCCTCCGCCTCGAAGGGCAGCTGGCCGGGCCGATCTTCGGGACCGAAGACGCCCGAGAAGGCCCGCGCGCCTTCGCCGAAAAGCGCAAGCCGGCGTACAAGGGCCGTTAGCATGACCCTCGAAGACGTCCGCCCCGGCGCAGGTGTATACGGCTCCGACGGCGAGAAGCTGGGCAGCGTCCACGCGATCGTCCTTGAACCGGGCTCGAATGAGGTTACTCATATCGCCGTCGATGCCGGACCGCACTTTCCAGAGCCCGGTTTTGGAGACCCGAAGATTGTCACGGTCGAGATCGCGCGCCTAAAGTCCGCGAACGGCGACCGCATAGACCTCGACGTCGCGGAGTCCGCCTTCCGCGACATGCCTCTCTACGAACACTCGCACTTCTTCCAAGCGACGGACGTCGAACAGCCACCCGAAGAGAGCGGGCTTGGCGGCCGTGTCTGGAACGCGGGAGTGGCGATCGCCACATCGCTAGCCAGCCTCGGCAGCGGTCTGGCCGTGCCCGCCGAGCACC
The DNA here is from genome assembly GCA_036732045.1 of Chloroflexota bacterium. Lineage (GTDB taxonomy): Bacteria > Chloroflexota > Dehalococcoidia > SM23-28-2 > RBG-16-64-32 > DATKKM01. The sequence continues at coordinate 29,894 of DAINDD010000030.1, forward strand.
TCACGAAGACCAGCTTCGAGCGCTCGATCCTGGAGGGCTCGCCTGTCTGGCGGAACGAGCCGAACACCGAGATCGGCGAGGTAGAGCGAGTGCTCGTCGACGAGAAGACGGACGAGATCGCCGCCCTCGTCATCAAGCGCGGCGGCCTCTTCCAGCACGAGGTTGTTCTGCCGATGCGTTACGTGACCGAAATCAGCGACGGCGTCATCCACGCCCAGCTCTCGGACGAAGAGATCGACGCCCTGGAGAGATTCGAGCCGTAGGGATTCGAGCCGTAGGGGGCGACCCTCAGGTCGGCAAGATGTGGTGACCCCCCCTCGACCTACGTCTGCCCTGACCCCCGAGACCCCGGCAGAGGAGGGCTCCGCCCCCTCTGCACAGTCCCAAAGTGGCCAGGACTGTCGGTAAGTACATTGCGAGGAGACAGCGCAACTGCGAGAGGGGGCAACTGGCGGGCGAGCTCTGCCGCGACCGTGGACTTGCCGGTGCCCTCGCCGCCCTCCAACGTGATGAACAGGCTGGTCAACCCCCACCCGCCCCTCCCCAAAGGAGGAAGAGAAAATCTGGGGGACACCCCCAGACCCCCGGCAGAGGCGGGCTCCGCCCCCTCTGCACTCCCCCGATGTGGCGACTCTATCGGAATTCACGGCTACGACCGACCTGATCTAAATAGCTCCATTCCAAGGCCCACGGCTATCCCATCAGCGCCAGCAGAACGGCTGTGGTCAGTACCTCGATAGTCGATGATCCTTGCGCAACAGCGAGGAATACGCCCAAACGCAGTAACCAACGCTGTGAGTAAAGATCATCTTGACCACCTCGCCCCTCCCCAAAGGAGGCAAAGAAATCTGGGGGACAGCCCTCCCGCTAGCGCCGCGGTTCCCAGCTAAAGAATCGCAGCGCGAAGAGCGCCCCACCAACTCCCCAGACAGCGACGACGGCGAGGTGCCCCCATTCGAAGCCCGCTCCCTGCACATAGGGGTTGAACGCGTTCTCCAGCGCCAGGGCAAACGGCTTGACGGGAAAGACGTCCCCCGCGTAGTCCAGCCACGTCGGTGGCTTGTTGAGGTGGATGAAGACGTTGGAGACGAAGAGCAGCGGCAGGATCGTGGCGTTGGCGATAGCCGGGGCGGCGTCGGCGTTCGGGATGATGCAGGTCAGCGCCAGCCCCAGCGCGCAGAACGCACCCGCGCCCACGGCCACCGTCACGACCAGCGAAGGCAGCGTGTTGCTGGGCACGTCGACACCGTAGGCAAGCTTGCCGACAGCCGTGATGATGATCACCAGCACCGCCGCCACGAACATCGCCTGCAGGATGCGCCCAAAGAGGTACGCCCAGGCCGGCAGGGGCGTACCCCGGATGCGCTTCAGCACGCCGAGGTCACGCGAGATCGTGACCATCATCCCGAGGTTCGTGTAGCAGGCGCTGATCACTCCCAGCGCCGAGATCGCCGGAACGAAGAAGAACGAAATGTCGACTCTTCCTCCTTCAACGTCGATCGTGTCTTTGAAGAGCGCGTTGAACACCACCAGGAAGAACAGCGGCAGCACAAACGTGAAGAAGGCCGCCGCCGGGTTCCGCCAGAACGCGCGGTTCTCGTAGAACATCTGCCGCAACGCCAGACGCAGCTGCCTCACGTCGCGCCCTTCTCCGCGTCCTCGCTCAGGCGCAGGTAGACGTCCTCCAGGGATAGCGGCGCCGCCCGCAGGTCTTCCAGCTCCACGCTGGCCTGCCTCGCCCAGCTCGTGAGCTGGAAGAGCGCCTCCGTCGCGCGGGCGCTGCGGATCACCACGCGGCCGTCTTCCATCGCAGCGCCCAAGCCGGGCGGCAGGCCCGGCGGTACGGACGCAGCGCGAAAGCTGACTATGGTGTCCTTATAGCGCGCACGCAGCTCGTCCGGTGTCCCTTCGGCGACGAACTGGCCGTCGGCGATGATCGCTACGCGGTCGGCCAAGTACTCAGCCTCGTCGATGTAGTGCGTCGTTAGCAGGACGGTCTTGCCAAGCGCTTTCAGGCCCTGCACCATCCCCCAAGCACCGCGACGCGCCTGCGGGTCGAGACCGGTCGTCGGCTCGTCAAGGAAGAGCAGGTCGGGGTCGCCGGCCAGTCCGATTGCCACGTCCAGCCGCCGCAGTTGCCCGCCGGATAACCGCCTCACGAGCGAGCGACGCTGCGGCAGCAGATCGACGAGCGCCAGCACTTCGTCGACCGACCGCGGGTGCGGATAGTAGCCACCGAACATTGCGACGGCCTCCTCGACGCGCAGATAGAACGGGATGCTCGAGCTCTGGAGGACTATACCGATGCGCTGCTTGAACGCCGTCTCATTGCGGGAGGGGTCGTAGCCGAGGACGCGCGCCTCGCCGGCCGTTGGGCGGCGGTGGCCTTCAAGGATCTCCAGCGTCGTCGTCTTGCCGGCGCCGTTGGGGCCGATCAGAGCGTAGATGGCACCTTGCGGCACTTCAAGATCGATCCCGCGCACAGCCTCCAGCGTCCCATACGTCTTGCGCAGACCGCGCACTTCGACGGCTAGATCGCTCACGGGTCGATTGTACGTACTGGCTCGGGCTGAGTCTGCGCTGGGCCCTCATCCCTGACCCCTCTCCCGTACACGGGCGAGGGGCAATCGGTCATCGCCGTTGAGGGGCTCCGCTCTTCTGTATTAGTTGAGCTGTGCGTCCCACCCACCCGCCCGGGA
>DAINDD010000031.1:0-32423 GCA_036732045.1 Chloroflexota bacterium
ACCGTCAACGTTCTGCTGGTTCTCATGACCAGCAGTCTAGCATAATTAACGATAACTAAGAAGCACTACACTAGCTGTGTACTGAACGGTTGGTCAACCCTTAGCTCACCAGCCCACCCGCAGCTCCGCCAGACCACGGATTGTGATCTGGTTCTTGTAGCGCAGCTCGTTCGACTCCAGGTGGAGCCTCGGGAAGCGCTGGGTTAGCGAGCGCAGCGCGATCTGGCCCTCTAGCCGGGCCAGCGGCGCGCCGAGGCAGAAGTGGATCCCGTAGCCGAACGCAATGTGGTTCGACGCCCCGCGGGTAATGTCGAAGCGGCTTGGGTCCGGGAACACCGATGGGTCGCGGTTGGCCGCGCCGAGCAGCGTCATCACGAAGTTGCCGGGCTCGATCGTGACGCCGGCCACCTCCGCCCGCTCGATGCAGATGCGGCCGTCGAACTGCACCGGCGGGTCGAAGCGCAGCACCTCCTCGACCACTGACGGCGCCAGGTCCTGGTTCGCTCGGAATTTCGCCAGCTCGTCCGGGTGCTGCAATAGCTGCAGGACGCCGTTGCCGATTAGGTTCACCGTCGTCTCGTGCCCGGCGATCAGCAGCAGCGTGCACGTCGAAAGCAGCTCGCCCTCGCTCAGCTTGTCGCCCTCCTCCTCCGCCGCGATCAGCGCCGAGAGCAGGTCGCCGCCGGGATTCTTCCGGCGCTTGGCGGCGAGCTCGCGGAAGTACTCGCGCGAGTCCTGCACGGCCTTTACCCGCCGCTGGAGGACCTCGTCCGGCTGTCCGATCGCCGGGTCGAGCGACTTCGCCAGCTCCTCCGACCACACGCCAAAGATCGGCTGGTCCTCCTTCGGGACACCGAGCATCTCACAGATCACGGCGACGGGCAGCGGGTACGACAGCTCGGAGATCGCGTCCATCGAGCCGTTCGCCTCTACCTTGTCGAGAAGCCCGTCGACGATCTCTTGCACGCGCGGCCGCATCGCCTCCACGGTCCTGGCACTGAACGCATGGTTCACGAGCCGTCGCAAACGAGTGTGGTCCGGCGGATCGATGAAGAGGAACGGCCGGTCCGCGTCGGAGACGCCCTCCGTGGGAGCAGGCACGTGCTCGCCATCATGCGTGCGGCCGGGACGTGGGCCATCGTTTATCTGAAACGACGCGCTGATCGGCTGGTAGAACGGCGATTTGCGGTCGTCGCTGCTGAAGCGCTTGGGGTCGCGCAGAATCGCCAGGCAGTCGGCGTGGCGGGCGAAAGCGCGTACCCCAAAGGGTGTCATGTGGACAGGGTCTTCGGCGAGGATGCGCTCGTAGATCGGGTAAGGGTTGGCGCGGAAGGCGGGATCGATGGGATTAAAGACGATCGGCTGGGTTGTGGTCATGCCATGCTCCTTCTGCCCCCGTGCTGCGAAGGATTATCGCACGCGGGGAGAAGCGCTGTGACGGAAGTCACGCACGTCGAAGTAGGAAGCCGGAAGGAGGAAGGCGAGTTCGGCCGTCGATGCTTTAGGGGCGCTTCGTGCCGACTGCTGCCAAAACAAAAAGCTTCCCGAGGTGAGCCACACTCATCTGGGATCCGGGTCTGGCCTGCGTTGCGGGTTTCCCCTTCGCGCCTGCCGAGTCCTTTCACCCTGACTCGCTGCGACTCGGTTCGAGAAGCTGCCCCGATTATTGCCGAGGCCGGGAAAGCTGCCAATACGTTTGTCAACACCGTCCACAAACGAACATTGTGGGTGGTTCGTGGTCTGAGTCGCATCGTCCGCCGCGTTCTGCGAGAATCGCCGCATGGAGACGGAACTCGATTCCCAATACGTGCGCGATCTCGTCCGTGCCGCGCTCGCCGAGGACCGGGCGGAGCGTGACATAACAACCAAAGCGCTGGTACCGGCCAGGCAGAGCGGACGCGCGGATCTGATCGCCAAAGAGCAGGGGGTTCTCGCCGGCCTGGCGTTCGCCGCAGAGGCGTTCGCGGCGGTCGATCCGATGTTGCGGTGGAACGAGGAGGCAGCGGACGGCGATCGCATTTCGCCGGGGCAGGCGGTGGCGCGGGTCGAAGGCTCGCTGGCGGCGATCCTGCGCGGCGAGCGGGTGGCGCTGAACTTCGTCTGCCACTTGAGCGGTGTGGCAACGGCGGCGAACAACGTCGTGCGGCTGCTCAAGGGTACGGGCTGCTGGCTGCGGGACACCCGCAAGACGACGCCCGGCCTGCGCGTGGCGGAGAAGTACGCGACGCGGATGGGCGGCGCGGCGAACCACCGCTTTGACCTGGCGGACGGGGTGCTGATTAAGGACAACCACATCGCGGCTTTGCGTGAGCGCGACCTGGGGGTCGGCGATGCGGTCCGGCTGGCCCGCACAGCGAATCCGGAGATGCGGATCGAGTGCGAGGTGACGACGCTGGCCGAAGCGCGCGAAGCGGCCGGCGCCGGCGCGGACGAGCTGCTGCTAGACAACATGACCCCTGAGGAGGTGCGGGAGGTCGTCCGCGCCCTCGGCTCAAAGCGGCCGACGTTGGAGGCGTCCGGCGGGATCACCGCGGCGAACGCACGAGCTTACGCGGAGGCGGGCGTGGACTACATCTCGATGGGGGCGATCACGCACTCGGCCCGCGCGCTGGACATTTCGCTGGACGCTGTGGCCGAAGTAACGGAGAGCGGCCGGCAGCGGTTTAGCTAGAGAGACAGCCTACCATGCGCGCTCAGACATCGCTCGGTGGCCGGCCCCCATTGCGCTTTCGGGGAAAGGTGCCACGGTGGCAGATAGCGATCGTTCCGGCGTTGCCGCTGGTTGGCTGGGTGGCACTTTTGCTCGTGACCGGCGCGACGCCGCAGGGACGTTACATCGCGTTTCTTTCTTTGTTCGGGCTGTTCGGCGTCCTTGGGTTTCTCAGCGCCTTTTACCTAAATTGCATGGAGGTTCGCGACGATGCACTCAAGGTTTCATTCTGGGTGGTCGTCCCCGTGCGGAGAGTGACGGTGCCTTACGACGAGATCGAGTCGGTCGAAGTCGGGCAAAAGACAGGGAGTATCGGAATCACGTTTATGAACGATCGGGGTGAGGCAGACTACGCACTGTTTACGCCGCGGAGTCTGAGGTTGGCCGCGCAACTGGTGGACGAGATTCGGATCCACCGATCATCATTCAAGCGGCTCGATCTAGTCGTGCCGCCGGCACCGGCTCCAGCCGACGTTACTGCGCTACTTGCGCCTGTGAAGGCCGTCAAGTTCGCAGTAGTCGACCCTGCTTACATGAGGTGGGCGTGCCTTTGGGCGCCGCCGGTCGGATTGATATTCGGGCTATTCGAGGGCTTGTTTGTTGCGTGGAAACTGATCGCCTTCGCTGCCTTCTTCTGCGGGATGATCGCCATCCTGTACGTGGTCTCGAAGTTTCATACCTATGTGGTCGTGCGCACAGATCGCGTCGATATGAAGTCGGGTCCGTTCGGGAAGATTCACCGAATCAGGTACAGTCAGGTTCTCTGGGTAGGTTCTACCGACGCCGGCTGGCTGTAGGTGACGTACAACAAGCCGAAGCGGTGGCTTGCAAAAAATGGCCGGACCTACGCGAGCGTCCTGCTCAAGCGCCACTCCCAGGCTGCTACCGCAGCACAACTTGTCTCGGCTGGCGCCAGGCGAGCGGCGCGAGGTAGCTAGCCTCGCCGCGGGCGCTCCAGCTCGCTCGAATCGATCACGATCGTCACCGGGCCGTCGTTGACGAGCTCGACGTCCATGTGAGCGCCGAAGCGGCCCGTCTGCGTGGCGACGCCGAGATCGCGCAGCGACTGGGCGAAGGCGGCGATGAGCGGCGCGGCAAGCTCCGGCGCAGCGGCGCGCACGAAGCTGGGGCGGCGGCCTTTGCGTACGTCGGCGAGCAGGGTGAACTGACTGACTACGAGCGCTTCGCCTCTGACGTCGAGAAGGGAGCGGTTGAACTTGCCGGCCTCGTCGCGGAAGGTACGCAGCTCGGCGCACTTTCTCGCCAGGTGTTGGGCTTCGGCGGTGTCGTCCCCTTCCTCTGCGCCGACGAGCAGCAATAGACCCGGGCCAATCGATCCACTGGCTCGCCGTCGACTGTGACCGAGGCGTGGGAGACGCGCTGCAGGACGACGCGCATGGTCTGAGAGCTGACAGCTGCCAGTCTGAGTGCTACTCGGCCGCCGCTTCCGACTTCGAAGCGCCCGCCTTCGCCGGCTTGGCGGGCTTGTCGTGAGTGTGGCCGTCGCCGTGGGAGTGGCCGTGGCCATTGTCGCTCTTCGCCGCGCTATCCGTCACGGGAGATGAGTCGCTTGACGACGAGTCGGCAGAAGCAGCGTCGGCGGCGGCAGGCTCGCCAGATGAGCGACGGTTGTCGGTGCTGTAGAAGCCGCCGCCCTTGAAGATGACGGAGGGCATGCTGATCAGGCGGCGGGCGCGGGCGCCGCAGACGGTACAGCGTTGCTGCGTCGGGGCGGAGAAGCTCTCAGTCTTCTCGTACTCGTGTCCCTTGGCGCAGCGATATTCGTAGACTGGCAACGTGGTCCCTCCTCATGTACGAGTATAGCTGAGCATGCGCTTAACGGGAACGAATGCTGGCTTAGGACTGAGAACCGGGGTTAGATGGCAATAGATATGAACAAGTGAGTAGAGAAACGGTCGCTGCGACAACGCAGATTCACCCGTATAATGACATTAATGAGAAGGCTCTCCCGTCGAAGCCTCCTGATGCTTGGGGCAATGGGTCTCTCCGTTGCAACCGCCTCGCGCCTGGGGCTGCTCACGCATTCGGACGGGAACACACATGAATCAGAGGTCCTGGTAGTCCACGAAGATGATCCGTCGGCGACGCCGGTCATCTATGGGTCAGGCTCCGTCCCCAGCCCATCTCCAACTCCTTCCACTTCCGCGGTGCAGGCGAAGCCGGCGTGGTCGTCTGACCTGTTGCGCCAGGTTGTGCGGACGGGGCCGGCTGGTGGAGGCCTGGTTGGGCTGACGATCGACGACGGCTGGCGTGCGCAAGATGAGGTCTTGCAAGCGCTTAGCGGGAAGAAGGTGCAGCCGACGTTGTTCCTGACGGGCCGAGCGGTCAAGAACGATCCTCAGTTCATCCGCCGCGCGATCGACGCCGGTTGCGAGATCGGCAATCACACAATGGACCACGCCTGGCTCACCGACAAGTCCGCAGACTACATACAGAAGGACCTGCGGGACTTCGAGGCGTTCGTGCGCGCGGTGGTTCCCGAAACGACGACCTTGCCATACATGCGCCCCAGTGGCGGAGCCGTCAATCAAACGGTGATCGATGCGTCAGCGCGGCTGGGGTACCGGCCTGTGTTGTGGAGCGCCGCGACAGGCGATTCTTCATCGTCCACGACTTCGGACCAAATGGTCCAGAATGCGCTCTCGGGCGTAAACGCTGGCGCGATCCTCTTAACTCACTTCAGCCAACGGACGGCCACCGCTCTTCCGCAGATCATCGACGGCCTGCGGGCCAAGGGGCTAGAACCAGTTTCGTTGACCCGGCTTTTCGCCCAGGCGGCCTAAGGCTGTTTCGACTGACAAGCCGCAAGGCGGACTCTTCACCCTCGAGCCGTGTATACTGTTCGTTCGGACACTGAAAAGGAGCGAATGTCTTTTGGCTACACCTGTATCGATGAAGTCCCTGCTGGAAGCGGGCGTGCACTTCGGGCACCAGACCCGGCGCTGGAACCCGAAGATGCGCAAGTTTATCTTCACTGAACGCAACGGCATCCACATCCTCGACCTGCAGCAGACGGTTGGACTGCTCGATGAGGCTTGTACATTCGTCCGGGACCTGGTCGCGGAAGGCGGCACGATTCTCTTTGTCGGCACTAAGCGGCAAGCGCAAGAGGCGATCCAGAGCGAAGCGCAGCGCTGCGGCATGCCGCACGTGACGACGCGTTGGCTGGGCGGCACGATGACGAACTTCCAGACGATCCAGGCCCGCATCGACTACCTCGTACGGCTAGAGGACTCGCGGGCGCGCGGCGAATTCGACATGCTGTCGAAGAAGGACCGTCTCCAGAAAGAGGAGGAGATCCTGCGGCTCAACCGCTACCTCGGCGGAATCAAGGAGATGACAGCGCTGCCAGCCGCGATCTACATCGTCGACACGACGAAGGAAGACATAGCCGTCGCCGAAGCGCTGCGGATGGGCATCCCGATCGTTTCGCTCGTGGATACGAACTGCAACCCGGACGTGATCGACTACCCAATCCCCTCCAATGACGACGCGATCCGGGCGATTAAGCTGATCACCCTGAAGATGGCCGACGCCGTGCTTGATGGTCTGACGGCGCGCGAGTTCGCGCAGCAAGCGGCGCTCGAGGCGGAGGACGTCGAGGTCGGCGCTTACACGGAGACGGGCTACATCGCTTCGCCCGACGAAGTGTCGCCGGCGGATGTGCGCGCCGCCGAAGAGCGGGCGGCGACCGAGGCCGTTGCAGCACTCGCGGCCGCAGAGGCGGCGGTTGCAGCAGCGACGGTGGCAGCGGAAGTCGCCGCGGCCGAGGCAGCTGCCTCAGCGCAAGCGGAAACCGCGCCGGACGCGACCGAAGCCGAGGCTCCCGCCGAAGCCGCTGACCCTGCCACAGACTCTGTCGAGGCGCCCGCAACCGACAAGACACCGTCTGACGAGACGGCGCCCAGCTAACCCCGGCCAGGAGAAGACATGGCAATCTCTGCTAACGACGTTAAAGAACTGCGCGAGCGAACAGGCGCCGGAATGCTCGAGTGCAAGCAGGCGCTGGAGGCCGCGAAGGGCGACGTGAAGAAGGCGATGGAGGCCCTCAAAGAGAAGGGGCACAAGCTGGCCGAGAAGCGTGCCGGCCGCGAGACTGCCGAGGGCATGGTGCAGTCTTATATCCACCACAACCATCGCGTGGGGGCGCTCGTCGAAGTGAACTGCGAGTCGGACTTCGTGGCGCGCACGGACGACTTCAAGCACCTGGTGACGGCGGTCGCGCTGCAGGTCGCTGGGTCGAACCCGAAGTACCTATCGAAGGAAGACCTGCCGAAGGGTAGCGACGAAGACCCAAAGCTGGTCTGCCTGCTCGAACAATCGTACCTCAAGGACGAATCGATGACGATCGGCGAGCTCGTACGGGACACGATCGCGAAGACAGGCGAAAACGTGCGCATTAAGCGCTTCGCGAGGTTTGAGCTAGGACGCTGACCAGAACAATACCTACAGAAGCGCCGCTCCACGGGGCGGCGTTTTGTTAGACTGAGGCGCGAGGAGGCTGCTGGATGGCGAGAAAGCCGGCCTACAGGCGAATCCTGCTGAAGCTGAGCGGCGAGGCGCTGCAGGGCGACCAACCCTACGGCATCGACCGCGCCACGCTGGCCACAATCGCGCAGCAGGTGAAACGCGTCTGTGAGATGGGCACCGAGACGGCGATCGTCGTCGGCGGCGGCAACATCTTCCGCGGCTCCACGGCGGAGGCGGCGGGAATGGACCGCGCAACTGGCGACTACGCTGGCATGCTCGCGACGATGATCAACGCGCTCGCCCTTCAGGACGCTCTAGAACAAGCGGGTTTGGACGTTCGGACGCAGTCGGCGATCTCCGTGACCGCGGTGGCCGAGCCATACATCCGGCGCCGCGCGATGCGACACCTGGAGAAGGGGCGCGTCGTTCTCTTCGCCGCTGGGACGGGCAACCCTTATATGACAACGGACACCGCGGCGGCGCTGCGAGCGATCGAGATCGACGCGGAAGTGCTGCTGATGGCCAAAAAAAACGTAGACGGCGTCTACGAGGCTGACCCGCACACGGACCCTTCGGCACGGCGCTTCCTGACGCTTTCGTATCTGGACGCGCTCAACCGTCGTTTACAGGTCATGGACGCGACAGCGCTGTCGCTTTGCATGGAGAACTCGCTGCCGGTCGTCGTCTTCGACCTGCGCGACGGCGAGAGCATTGTGCGGGCGGCTGGGGGCGAAGAGATCGGGACTCTGATCGGCGAGATGCCGACGACGATGGACGCAGCGAAAGCCAAAGTCACGGGCAAGAGGTAAACGCATGGTGCAAGAGCAGATCTCGGACGCGAAGGGGCGCATGCACAAGGCGACCGACTCGCTTCGGCACGAGCTGGCGACGGTGCGCACCGGTCGCGCGAGCGCCGGCCTCGTCGAGCACATCAAGGTGGAATATTACGGAACGCCAACGCCACTCCAGCAGTTGGCGACGATCAGCACGCCCGATGCGAAGCTCATCATGATCACGCCGTACGACAAGACGGCGCTGCCTACGATCGAGAAGGCACTGCAGAAGTCAGACCTTGGACTGACGCCGTCCAATGACGGCGCCGTGATCCGGCTTTCGATCCCGCCGCTAACCGAGGAGCGCCGTAGAGAGCTCGCCAAGCACATTCGCAAGCGCGTCGAGGAGGCCCGAATCGCCGTGCGCAACGTGCGCCGCGACATCCACGAACAGCTGCGCAAGCTGGAGCACGACCATTCGATTTCGCAGGATGACCTCAAGCGCTCGGAGACAGAGTTGCAGAAGCTGACGGACGAACAGGTTCGCGAGGTGGACGCGATCGGCGAGGAGAAGGAGCAGGAGGTCCTTACGGTTTGAGGCGGACTGCGTCCTCTGAGCCGGACGGTCTATACTGGTGAGTAATATGGTCTCGTCCCCGGCGGCCAACGGCCAGACCCCCGTAAGCACTCGAACCCCACCACTGGACCTGCCGCGCACGCCCGACCATGTGGCGATCATCATGGACGGAAACGGGCGCTGGGCCCGCAGCCGCGGCAAGCCCCGGCTCTTTGGTCATAAGGCCGGGACCCGAAACATTCGCCGCGTGATCGAACGCTTCGCCGACTACAACGTCTCGCACCTGACGCTGTACGCTTTCTCCACCGAAAATTGGGACCGCCCTCGTTACGAGGTGCGGGGCCTGATGGCGCTGCTCTCCAGGTTCCTCAAGCGGGAGACTCAGAACCTGCACGACGAGGGCATTCGCCTGCTGCACATCGGCGACCTCTCCCCGCTTGGCGAGAAGCTGCAGCAGCAGATCGCCAACGCGATCGAACTGACTAAGGACAATCGGCGGATGACGCTGGCGATTGCCTTCAACTACGGCGGACGCGCGGAGATCGTTGATGCCGTGCGGCGGATCGTGGCCGCGGGGGTGCCTTCCGAGGAGATCGACGAGGCGATGTTCGACCGCTACCTCTTTACGCACGGCTTACCCGACCCGGACCTGATCATCCGGACGGCGGGCGAGATGCGGATCTCGAACTTCCTGCTCTGGCAGGGCGCCTACGCCGAATTTTGTTTTACGAACGTCTACTGGCCGGACTTCGACGTGCAGCACATCGACGAGGCGCTGAGCGCGTACTGCCAACGGCGCCGGCGCTTCGGAGGCCTCCTGCCGGACGAGCTGGACCGACCGGCGCTCAACGGAAACGGCGCCTCGCCAAGCGTACACGGCAACGGCCACAAGCCCTAGCGCCCGCGCAGATGCTGGCCCAACGGCTCCTCACCGCCGCTATCGGCATACCCATCGTCATCGGCGTCATCCTGATCGGCGGGCACCTGTTCACGGCGGTCGCTTGTGTCATCTTGGGCATCGCCGCGCTGGAGTTCGTGCACATGGCGCGGCGCGAGGAGCGACCGCTCTGGCAGCCGAGCGCGGCGGCGATCGCCGCCGTAGCCGTCGTCGTCGCGGTGACAATCGCGGCCGACGTGGCGGTCGACGAGTGGCCACCGGAGCTGGTCGCGGTCGTGGGCGTCGCCATGCTCTATGTACTGGTACGTGGTTTGCCCGAGACTGCGATGACGGGGTGGCTCGCAATCGTGGCAGCGATTCTCTACGTGGGGATCCTCGGATCGTATCTCGTGCTGCTACGCAACCTCGACGATGGCGAGAGATGGGTACTCTTGGTCGTCCTTTCGACGTGGGGGACGGACACCTGCGCTTACGCGGTCGGGAAGCTGATCGGCCGGCACAAGATGGCGCCGCGGATCAGCCCCGGCAAGACGTGGGAGGGCACAGCCGGTGGGCTGGTCGGCGGCCTCATCGTCGTCGTCGCGCTGAACTGGCCACTGGACCTGCCGGTTAGCACAGGACAGGCGGTCGTGCTCGGACTGATTCTGCCTGCGGTCGCTGTGCTGGCTGACCTTGGCGAGTCGGCTCTAAAGCGGGGCGCGGGCGTGAAGGACACGAGCGTGCTTGTGCCGGGCCACGGCGGGTTACTGGACCGGCTTGATTCGCTGCTGTTTACGGTGCCTCTGGTATACTATTTCGCAGTGTGGGTCGTGCTTTAGTAGCCACGGATGAACACGGATTTCGGTCGCCGGCCCACTCCTCGAAATTGGCCGCAGATTGCCGCAGAGTTTTCGCAGATTGAGCGCATGAATAGTAGTTTGCCGCCCGCAGCCTTCCCTTTCCCCACTTCGTTCTCCCGCCCCGTCACATGAAAATGATTCGCGTCGCGATCCTGGGCTCGACAGGTTCGGTTGGGCGGCAGACGCTGGACGTTATCCGCTCGCTGCCCGGGCGGTTTAACGTAGTGGCGCTGGCGGCCGGGAACAACGTGACGCAGCTCGAGCAGCAGGCGCGTGAATTCCGGCCGCGGATGATCTACTGCGAACGCGAGCGGGAGTACGTCGACAGCCGGCTCGCCGACGGGAGCATCACCGCGAAGTGGGCGACGATGGAAGAGATGGCCTCCCACCGCGATGTTGATCTCGTCGTCGTCGCAACGTCGGGGGCGGCTGGTCTGGCGCCTTCGCTCGCGGCGGCGCGCGCCGGGAAGAAGATCGCGATCGCTAACAAAGAAGTGCTCGTAATGGCGGGCCACATCCTTACAGCGGAGGCCAAGCGGTCTGGCGCAGAGTTGCGGCCCGTTGACTCCGAGCACTCGGCGATCTGGCAGTGCCTGTGGGGCGAATCGCCGGAGTCGGTCGAGCGCCTCGTTATCACGGCTTCGGGCGGGGCGTTCCGCGATCTACCACAGGAGGAGCTCGAGCGCGTGACGGCTGAGCAGGCGTTGCGGCATCCCAACTGGCAGATGGGCAAAAAGATCACGGTGGACTGCGCGACACTGCTGAACAAGGGGCTGGAGTGCATCGAGGCGCGCTGGCTATTCGACGTGCCTCTAGACCGCATCGAGGTCGTGCTGCACCGCGAGAGCGTGGTGCATTCGCTGGTGGAGTTCCGGGACGGGTCGGTGAAGGCGCAACTGGGAGTGCCGGACATGCGTCTACCCATACAGTGTGCCCTCACGTACCCGGAACGCGTGCCCGAGACGACTGTCCCGCGCCTCGACCTGAAGTCGATCGGCACGCTGAACTTCGGCATTCCGAACCATGCTCGCTTCCCCTGCCTTCGCCTGGCGCTGGAGGCGGGCCGGCGAGCTGGAACAGCACCGGCCGTGCTGGCCGCCGCGGACGAGGTCGCAGTGGACAACTTCCTGGCAGGCTATATCCGCTTCCCGGAGATCGCGCATGTGATTGAGGGAACTCTGGACGCGCACGATCTGATCGCCAACCCGTCGCTGGAGCAAGTGCTGGAGGCGGACGCCTGGGCGCGTGCCTTCGCCGACTACCTGGTGAAGGCGAAGGCCTGAACGCGGGCCGAATGCGTATTCTGGTTCAGGACCTTCTCAAAGCAATGGAGCACAATAACATGAGAGCATCACGAAGGCGCGTTGACGCTACTTTGCCGATTCTCGCTTGCTCCAATGCTCCCATGCTCACAGGGCGGGCAGAAAAGGGGCGGCCTTGGACATCCTGATCCACTACATCATCCCGTTTGTCGGGATGCTGGTTGCGCTGATCGTCATCCACGAGCTGGGTCACTATATTACGGCTAAGCTGTTCGGCATAACGGTGCTCGAAGCGGGCATCGGCTACCCGCCGCGCGCGTGGGGGTTTACGTGGCGCGGGACGATCTACTCCATCAACTGGCTGCCGCTCGGCGGTTTCGTGCGGCTGCTCGGCGAAGAGGACCCCTCCGACCCGCATAGTCTCGCCGCGCAGAAGGCGTGGAAGCGGATCATTGTGCTCGCTTCGGGCGCGGGCATGAACTTCGTCCTGCCGATCGTGCTTTTTGCGCTCGTCTTCATGATCCCGCGTAACGTGCCAAAGGGCCCGGTCGTGATCGATGTCGTCGAGCAGAACTCGCCGGCGGCGCAGGCTGGGCTCAAGCAGGGCGATACGATCCTGAAGATCAATGGCAACGACGTCGCCAACACGGAGGAAGCCGGGCGCTACATTCGCCTCAACATGGGCAAGGCGCTGACGTTCGAAGTCACCCGCTCGGAATTTGGGGGCGGCTCACAGGTGGTGGACGCCAACGTGGAGGCGCGCTGGGCGCCACCGAGCGGACAGGGTCCGACCGGCATCCAGATCCACGACCGGGTGACGGGATCGGCAATATGCCAGGGCGCCTCGCCGCCGGCCCAGTGCTACGACCGAGAACACTTCGGCTTGTTCACCGCGATTGGCAAGGGGTGGACGTCGACCGTGCAATCGCTCGAGCTCGCGCGGAACCAGGTGATCGCGATGTTCAAAGGCGGCGCTGGGCCGTCGGTTGCGGGGCCAGTGGGCATCGCGCAGGCGACCGGCGAAGTCGTCAAACAGGACGGCTGGGTGACGCTGCTGCAGCTGGCGGCCCTGCTCTCCCTCAACCTCGGAATCATCAACATCCTGCCGCTGCCAATGCTGGACGGCGGGCGCATCTTCTTCGTGCTGATCGAGATCGCGCGGCGGGGCAAACGCATCGCGCCGGAAAAGGAAGCCGTCGTGCACCTGATCGGCCTGGCGCTTATCATAACCATGGCGGTGGTTGTGACGTACGTAGACATCGCGCGGATTATCGCCGGGAAGAGCTTGTTTAGCTAATCTAGCTTGGAGGAAACATGACCAAGGACGCAGTAAAGACCGCACCTCACGTATACAAGGTACTCTCGGAGACGGACAAGGTCCGCGTCCTGGAGGCGCGGATGAAGCCCGGTGACAAGACGGAGTTGCATGCCCATCCGACGCACGTGGCTGTAGCCGTAACGCCGGGCAAGTACCGGTTTGCCGGGGCCGACGGAAAGTCGATGGACGCAGAACTCAAAGTAGGTGAGACGATGGTCTTCGAACCTACAGAGCACACATCTGAGAACATCGGCGACAACGAAGTAGTCGCCATTCTCATTGAGGTCAAGTAGTAGAGTCGTGACGGACGAACCGTTCGCCCTGAGCCCCCGGCGCAAGTCACGGCCGGTCCACGTCGGCGACGTGCAGGTCGGTGGCGACGCGCCGGTCGTCGTGCAGACGATGACCAACACCGATACCGCCGATGCCAGGGCCACGATCGAGCAGATCGCCCGCCTGGCCGACGAAGGCTCGGAGATCGTCAGAATCGCCGTGCCGGACAAGCGGGCGGCCGCGGCGGTGCCAGAGATCGTCGCGAAGACGGTCGTGCCGCTGATCGCGGACATCCACTTCGACCACCGGCTGGCACTGGAGGCGATCAAGGGTGGCATCCACGGCCTGCGCCTCAATCCCGGCAACATCCGCGACGCTGAGAAAGTGCGCGAGGTCGTCCGGGAGGCGCAACCGCGCGGCATCTCCATCCGCATTGGCGTCAACGAAGGCTCGCTGCCGCCGATCCCGGCGCTCGGGGACGGCGAGCTGCCACCAAGCAAGGTCTCCCGCATGGTGGACGCGGCGCTCTGGGAGATCGGCGTGCTGACCGAGATGGGGTTCGAGGACATCAAGCTTTCGATGAAGGCGTTCGACGTGCCGACGATGGTCAGCGCCTACCGCGCCATCGCGCCGAAGATCCCCTATCCACTGCACCTGGGCGTGACAGAGGCAGGGACGCCGGGCTCGGGCTCCGTGCGCTCGGCCGTCGGCATCGGCGTTCTGCTGGCGGAGGGCATCGGCGACACGATCCGCGTGTCGCTGGCGGCGGACCCCGCGGAAGAGCTGCCGGTCTGCTGGGACATCCTCAAGTCGCTCAACCTCAGGCAGCGCGGCGCGACGATCGTGGCCTGCCCGACCTGCGGTCGTATCGAGGTGGATCTGATCCCGCTGGCAAATGCAGTGGAAGAGACGTTCAAGAAGATCGGGAAACCGATCACGGTCGCCGTAATGGGGTGCGTCGTCAACGGCCCTGGCGAATCGCGGGATGCCGACATCGGCCTGGCGGCGGGCAAGGGCCGCGGCGCGATCTTCCGCAAGGGTGAGGTGGTGCGCGTGGTGCAGGAGGAGCAGTTCATGACAGCGCTCCTGGAAGAGGGCGCCAAGGTGATCGAGGAGCGCTTCGGAGAGACGATCGACATCAGCGAGTTCCTCGACGCAGTCCCGAACGGCCATCCGCTGGACGAGATGATCTCGCTGACGCCCGTGGCGGCATCGCCGCAGCTGCCGGGCCGCGCCGCGCGCCGGGGTTAGTACGTCCGCTGCGTCGCTGACGGACGTCTCCTCGCACGGACGGCGGCCCCGCTCAAGATCCCTTCGCGAAGATTCGATGTCGCTCCGAGGCGAGCGTAGTCGGCGCTCAGAATGACGCCCCGGGCGTGTGGTTCAAGGGGTTGCTACAACCAGCCGGCCTGCTCGTACCAGTCGTACGTCAGGCGCGCACCCTCGTGGATCTGCACTTCAGGGCGCCAGCCGAGGTCGCGGCGGAGGTCGTCGGCAGAGCAGACCCAGGCTGGCTGGGCCATCTCCCGCACCTTCTCGCGCGTGAAGACGACGGGACGTCTCGTGATGGCCCCGAACGCCTCGCTGCCGAGCGCTACCAGGTCGTAGGCGAAACGCGGGGTCGGCAGCAGGAGGATCTTTCGCCTCGTAGCGGCCTCGATCGCGGCTAGTATGTCGAGCCAGGCGTAGACAGCGCCGTCCTCGGGATAGTAGATGCGGCCGCCGATATCGGCTTCGGCGGTGGCTGCGAGAAGGACCGCGCGCGCGGCGTCGGTCGCGTAGATCATAGAGACGCGGTTGCGGCCGCCGTTCAAAAGCGGCGCGAACCTGTAGCGCGCCAGCTGGAAGAACGGCAGCAACGCGGCGTCACGCGGTCCGTAGATCGCCGGCGGACGGAGGACGACTGTTCGGTCGGCCAGTGGAGAGCGTCGCGCGAGCAGCTCGCCGCCGAGCTTCGTGCGGCCGTAGGCTGTGATTGGCCTCGGCCGCGCGTCGAGTGGACGTGGTTTGCCATTCTTGCTCGAGCCGTGCGCGGCGATGCTGGAGATGTAGACGATGCGCTTGACGCCTTGGTTGTGCGCTTCAACGGCGCGGAGAAGGTTCGTCGTGCCGTGTTCGTTGACGGAGGCGAACTCGGCTTCGTTTCGTGCTTTGATCAGCCCCGCCGCGTGCACGACGACGTCCACGTCGGAGACGGCGGCCGGCAGCGATTCGGCGTCCGTCACGTCCCCAATCGCTTCCTCGTGCGGGAACTGCAGGAACTTGCGGCTGCTGGTCCTGCGAAGGAGTGCGCGGACGTCGTGGCCGGCGTCGGCAAACTGCTCGGCGATGTGCGAGCCAAGGAAGCCGCTGGCGCCGGTGACGAGAACGCGCATCAGAGGGGCTTCTCGTAGACGCGGTAGGTCTTGTAGTGCTCGGCGCCGACCTTCTTTATGATCGAGTTGATCAGCCCGTTGTCTTCCAGCGTCCAGCCGAACTCCGCCCACTTGTAACCACGCTCGCGGGCGGCGAGGTATATCTCGTCGCAGAGCAGGTAGGCGAGGCCGGCATACTGACGTTGGCGGAACTCTTTCTTGACGCCGAGCAGCATTAGCCGGCCCGACTTTGGACGGGTGATCTTGAGACGCCAAAGGAGCCGTATCCAGCCAAAGGGGAAGAGCCGGCCGTTGAGGGGTTGTTGCGCCCAGTTGTAGTTCGGGACCGCGAGCGCCATTGCGGCGGCGACGCCGTTCACCTCGACAATCGGGACGATACGCGGGTCGACGACGATCTTGAGGCTCTTGGCGAAGTCGTCGGCCTCGGCTTTGGTTGCCGGCACGAAGCCCCAGTTCTCGCTCCAGGCGTCGTTGTACAGCGCGAGGATCGTCTCGTACTCCGCGCGGAAGTTGTCCATATCGGCGCAGCGCACTTTAACGTCGGGCCGGGCGCGCAAAGCCTCGACCATGCGGCGCGGCGTGCCCTCGGGGACCGGCTGCCGTTCCCAACGCCAGGCCATGACGTCCTTCGCCTTCACGTAGCCGGCGCCATCCATCAGCCCGAGGTAGTACGCGTTCGTGTAAGGCATAATGGGCATCTGCGGCAGGTTGAACCCCTCGGCGAGCAATCCGACCTCGCCATTCGTCGAGAAACTGAGCGGCCCGCGGATGCGCTCCATGCCACGCTCTCGCAGCCAGGCCTCGGCTGCGCGGAGCAGCGCGCCGGCTGCCTGCGGATCGTTCTCGCACTCGAAGAAGCCAAAGAAGCCGGCACGTTCATGCCAGTAGCGGATGTGCTCGCTGTCCACCTGGGCGGAGATACGGCCGACTGTGCGTCCTTCGCGCCGGGCGAGGAACAACTGGACATCGGCGTGGCGGAAGAAGGGATTGTGCTTCGCCGAAAAGCGCTGTTTTTCGATCATAAAGAGCGGCGCGACCCAGTTCTGATTGCCCTTGTAGATGCTCCAGGGCAGGTGGATGAACTCGTCGAGGTCACGCTTCGACTGGACGGGCACGACTTGAACGTCGACGGCGACGGTAGAGCTAGGAGATGACACCGAGTCGACGGCCCACAAGCTGGAACTTCTCGAGAGCCTGCCCGATCTGCTCTTCCGTGTGCGTAGCCATGCAACTTGTGCGGAGGATCGCTTCCTTCATGTTGACCGCAGGGTAGATCGCCGGGTTCGTGTAAACGCCCTCGGCGAGCAACTCCTTCCAGAACATGACCGTTGTGTACTCATCGCCGACGTTCACCGGCACGATCGGGGTCCCGGAGCTGTCGCCGGTATCGTACCCCATCCCTTGCAGCCCCTCTCGCCACGTGTCGCCCAGTCGCTTCAGCCTCAGCGGCATTTCGGGATCGCCCTCGAGGACGTCGAGTGCCGCCAGGGCGGCGGCCGTGGAGGCCGGCGGCAGGCTGGCGCTGAAGAGCATCGAGCGGGCAAAGTGCTGTATCCAATCGAGCGCTCGCCTGGGGCCGGCGACGAAGCCGCCGATCGAGGCCATGGACTTAGAGAACGTGCCCATGATCAGGTCGACGCGGGCCTCTTCGCCGAAGTGGCTGGCCGTCCCGCGGCCGCCTTCGCCCAGCACGCCGAGGCCGTGCGCATCGTCGACGACGATCCGGGCGGTATGGCGCTGACAGGCGTCAAGGATGGCCGGCAGAGGCGCGATATCGCCTCCCATGCTGTACACGCCATCAATGACCACGAGCGCGGCCTTTGCTTTGTCTATCTTGCCGAGAACGCTGTCTAGGTGCTCAGCGTCGTTGTGGCGGAAGCGAACCATCTCGCCATCGGACAACTGGCAGCCGTCGTAGATGCTGGCATGGTCCTGCTTGTCGACGACGCAGACCGCGTTCTTATCAACTAGCGCAGTGATGATGCCGAGGTTAGCCTGGTAGCCGGTGGTGAAGACGAGCGCCGCCTCCGTGTGCAGGAAGCGCGCGATGCGGCCCTCCAGCTCTTCGTGGAGCTTGTTGGTGCCGTTGAGCAGCCGAGAGCCGGTCATTGAACTACCGTACTTCAGGATGGCCGCGCGGGCCGATTCGACGACGTGAGGATGCCGGGTGAGGCCGAGGTAGTTGTTGGAGCCGAACATAAGCACGCGCTGGCCGTAGATCTGGGCCACCGTGCCGTCGTTGTTGTCCAGTGCCTGGAAGAACGGGTAGATGCCCATTTCGCGGGCGCGTTCGGCCAGCGTGAAGCTTTCCAGTTTCGAAAAGATGTCCCGTGGATTGATGCCCTCGTAATGCTCGCGCATCAAACCTTCGACGGTGATGTCGTTCGGGAGCGGGGGAAACGGTGTGGCTTCGGGCTCGGGGGCGCGCTCAGTCTCTCTCATCGCGCTGGCTTTCGTACACTATACGAAAACGCAGAACCCGGAACAAGGAAACGGCCAGGCTTTACTCTGCCAGCTGCTTCAAGTACTTCGAAAGCCACGCCACCGGCCGGAAGCCCAGACGGGCGTAGATGTTCTTTGGGGTGTCCGTCGGATCGGCGGCGATGACGATCGGGCCGGCCCCGTTGGCCCGGCATTGCGCCACGCAGTGGTGGAGAAGCGACGTCGCGATGCCGCGCTTGCGGTACTCCGGGTGAACGAAGAGGTCCTCCACCTGCCCGAGATCACCTACACCTTCCCACGAGTTCAGGTATGCGACCGCCTTCTTGCCCTCGTAAGCCAGCCAGTATCGCACGGGTGGCGTCTTCAGGCGCTTGGCCTGCCACATGCGTCGGGCCACCTCCTCCTTTACGGGACGCTTGATTCGCTCGTGATGGTCGACCCAGTCCATGAACATGAGCTCCCAGAACGCCTCCCAGTCGGCGTCCGAGTTCATCGGCCGGATGTCGCAAGTCGGCGCTTCACTGCGCAGCTCGCCTTCCAGCACTGAAATCAGCGAGTCGGACCGCTCATAGCCGCCGTCCAGCAGCAGCCGCGCGACGAACTCCGGCGGCGTCCGGTAATCGACGTCAAAACGGCGGTGGCCGGCGGACTGGAACTCACGGTCGGTCGCCGCGAAGAGCTCGCCGATCGCTTCGGGGGAACGGGCCTGAATTCGAGTGACGTGATTGGCGTCGTAGATGTCGGGCGTCTCGCGCTGGCGTACGAAAATTGAGCGTGCCAACGTGAACACCTCGTTCCCCAGTTGGAAGTTGGCGCCGTCCGTATCGATGGCTCGAGTGGCAAGGTCAGTCACAAGCGGCAATCATAGCAGACAGGTGCGAGGTGTCAGATACCGGGCGTGAGAGACGGCGTCCCAAGGACGGGCGGAGCGAGCAGGGGGCTTGCTCGCTCCGCCTCAACGCACGGATCGAACCGGGTCTCTCGGTTGGGAGGCGTTTACGCGGGACCGAACTGCGATGAGAAGCGCACGCCGTTGCGTACGAACGGTTGCGCGGCGACTTCATCCATGACGGCCTTGGCATGGGCGGCCACGGTCTTTGAGGCTGCTACTTGCTCTTGCTGCGGCCTAGCCTGGGGCGCCGGGGCCGCCTGCTCCTCTTCCTGATCCCTCGGGGCTTCCTCCTTCAGGCCGCGCGCGTTGCTGATCAGCGATACGACCGGGCGTTGGTGTACCTGCATCTGGAGCTCGTCGCCGCCGAACACGCGGACGCGCTCTTGTTCGAAGCCGGATTCGAGCAGAGTCTCGACGAAGTGGGCCGCCTGTTCGGGCCCGTCCAACACGTTAATCTCGCCGTGACTCGCATCGTCGAGATCGGACACCATGACGATTACTTTGTTTAGCATGTCAAGCCGCCCTCCTTGTGGTCTGCCCCATTCCTTGTGGCCACAGTTTGTCAAAGCGCTCTCGCCGAAATCTCGCCACGTTATCGTCAAGGTGAGGCGGCTCAGACCGTCTTAACCCCGTGCCCGAATATCGTTGACAGCTTCTCAACCGCGTACCTATGCTGACCTTAACTCTCGTCGCCTAAGTCGCCCTGCCAGAACCGTCTGTTGACCGATACTTTTGAAGCCCTACAAACCCTCGCGGAAAGCCGCGCCCGCGACCCTTTGGCGCCGGTCACAGTAATCGCGCCGTCGCACTCCGCCGCGCTGCAACTGCGCCGTCGGCTCGCTGGTCACGGCCCATTCGCCGCCGTCCGCTTCGAGCCGCTCGCCCGTGTCGCGGAGCTACTCGGAGCGGGGAGCCTGGCAGCGGAGGGCCGCTCGCCGCTGGCCCGGCCGATCGGAGACTACGCGGCGGAGACGGTCGCACGTGAGTCCAGAGGCGCATTAGCGGCGGTTGGCGATCTGCCTGGCTACGCGCGAGTCCTGCGGCAAATCTTCCGCCGCCTTCGCCGGGGCGGCATCCGCTCGTCGGCCGACGTGCGTATCACCGCGCCCGGCCACCTCGGCGAGATCTTGCGCTTGTACGATCGCTTCCGCCAGGCGACGGCCGCCTTCTACGACGAAGATGACCTGCTGGACTCTGCTGCCAACGCGGTTCGCGAGCGACGTTCCGGCTTCTTGGCGGAACTCGGCGATGTGTATGTGGTTCCGCCGAAGCCCCAGAACGCCGCCGGCACAGTACTTCTCGATGCTTTAAGGACCGTCGTTAACGTGACGGAGTTGGGCGAACCCGCAGCCCGGCCCGAACAGACGTTCCTCATCGCGCCTGACCCGGCCAGCGAGGCTCAGCAGGCCGTGCGACTGGTCCTAGAAGCTCTCGGCTCAGGCGTCCCGCTGCACGAAGGGGCTGTCTTCCACGGCGCCGGCGAGGGCAACGGCCGCCTCCTCCGCGAAGCTTTCTCTGCAGCCGGCGTGACGGCCGTGCCGTTGCCGGGCGTCCCGGTTGCGGAGACGCGCTCCGGGCGCGGCGTACTATTGCTGGCGAAACTTCCGGAGCTGGACTACTCCCGTACGGGGACAATCGACTTTCTCACCGTTGCCCCGATCAAAGAGTGGCTTCCGAGTGCGACTGCCGTTGTGCACGAGATGACCTCGACCTGGGACAAGATCTCGCGCGACGCCGGCATCACCCGCGGCCCGATCCGCTGGCGTCAGCAGCTCGAGGCGTACGCGAAATACAAGACCACTACTGCCGATGGCCTCGACCCGTATGAAGACGAAATGCGCATCGGCATCCTCCGCCGCGAGGCGGAGCACGCCGAGCGCTTGCTGGGTGTGGTCGAGGCGCTCGTCGCCAGGCTCCAGCCGCTTCGACAGTTCCAACCTGCAGAGACCTTCATCGTCGCATTCAAAGCCGTTATCGAGGACTACCTGGAGCCGGGCACAGATGGCCTGGAAGAGGCGCTGGAGGAGATCGAGCAGCTCGGTACCGTTGGCGCGTTGGGCGGCGAGTTCTCGCTCGGCAGCTTCGCCGAGGCACTCCGTGCCAACCTGGAAGCGCGCTGCATCCGCCCGGAGAGCATCGGCAACGGCGTCATCATAGCCGACTATCGCGTGGCGGCTGGCATGCGGTTCCAGCGTGTGATCCTGTGCGGAGCGTACGAGGGTGCGTTTCCGGCCGGCCCCGGCACTGACGCCATCCTTGATGACCGAGTTTGGCAAGCTCTTCGCCGCGAGCATCCGTTCATCGAGGACGCCGCGGCGCGCATCGAACGTTCCAAGGAGGCCGGCGAGCGTGCCGTGGCTTCTGCAGGCGCCGGCGCGCTGACGTGGTCTGCCCCAGCGTATGAGTCCGGCGGCTCCCGCGAATACTTTCCGTCGCCGCTGATGGCAAAGGCGGTCTCAGCAGTCATCGGTCGCCCAGTCACGGCGTCGGAGCTTCGCCGCGGTGAGGATCTGGGTTCGGCTGTGCGGCGGCAGTCATCACCACTCGCCGTCGCGTTGCGCGGGCCTGTGCTGAGCACCGGCGAGTTGGCTTTGCGCCGCGCGGTCGGTCTCGCACAGGAGAGGCGCCAGCCACCACCTGATCACGCCCGCTTTCGCGCGGTCGATTCATTGCGCGCGCGCCGCAGCACCGATCTGACGGAGTGGGACGGCAACCTGGCCGCGTTGGACGACCCAGAGTGGCTGCAACTGCAGGGCCTCGTCTCACCGACCTCACTGGAGCACTACGCCTCCTGCGGGTTCCGCTACTTCCTGAGATCGCTGCTCAAGCTGCAGGTCGTCGAGGAGCCGGACGAGCGGCAGATGATGGACCCCCGAGAGAAGGGCACGCTGATTCACGAAATCCTCGACAGGTTCTTCAAGGAGCAGCAGAAGGCCGGCCGCCCGCAGCCGAACGAGGCGTGGACACGATCTGACCTTGATCGGCTGGTGGAGATCGCCGATGAGGAGCTGGCCGAGGCCAAGTCGCGCGGGCTAACCGGCCTCGATGTTTTTGCGCAGCATGAAACTCGTACCATTCGCGCGGACCTCGAGCAGTTTCTGGAGCAGGACACCCTGTTCCGGCGCGAGACGGGCGCCGTTCCCTCCCAATTCGAGGTGGCCATCCCAATCAGAGAGGTCGGCGGCGTCCGCCTGCGCGGCTTTGCAGACCGCATCGACCGCACGCTGGACGGACGCAAGGCCTGGGTGATCGACTACAAGACCGGCAGCGACTACGGCATGAAGGGCACCGACAAGGATCCGTTGCTGGGCGGCACGAAGCTCCAACTGCCTGTGTACCTCGCCGCAGCCGGGGATGCCGAAGAGGCGACCGCGCTCTACTGGTACATCAGCCGCCGCGCCGGCTTCACGCGCTTCGGCTACGAGCCGGATGCGGACAAAGATGCGCGATTCGAAGCCACTCTTGAGGCGATCGTGAGCGGTGTCCGCGCGGGCGCTTTCCCGGCGAACCCCGGCGAAGAGAATGAATGGACGAGCAAGTTCGATAACTGTGGTTTCTGCGACTTCGACCGCATCTGCTCACGCCGCCGTGACGCCGAGTTCCAATCGAAGGCTGAGCACGCCGGCGTCGCTCCGTGGCGCGCCGTGAGGCAGGCCGCGTCGCCGGAGGCGCAATCATGATTGATGCCCCCGACTACCTCACGCAAGACGAAGAGGCGCGCCGCGTCGTCCGCGAGTCGCTGGCCGAAACGCTCTTCGTGGAGGCTGGCGCCGGTACCGGCAAGACGCGCGCACTGGTCGACCGTATCGTTGCACTCGTCTGTAACGAGGTGCCGATCGAACAGATCGCCGCCATCACTTTCACTGAGCGTGCCGCCGCCGAGTTGCGCGAACGTGTTCGCGCCGGCCTCGAAGAAGCTGGGCGCGAGCAGCCAGGGAAATCAGAAACCATCGACGCAGCGCTCGCCTCGTTAGACCGAGCGCAGATATCGACGATCCACGCGTTCTGCCAGGCAATCGTCCGGACGTATGCGCCGGAGGCCGGTGTCGATCCTGACTTCGACGTGCAAGACGAGCTGATGACAACCCGGCGGATGCAGGAACGCTGGCGCCGTTACCTCGAAGAGCTCGGCGACGATGCGACTGCTCGACAGGTGATCGACCGGCTGCTTAGCCTCGGCCTCCGCGTTGGGGAGCTGGAGACACTGGCGCTGGAACTGGCGCGTCGCGGAGAGCTCGCCGAGATTCTCACCGCGCACCCGCTGACGGCGGCCGAACCGGAATGGCCGAACTTGGAGCGGCTGGCCACCCATCTGCGATCTCTTGGACTGGAAACGGTAACCGCGGGCGACAGCCTGCTGGTTCGAATTCTGAGCGTCCTGGGCGTCATCGATGCGATCGTCGCTCGGCCGGACAGCGAGCGCGAAGAGCTGCTTGCCGCCGGGGCACAGGCTCTCGGGGACACACATCGCGGCTCCAACACGAGCTGGGGAAGCGGCGCCCGCAAAGACGAAGCGATAGCGGCCATCGAGGATGTCCAGGAGGCCCTGAACGATCTCCTGTTCGAGTTGCGTGCAGTCGCGTTGGCTGCTCTCATGCCGCGCCTCCTGGAGTTCGTGCGGCGCGACGAGACCGCGCGCGGCCGCGAAGGCTCGCTCACATTCGACGACCTGATCCTCCGGGCGCGTCGGTTGCTGGCGGACAGCGGCGAGCCGGTGCGCTCGCTGCGAGCCCGCTACCAGGCGCTGCTAATCGACGAGTTCCAGGACACCGATCCGGCCCAGGTGCAGATCGCAACTGCCTTTGCGACCGATCCGGACACGGGCCGCCTCGAACCGGGACGCCTGTTCCTCGTCGGCGACGCGAAGCAGTCGATCTACCGTTTCCGCCGCGCCGATATGGCCACCTACGCCCACACCCGCGAGCGGATGGAGGAGGCCGGCGCGCAGACCCCCGAGCTCGCGCTCAACCGGCGGTCACGGGGCGTGATCCTGGAGTGGGTTAACGGCGTCTTCTCGAAACTCATCGGTGCAGTGGACGATCCTGACGTACAGCCACCGTACAAAGCGATCCACCCGGAGCGTGCTGTCGAGTTGCGCGGCCCCGGCGTCGCCACTATGGGTGGACCGCTGGCCATCACCGCGCGCGAAGTCCGGGCGGTGGAGGCGGCCCAGCTCGCCGCTCTCTGCCGCCGCGCCATCGATGAGCCATGGCAGGTCGCAAATCGACCGAACGAAACCGTCCGCGACGCTCGTTTCCGCGACATCGCGATCCTCTTGCCGCGGCGGACCGGGCTGATCGCGCTGGAACGGGCGCTGGCAACGGCCGGCGTCCCGTACCGCGTTGAAAGTGGCAGCCTGATCTACCGCACTCAAGAAGTTCGTGACCTCGTCAACTGCCTCACCGCCATCGATGACCCGGCGGACGAGGTCGCCGTTGTCGCCGCGCTGCGCAGCCCCGCCTTCGCCTGTTCCGACATCGACCTCGCGCGGCACCGCGCGGCGGGCCGCCGTTTCGCCTACCACCACCGCGACATCGGAAGCTGGGACGGGCCGGTCGGCAACGGCCTTCGGGCGCTCGCCGATTTCCATAAGACTCGACATAACAACTCACTGGCCGCGCTGGTTGAGCGGCTCGTTCTGGCGCAGGGGCTGATCGAGACTGGCGTCCTCGATCAGCGGGACCGCAACAGCTTCCGCCGCGCGCGCTTCATGATCGAGCGGGCGCGTGCCTTCGAAGCCGCAGGGCCGGAGAGCCTGCGCGCGTTCGTGGCCTGGCTGGAGAACCAGTCCGAAGCCGCGATCCTGGACAACGAGGGCGCATCAGTGGATGACGACGAAGACGCCGTGCGCGTGCTCACGGTCCACGGCGCGAAAGGTCTCGAGTTCCCGATCGTCTTCCTGGCCGGCCTGAGCGCCGCGCCGAGGTTTCAGCCAGCACCGGTTTATTCCGTCGACTTTACCGGCGAGCGGGTGGCTGTCTGCATCGGCGCCAAGGGTGCGAATCAGCGCTTCGTCCTCGGAGACTTTGACGCTCTCAGTGCCGCTGAGGTCGCGCACATCAACGCCGAGTTCGACCGCGTGCTCTACGTCGCCGCCACCCGCGCCCGCGATCATCTCGTCGTCTCGCTGTACCACGGGGAGCGGGCGCGGGACTGCGCTGGGCAGCGGCTGATCGGCGCCGGCGCGCGCGACCTGGCGCTGCAGCTCAACATCGCGGACGTGGCGACGCAGGGTAACGTATCCGCACTCGATGGCCTTGAGATCGAGATCCCCGCGGGGCTCGACGACGCCAACTTCGACTCGCAAAGGGAAGCACTGCTCGTCTCCGCGAAGACGCTGAGGTTCACCAGCGCAACGGCCATCGTTCGAGAACGCAAGGAAGAGACCTCAGACGACACCGAGCCGTGGGCGCGCGGCCGCGGGGGCACCCGGCTCGGGCGTGCGGTCCACGCGGCTATCCAGAGCCTCCCGCTGGACGCCGACGACGCCACGATCGCCGCCTTCGCCCGGGCACAGGCAGTCGCGGAGGCGATCCCGCATCGCGCGCGGGACGTCGAGCGGTTGGTGCGCTGGGTCGTGCGGGAGTCGGACGTCTGGCAGCGTGCTCGCGGGGCCACCCGGGCGATGCGCGAAGTCCCGTTCGCGATGGAGACCGGCGGCAAGGTGCTGGAAGGCTTCATTGATCTCGTGCTGCAGACGCCGGAAGGGATCGAGATCGTCGACTGGAAGACCGACCAGATCCCCGCGGACAAAGTCGCCGAACGGCTGCGCGAGTACGAGCCGCAGGCGGGCCTGTACGTCTACGGCCTCGAATCGGCGACGGGCGCCCGCGTGACGCGGGTGACGTACGTCTTCGCCAGCGCGGAAGTCGAGCAGTCTCCCGGCGACCCGTCCGTCCTGGCCGAGGCGGCGCGCGCGTACCTGCAGCCTTAGCGCTTTCTAACAATTCGCTAATCCACCCTTAAGACGACGCCTCTACAGTTTGTCATAGACAAGAGAGGTAAACGTCAGTGTGACGACGAACCACTTCTCCCCAGTCTGGTGCAGTCAGCGTGTCCCCTCCCGCGAGCTGCGCATCTGAGCCAATCAGCCGCCGATCCTCCGCGGCGGCTGATCATTTCCCGCCCTGAGCCCGCCGCAGGCGGAGCGAGGGGCCTGTCCCAACCAGATGACAAAGACCCATCCCGGGACTCCGCCACCACATTCAGCCCAGAAAGACCCTCGCCGTCCTCGCGCCTCACCCCTCCCCCCCCGGCGGCTGATCCATTTCCCGCCCTGAGCCCGCCGCAGGCGGAGCGAGGGGCCTGTCCCAGCCGCAGGGTGAAGGGGGCGCAGCCCCCATACCGGGGGCCGGGGGTGTCCCGCCAGATTCCCTTCCCCTTTCGGGACCGGATGGTCGGATCGCGTCTCTACGAGGGTGAAGGGGGCGGCAGCCCCATACCGGGGGCCTTGGGGGTGTCCCCCAGAACTCCCTCTTTTTCTGGGGTGGGGTGGGGTGGGGCTTGTCTAACCCTTAGACCCGTTCACGCATTCAGCCCAGAAAGACCCTCGCCGTCCTCGCGCCTGACACCTCGCACCTCACGTAGTAACCTATCGGCGACATGCCGCGCGTAACGGTCGCCACCCTTAACCTCTTCAACCGCCAGGGCGAGTGGGAGCAGCGATTCCCGCTCATCGTCGAACAGCTCGGGCAGCTCCTGCCGGACGTCATCGGCTTCCAGGAGGTCGACCTCGGCATCGACTCGGGGATGCACATCAGCCGCGCCGTCAACAAGGGGCTGGCGACGCGCCCGCACTACCGCCTCAAGCACGCGACCAGTCCCGGCCAGCGAGCCAGTGTCTTTGGCATCGGCACGCTGGCGAAAATCGAATGCGTGGAGCACGAGATTCTCGACTTGATGACCTTCGACCGCGTCGCCCAGCGGATCGTGTTCGAGGTGGACGGCCAGCGATTCGCGCTGGTCAACACGCACCTGCACCACCCCGTCGAGGCGCCCGAAGAGCGCGTCGTGCAGGCCGAGTACATGCTGGCCTGGCTCGACCGGCAGGAGCCGCTGCCGCTGGTCGTTCTCGGCGACTTCAACGCCTACGAGGGCGAGAAGACGGTGGCGATCATGAAGGCGCGCTTCCGCTCGGCCCACGAGGCTGTCCACGGCCGAGAGCCCGACAAGACGTGGCCGACGCCCGTCAACACGCACGACAACTCGCCGCCGGGCACGCTCGATTACATCTACGTCTCGCCGGAGTTCCGTGTGCTGGACGCCGGCCTCGCCTTCCACACTCCCTCGCCGGAGAACGCGAACCTGTTCCCGTCGGACCACCTGGGCCTATTCGCGAAGCTTGAGTGGTGAGCGTGCCGGCCCGAGCAGCTACTGTCTGCGGAAGCCAGCGTCAACGAAATACTGAAGTGCGGGACGGCGCGCTATTGGTGGTTCCACTTGACCGAGAACGCGGTGCCGTCCGGTGACAGCGCTGACGGTTGAGCCTTTATTGTCGTTCCAGTGCTCGTGACCATAGTGATCTGGTCGTTGCTCCAGGCGCTGTCACTGATCGTTCCGGTGTGACCGTTGCCAGTAGTGTATGAGCCCGAGAAGTTGACCGTGCCGAAATTGGCCAGGGGTAGCACTGAACAGCGGAACCTACTACAGCTTGACGGCGCCTCCGCGACCCATTCGGCGGAGGTCAGCGCCGCGGTTGCGGCCTGCTGGGTGGAGAAGGTCGCGCCGGTCGTGACGTTGGTGATCGTTAGCGTGAACGTGGAGCCGCTGGTGACGACTTCGGCGCTCATCGTGTCACCGGGATGGACCGCCATCGAAAGGTTGACCGGGTACGCGGGGTACATCTCGTACCAGGCGTAGTAGACGGGCCGGTTGCGGCCGTTGCAGTCGGAGTCGGTGCCGATCTGTTCCACGCTGTTCGAGTTGTAGCCGTCCAGACCCACCCAGAAGGCGGCGTACTGCGCCGACTTGGAAGAGCAGGTGACAGAAGGCTCCACCCAGCTCCCCTTGACGTCGGTGAAAGTCGTCGCCGTCTGGTAGGTCGCGTAGCCCGACCAGTTGGTGCTGTAAGAAGCGGTGTTGTCCTGGGAGTTGGCGGCCTGGACGTGAGGTGCGTGACTGATCGTCAGGGGGGCCTGGCCGGCTGCTGAAAGGAGCATAGCCACGGCGGCGAGGCCCATGAGTACAGCCAACTTGAGGGCCTGCCTGTGAGACATGAGTATTCGCAGAGACGCAAACGGATTCATTTTTCGCTCCACCTCTCAGTGTGATAAAAGAATTATCGGCTCCACCGCCTAGAAAGGTCAACAAGCGGGAGTTAGAAACGGGTAAAACAAATCTGGTGAAACGGGTACCGTTTAAGAGGGAGAATAGCATTGGAGACAAAGAATTGGCTCCCGGGACAGGGCTCGAACCTGTAACCTAGCGGTTAACAGCCGCTCGCTCTACCATTGAGCTACCCGGGAACGCGTATGTAATTGTCGCTCATGCCCGGGCCTGGCGGTTAATCCGCCTGAGGCGGACTCGCTCTACCATTGAGCTACCCGGGAGCGCGTAGTTTTGGCGGTGAAAACGGTCTGGCTGCCGAGCCAGGATTCGAACCTGAACTAAGGGATTCAAAGTCCCGTGTGCTACCGTTACACCACTCGGCACTAAGGCCGGGAATATTCGGTTGTACTGGTGCCGAAGGCCGGACTCGAACCGGCACGGGGGTTTCCCCCCAACAGATTTTGAGTCTGCCGCGTCTGCCATTTCGCCACTTCGGCTAGACCCTCAGCAGGATGCGCCGAGCGCAAATGAAGCGGGGCTTAACCCGCTTCGCTCATCAATCTTACGGTAGCCGGTTGGAGATGACAACAGACCCGAACGCCAGATAGTGGGTCAGTTTGAATAAGCCCACCGTGATCGGTCAAGCAAACCCGTGTAAGATGCTCTCGGGTCTAATGGCGAGCAAACAGGATATTACCTATGCGGATTTTCAGATAGGGGTTAGACCGCAGTTTTGGCTGCGGAACTTCCTTACGTTTCTTCCGTTCTTCGAAAGCACCAACCCGTCCTTCGGAGTCCATGTTAGGCGTGTAGGCGCTACTCGATCTTATGCGGACGACCAGCAGCTCACCTTTGTTGTGACATACCCCGACGAAACCGAAGATTCCTTTTCGTTTCCAGTCCCTACATACCTGCCCGTGGGGCAAGAGATGACATACCTAATTCCAAGTCTTTTGTGTCCCAAGCCTGGGCGCATGACTATCAAGCACCCAAAGGCTTCTCCGCCCAATTCTTTCTTTCCCCTGTACTCATATACCGTCCACCCCGAGGAGCGCATTTGGGTTCCAATCTTTGCTCTCGCATTCACCTCGCTGGGCGTCGTGCTGCAGCGTTACTTAATACCGTGATAGAGTAGGCGTATGCCAAAGCGCTCAAGCAAACCGCGCCATCTAAATGCCCTTGCCGCGAGCATTGTAGCAGAGGCGACAGGCGAGCCGGTGGACGACGGGAAGAACCCGGCAGCGGTCGCCCTGGGGCGCTTGGGCGGTCAGAAGGGCGGCAAAGCGAGGGCCGCGCGAAGCTGACGCCAGAACGCCGCCGTGAGATCGCTAAGAATGCTGCGGCTGCGCGTTGGGGCCATCGCCCTTCCTATATTGGCTAAATCAAGGCTAATTTAGCCAATATCTTTAGCCGCAGATACGGACGGGGTATTGCGTCCCCGTAAATTGGCCCCTATACTTTGGAGACATGAAAGCGAAACGAGTAACGCGAGGTAGTGCCAGTGGCTAAAGATCGGCTGCGTTCTCTGTTCAATATTATTAGCACCGGTGATGCCGGCAAGATTCGGCAAGAGGCCAACCGTATCCTGACCGAAATTCAAGAGGACCAAGCCACGCTTAGCAAGGATCAGAAGCTCGTTAAGGACTTGCTTGTTCGCTATGGTGGCCCAGAGGATGGACTAACGCCGAGTGAGCGTAGCGCCAAGGTGCGAGAAGCGGCGTTGGCGCTGGTGCATGGCGGGAAGAGCGATCTAACGGGACAGGACGTGCTCGACTATCTACAGGAAAACGAGAACCTAACATTCGACGTGGAGCGGCCGGGCAGCCTAGTAGGAACCGTGCTGAGCCAGATGAAAGAATTCGAGCGCATGGAGCGTAACCAGTTCCGCTATAGGAACGGGACATCGGAGGAGCAATCGTAGGAATTGGCGTCCTGAGACGCCGATAGAGAAAGGAGAAGGTGCCGGAGCTCTCAGGGCAGGGGACCCGTTTCAAAGAACCCACTGCTAGCACTCCGGCACCAACTTTGTTGGACTGGCCCCTTTGTGGGGGGCCTTACCATTGGCAATAGTAACACCGTCCCTAGACTAGGCGCAACCCCTACAGGCGCATATCGGCTACTAAATTTCCGACTAAAATCAACGTCGCTATGCGGCGTTTTGCTATTAACAATTCCTGACCGCTCAAGCAAACGGGCCAGTATGAACAAGCTCACAACGAACGCCGTAGGCAGGGTCGGTTGCCCATAGTTGAGGGCAACTCGGTTCGGGTCGCGGTCCGCACGCGCTTCTAAGGCATCTCCGATCTCGTGCCACGCTCGTATCGGCGGCGCCCGTGCTCCCTGCTAGAATTCTCCGTACAGTCGCAACAGGGAGAGCACATGACCGAACTCATCTGGGAAGGCAAGTACGATGACGCCGGCCGCAAGGTAGCGCCGTTGCGTGTGGCGCTGCCCTTCCAGACGGTCGAGACGGTGAACGAGAGCGCTCAAGAGCGGCAGCTGAGCCTCGAGCGATTCACCACCGGCCGCGACCGCGAGTGGCGGAACCGCCTAATCTGGGGCGACAACAAGTACGTGCTGCCTTCGCTTCTGGGGGAGTTCGCTGGGCAGGTGGACCTGATCTACATCGACCCACCTTTCGCCACCGGACAGGACTTCTCCTTCCGAGCCCAAATCGCCGACGATGAGTTCATCAAGCAGCCGTCGGTCATTGAGCAGAAGGCATACCGAGACATGTGGGGCAAGGGGATCGACTCTTACGTCGCCATGATGTACGAGCGCCTCGCCCTGATGAGGGAGCTGCTATCGTCCGGGGGCTCGATCTACGTCCACCTGGGAACCAATGTTAGCCACCCCATCAAGCTCGTCATGGACGAGCTGTTTGGGGAGCAGAACTTCCGTAACGAGCTCGTCTGGAAGCGAGCGACGACGGTCAAAGGCAATTTCGGACAGGGGAGCCGTTTTTGGGGCCCCTCCACCGAGTCGATACTGTTCTACTCGAAGACCGATGATTATACATTCACTCAACAATTCGATGAGTATTCTGACAGCTACATGGAGAACGCATACCGACTTGTCGAGCCGGCAACAGGCCGTCGCTATCGACTTGTCAGCATGATTGGCCCTGGTGGCAAGGCCAAGGGCAATCCGCAGTATGAAGTGATGGGCGTCACCCGCTACTGGCGCTACTCGAAGGACACCATGCAGGCATTGATCGACAAGGGACTGGTAGTGCAGTCCAAGCCGGGCTCCGTCCCTCATCGGAAGTACTACCTTGATGAAGGACGCGGGGTGCCGGTGCAGTCGTTGTGGGATGACATCAGCAACCTTCAAGCATCGAATATAGAGCGGACCGGGTATGCGACCCAAAAACCTGAGGCATTGCTCGATCGGATCATCAACGCATCGTCAGAGCCTGGCGGTCTGGTCGCCGACGTCTTCTGCGGTTCGGGGACAACCGCGGCAGTCGCTGAAAAGCTAGGACGTCGTTGGATCGTATGTGATATGGGTCGCTTCGCGATTCACACAACTCGGAAGCGGCTGCTCGAGCTTGGCGAAGCCCGACCGTTCGTTGTACAGAATCTCGGAAAGTACGAGCGCCAACTTTGGCAGACAGCCGAGTTCGGAGAGACAGCGGAGGCGAAACAGGCGGCGTATCGGCAACTGATCCTCGACCTATACCACGCCAATGCGATCAACGGATATTCCTGGTTGCATGGCGTAAAGGGTGGCCGGATGATCCACGTGGGCGCGGTGGATTCGCCGATCAGCCTCGGCGACATCACCCAAATCGCCTCCGAGTTCAAGCGAGCCGTCGGCACCGGAGCCGACGCTCCAAAGACTAACGGCGTGGACGTGCTCGGCTGGGACTTCGCCTTCGAGCTGCACGAGGTGGCGAAGCAGCAAGCCGCGCTCGCCGGTATTGATGTGCGCTTCGTCCGCATCCCGCGCGAGGTGCTGGAAAAGAAGGCGGTCGAGCAGGGCGATATCCGCTTCTTCGAACTCGCCGCCCTCGCCGTGGATGTCCAGCAGAAAGGCCGCACCGTGACGCTGACGCTCAGCGATTTCGTCATCCCGCTCGACGACGTGCCGGAGGATGTGCAGCGCGCGATCACCCACTGGTCGCAATGGGTGGATTACTGGGCGGTGGACTGGGACAACAAGGGCGACACCTTCCACAACGAGTGGCAGTCCTACCGCACCCGCAAGGACCGTGATCTGCAAAAGCAGGTCGCGCACACCTACGACCAACCGGGCGCATATACCATCGTCGTCAAGGTGATTGACCTGCTCGGCAACGACACGA
>DAINDD010000032.1:0-26196 GCA_036732045.1 Chloroflexota bacterium
TCTCCTGCGGCTTCAGCAGCTCCACGAGCAGCGTGACTACTGAGCGCGGTGTGTAGAATTCGCCGCCTTTTTTCCCGGCGTCATCCGCGAACTGGTTGATCAGATACTCATACGCGTCTCCAAGGACCTCGCGTCCGTCGAGGTTGTCGTCACGCAGGTTCAGATCGCTAAAGTGAACCAGCAGACTGCGGATGATTCGCTCGCGGCTGGCCGGGCTACCCAGCTTCGAGTCGTCATTCCAGTTCGTCGCCTTCAGGATGCCGTCGAGCCGAGGCGTGTTCGCCGCCTCGATCTCGATGCTCGCCCGGTTCAGCACTTCACCCAGGTTCATCGACGCCGAGACAAGCGCCTGCCATCGGAACTCTTTCGGCATAAAGAACTCATGCTCGTCGGCATCCTTCTCCGCCACCGCCCGGTCGACCCCTCCAGCGACCGCCTTCTGCACCTCTTCGTCGAACCGGTCGGACAGCCGCTTCAAAAAAAGCATCGAGAAGATGTAGTTCTTGTAGTCCGAGGCGTCGATCTGCCCGCGCAGGATGTCCGCAGCCTTCCACAGCTTCGTCTCGAGTTCGCTCGTAGTTAGAGTCATCGCGTCCTCCCTGAATTCGCTCCGCGGGCCATCAGCCCGTGCACATAGGCGTTTCGTAAAGCGTTCCTTCGCAACTCCGCCGCCTCCACGGCGCTGCTATATGCGCGCTCCGAAACCTCGACCAGCTCAGCGATCTTACGCACTTCATCGCTACTCGGAAACGGTATGACCATTTCCGCCAGTGCTCTCGGTGGCAGGAACGACAGTGTAGCGCTCGCCACCATCCGTAACTCAACTGCCGCGCGCCCCTCGCGCGAGGTCAGGAACCACCAGATAAACGTCGTGATTTCCGGCGCGTCCGAGCGGACCACAAGTAGCGTCGAATTCGCCACAGCCGCCCCGAGCGATGGACCCACCAACGCCGCCTTGGCCGAGGTCGATTTGCCTGTCACTAGCACGTCATACGGCCGCAGCAGATGCTTTTCCGTCAATCCGTTGACCGGAATTGCAATCGTAGCGAACGGCCCGCGAAGCGTGTCATCCTGGATGTTGCTGCCGTTTACGAGCTGTACAATCCCGTCGCCAGGGCGCCCCGCCGCCGATCGTCCGCTCCGGCTGGGCCCTTGCTGAACCGTCGCTACTTCGCCAAGCCTCAATCGCATACAGGCGCATGGTAACCCTCGTAATGTGCCATGTCAACCAGTCTGCACTGACACCACTAACATATCTATAAGCAGTAGATTACTACTGCCAAATACACGAAATTACCAAACGAGATCAGTGCCAATCATACCTTTCACCTCTCCACCCGCACCTGCCATCATGGTCAGAGATGCCACAAGCCAGCACAAAGCCACAGCGCGGTAAGACCAGCTCCAGCCGCAACGCCTGGAAGCACGGCATACTCTCCCAGGTCATGGCCATCGACGGCTTCGAAGACCAGCGGGGGTGGGAGGCCTTTAGGGATGGCATTACGGACAGTCTGGAGCCCGAAGGTGTCCTCGAGCATCTACTCGTTGAGCGCATTGCAATCGCGCTTTGGAAGCTGCGTCGGCTTGAGTCCCATCAGCTCTTCCTCACGCTCAGGAACATCGGCGGCGCGGAAAGGGATGTGCAGGTCGCGGAGGCGTTTCGTCAACGAACGATCGGCAAAGATGTGTTCCCGCAAGTCTCCGAGGACGACGTCATGAGAGCAAAGCTCGTCAGGAGCTTCCCGCCAACCGAAGAACTGAACCTGATCATGCGCTACGAAGCCCATCTCCACCGGCTATACATCCAAAACCTCCACGAGCTCGAAGCCATCCAAATCCGCCGCCAGGGCGGAACCTCTCCCTTGGCGAGACTGGACATCATCGGTGCCCCCGGCGGCTGAAAATCCAACCTCTAACTTCCAATCTCCAATCTCCCTCTTCCCTCTTCCCTCTTCCACCCTCCTCCCCCGACAATCGAACCATGCGCATCCTGGCGATCGACGTTGGCACAGGCACCCAGGACATCCTGCTCTTCGACTCCGCCCAGCCGATCGAGAACGCCTTCCAGTTGATCATGCCCTCGCCGACGCAGATCGCCGCCGGCCGCATCCGCCGCGCCACCGAAGCTGGACGAGCAGTCGCCCTCAGCGGCACGATCGCCGGCGGCGGCCCGTGCCACTGGGCGCTCGAAGACCACCTCCGCGCCGGCCTGCCCGCCTACGCCACCCACGACGCCGCCATGACCTTCGATGATGACCTCGCGAACGTCGGGCGCATTGGCGTGACGCTCGTCTCGGACGACGAGATCGCCCATGTCGACGCCGACCACATCACCCTGCGCGACCTCGACCTCGCCGCCATCCGCACCGCGCTCGCCGCCTTCGACGTCTCTGGCCACTTCGACGGTCTCGCCCTCGGCTGCCTCGACCACGGCGCAGCGCCTCCCGGCTACTCCGACCGCCTCTTCCGCTTCGAGCACCTCCGCCGCGTCGTCGAGTCCCGCAACGACCTCTGCGCCTTCGCCTGCCTGCCGGAAGAAGTGCCGGACTACCTGATCCGCGCCCGCAGCCTCCTCGCCTCCGTCGACGTCGACGCGCCCGTCGTCTTCCTCGACACCGGCCCCGCGGCGGCGCTCGGTGCGCTCCAGGACCCTGCCGTCGGCGAGCGCGAGGAGCAGGTCGTCCTCAACCTCGGCAACATGCACGCGCTCTGCTTCCACCTCCGCGGCACCCAGATCGTCTCGCTATACGAGCACCACACCGGTGAGCTCACAACCGCCCAAATCGAAGACTTCACCCGCCACCTCATCGCCTGCACCTTGAAGCACGAAGAAGTCTTCAACACGAAGGGCCACGGAGTCTTCTACACCGAACCACATTCCGTAGGGGCGCGGCTTGCTGCGCCCGGCCCCCTTCCCCTCATCGCCGTCACAGGCCCGCAACGCGCGAAACTCCGCGGCTCCAATCTCAACCCGTACTTCGCCGTCCCGCACGGAGACATGATGGTCTCCGGCTGCTTCGGCCTCCTCCAGGCCTTCGCCGAAAAGCGCCCCGAGTTCGCCGCCGAAATCCTCCCCGCGCTCGGCGTCCCCTCCGAGGCGGGCGAGCGTTGACACATCCACGTGTTCGCACCAAGATTGGCCCAGATACCCAAAGGAGGCCACCATGGCCAGTTCACAGCTAGAAGCAATCATCCAGATGATCAAATCGCGTCCACGAGAAGAGCGGCTCGACATCCCCGAGGCCCGCAAAGGATTCGAAATGCTGGCCTCTGTCTTCCCCGTCGCCGCCGACATCAAGCGCGAGCCCGCCAGCGCCAACGGCGTCCCCGGCGAATGGATCACCGCCCCCAACTCTACGGATGCCACGACCATCCTCTACCTGCACGGCGGCGGCTACACCATCGGTTCCGTCAACACCCACGCCGACATGGTCTCGCGCATCTGTCGTGCCTCCGGCGCGCGGGCTTTTTCGCTCGACTACCGCCTCGCTCCCGAGCACCCCTTCACGGCCGCCGTCGAGGACGCTGCCAAGGCGTACCGCTGGCTGCTCGGCCAGGGCATCCGTCCCGAGTCCATGGTCATCTCCGGCGACTCCGCGGGCGGTGGCCTCACCGCAGCCACACTCCTCGCGCTGAAGAAGGCCGGGGACCCGCTCCCGGGTGCAGCCGTCCTCCTATCGCCGTGGACGGACCTCGAAGCCACTGGCGACTCCATGAAAACGCGCGCCGAAGCCGACCCCATGATCTCGGCCGACCCTGCGAAGACGATGGCCAAGCTCTACGCGGGCGACGTTTCCCTTACCGACCCGCTCGTCTCACCGCTGTACGGCGACTTCCACGGCCTCCCGCCAATGCTCATCCAGGTCGGCGACGCCGAAGTGCTCCTCGACGATTCCACGCGCGTGGCGGAGAAGGCGAAAGCGGCCGGCGTTGACGTTACGCTGGAGGTCTGGGACGAGATGATCCATGTCTTCCAGATCTTCGCCCCGATGCTCCCGGAGGGCCAGCAGGCCATCGACAAAATCGGCGAGTGGGTGAAGCGGCACGTCCACAGCGGAGCCGCTGCTTGAGCATTCTCGTCGGCAAGGGGACGCGCCTGATCGTCCAGGGGATTACCGGCAAAGAGGGCTCGTTCCAGACCCGCCGCTGCATCGAGTACGGCACCAACGTCGTCGGCGGCGTCACCCCCGGCCGCGGCGGCGAGACGGCTGAAGGCGTCCCCGTCTTCGATACGGTGAGGGATGCCGTCGCCAGGACGGACGCCAACGTCGCGCTGATCTTCGTCCCGGCGCCGTTCGCTGCCGCCGCCGTCCTCGAAGCCGCCTATTCCGAGATCCCCGTCATCATCTGCATCACG
Organism: Chloroflexota bacterium; assembly: GCA_036732045.1. Classification (GTDB taxonomy): domain Bacteria; phylum Chloroflexota; class Dehalococcoidia; order SM23-28-2; family RBG-16-64-32; genus DATKKM01. Next base: position 4,358 of record DAINDD010000032.1, read on the forward strand.
GAAGGCGTCCCGACGCTGGACATGGTGCGCGTCAAGCGCTTCCTGCGCGGCTCCGGCCTGACTCTCATCGGCCCCAACTGCCCCGGCGTCATCACTCCCGGCGAAGCGCGCGTCGGCATCATGCCGGGGCACGTCTTCTCACCGGGCCGGGTCGGCGTCATCTCGCGCTCCGGTACGCTCGTCTACGAGGCGGTCGCCCAGTTAACGGCGCGCGGCGTTGGCCAGAGCACGTGCGTCGGCGTCGGCGGCGACCCCATCATCGGCACCAGCCAGGTCGAAGCCTTGCGCATGTTCAACGAAGACCCCGGTACCGAAGCCGTCGTCCTCATCGGCGAGATCGGCGGCGTCGCCGAGCAGCAGGCTGCCGAGTACATCGCCGCTGAGATGCGCAAGCCCGTCATCGCCTTCATCGGTGGGGCCAGCGCGCCTCCCGGACGGCGGATGGGCCACGCCGGGGCGATCATCGTCGGCGAAGCAGGTACTGCAAAGGCGAAGAAGGATGCGCTGCGCGCCGCCGGCGCCACCATCGTCGATTCACCCGCTGACATCGGCGAAGTCGCCCAGCAGGTCCTCGGCCAGAAATCGGCGGCGTAGCTTACTTGCGCCAGACTGCACGGCATCCATTGCGGGCAGCTAGGTCATGCGTCGTGCATTTCGCGAATTGTACTTTACCTCACTCCCCAAACTATATCGAAATTACAAAACGAAACTTTACACTAAGCCGGCTCATTAGCTGGACCTAATACCGTGCCTTACCTCAACCTGCACGACCTCGAGCCGCTGGCCAGAGAAAAGATCCCGGGCCCATTGTTCGATTTCATCGCCGGTGGCGCCGAAGACGAGGTCACCCTTCGCGCCAACCGCGCCGCCTTCGAAGCGATTGAATTCCGCCCGCGCGTCCTCGTCGACGTCACGAACGTCGATACGTCCACGTCAGTCTTGGGCCAGTCGCTGCCGTTCCCCGTGATGCTGGCACCGGTGGCCATGCACCAGCTCGCCCATCCCGAGGGCGAAGAAGCGGTGGCAAGAGCCGCGAAGTCGGCAGGCACCGTGATGATCCTCAGCACGATGTCCAGTATCAGCATCGAGGACGTTGGAGCGGCGGCGGACGGCCCGAAGTGGTTCCAGCTCTACTGCTACGGCGAGAAAGGTGTCACCGAGCGACTCGTCAAGCGCGCCGAGAAGGCCGGCTTCAGCGCCCTCTGCCTCACCGTGGACGTGCCGCGTCTCGGCCGTCGTGAACGCGACCTCCGCCATGTGCTGCAGTTCCCGGACGACGTCGTGCCGCGCAACTTCCTGCAGGAGATCGACATGAGCTCGATCCCGCTGCAGTCGCAGGGTTCCGCGATCTCCGCCTACGCTGCCAGCCTGATGGACCAGTCGCTGACCTGGGATGTCCTTCCGTGGCTGCGCTCCATAACGTCGATGCCGGTCATCGTCAAGGGCATACTGACTCCCGAAGACGCCGTTCTGGCCGTTGAGCACGGGGCTGCCGCGATTGTCGTCTCCAACCACGGGGGCCGCCAGCTCGACAGCTCGCCCGCGACCGCCGTAGTGCTGCCTGAGATCGTCGACGCCGTCGGTGGGCGGCTCGAAGTGATCGTGGACGGTGGTGTGCGGCGCGGCACCGACGTTCTAAAGGCGCTCGCGCTGGGCGCGAAGGCGGTGCTTATCGGCCGGCCGTATATCTGGGGGCTCGCGGTCAACGGCGAGGCGGGAGTCTCGCACGTGCTCTCCCTCCTGCGCACAGAATTCGAGTGGGCGATGGCCCTCTGCGGCGTGACGAGCGTCGATCAGGTGACACGGCCACTCGTGCGCGCGCCCTGGCTTGGCTGATTCTCCGCGTCAAATCTGCAACGCGGCTCGGCTCGCCGGCGTCTTCACTTGTGGAGGCGATTCGTATGACTCAAGTACAGCCGCGTTCGAAGAAGCTGCACAATATCAACGACCGGCACGCGAATCTGATAACCTTCGCTACCGCGGGCTTCGGCCTCGCGTTCATAGACTTCCTCGCCTACCTCAGCGGCGGCTTCGTAATGGCGGGCGTCTTCGCAGCGGTCGTCATCGTCTTCCTGAGCATCCGCGCGGCGTTTGTGGCTTCCCGCCGGACGTCACAGCCCACAGAAGACGAACAACCCTAAGGCCCGCGGTGCACGAACCGAGAGTGCTTTCGCGTCCGCATGATCTTCGAATCGACCGGGACGACGCTGATCGAGCCGTCAGTCTCCAACACAGCCAATTTCACGTCCTTCAGGTCTGCTACGCCGTGCTCCCGCATCGCCATCATCACCAGGTCTTCGTCGATCCCTTCGTGACGCAGGTTGCCCTCGATGAACTTCCCGCCACTGACGAGCAGCGTCGGATCGCCCTCGACCGCCCGGCGCAAGAACGGCACTCGCTCGCGGGCTACCCCCAGTGCGTAGTTCAGAGTGAGCAACACACCGGCGGCGACAAGCCCACCGGTCACCGAGACGTCCGGCCCGGTCATCGCGTTCTGGACTGCGTTGGCGATGAGCAGGATGACGACGAGATCGAACACGGTCATCTGGCCGATCTCCCGCTTCCCTCCGAGCCGCAGCCCGACGAGAACCGCGACGTAGACGATCGCCGCCCTCGCGACGATCTCTAGGAGGTTGACGCTGTTATCGAACACCGCGCTACGCCTGCGAGGCCGTCCACGCCTCGATGACGTGCTCGATCTGCTCGGCGTGGTCGTGGCAGTGCGCGGCGTAGATGCGCAGCCAGTCCTCCGCGGAGTAGCGGCCGGACTCGTTGTGCGTCCCGGCCTTCGCCCAGGCGCTGGCTGGCGCGCGGCGGAGAATCGGCACGGTGTTGGCTCGCACGGCCTCCACAGTCAGCATCGCCGCGTCTAACGGGTGGTCCAGGTATCGAAACGTCTTTGCCCAAACGTCCGTGTCGTAGCCGATGATCGTCGCGTTGTCCTCGGTCATCAAGTAGCGGATGCGGCTGTGCGAGTTCGTCTCGGAGTCAGCGCAGTGAACGATCACCTCATGGACGGAGAACTCGCCGGGATTCGGACGCCACTTGCGCATACGTTCCGGCGCTTTAGCCAACGCCTCCCGTAGGCGGCCCGGCCCGTTGGCGTAGCGGCCGATCAGCTTTTCGCGTTCTCTCTTGTCCATCAGATCACTCAACTAACCACTAACCACCAGCTACGATCCACTACCCCGGCCAGTCGCCTTCGAAGACGAGCTCCGCCGGGCCGGTGAGGTACACATCGCCGCGTCCGTCCCACTCCACCGTCAGCAGGCCGCCGGGTTGGGCTATGTCGACGGTACCGTCGACATAGCCCTTCAAATGCGCCATCACCATCGCCGCGCAGCAGCCGCTGCCGCAAGCCAGCGTCTCGCCCGCCCCGCGCTCCCACACTCGCACGTCCATCAGCTCCCGCGAGACAACGCGCGCGACACCGTAGTTCACTCGCGCCGGGAACACCGGGTGGTGCTCAACCTTCGAGCCGATACTCTCCAGCGGATACTCGCTCAAGTCGCCGTCGACAAAATGCACCGCGTGCGGGTTGCCGATCGACATGCAGCTCACCGAAATGTGCTTGCGGTCGACTTTGATTTCGTAGTCGAGTACCGGCGCCTTCACATCCGCCCGGAGAGGAATCTCCTGCGGCTCGAAGCGGGGCTGGCCCATCGAGAGCCGGGTCCGCACGACCTTGCCGCCTTCGCGAAAGACCTGCGCTTCGAGAACGTCGTGCACGGCCTCGATCGTGGCACGATCGTCCTTCGCCGCCGCGATGCCCCGCTCCACGGCGTACTTCACGAGGCAGCGGACACCGTTGCCGCTGACCTCCGCCTCGGAGCCGTCGGCGTTGAAGAGCCGCATGCGAAAGTCGGCCTTGCTGGATGGCAGCACGAGCATCAGGCCGTCCGCCCCAACGCCGAGATGTCGCTCACACATCGTCGCGGAAAGCGACGCCCAGTCACGCTCCTCGCCAGTCGATTCGACGACCAGGAAGTCATTGCCGGCGCCATGCATCTTGGCGAACTTCATCGCTGCGCCTTTAGTAGCTCGACCGTCATCTGAATGTGGCCGAGGTGAATCCCCGCATGCTCCAGCACGTGCGCGAGGCAGCCACGCCGCTCCAGCTCTACCGGATCACCCTCGCCCCAGAGCTCGCCCACCGGTATGAAGCGGTCACCCAGCGTCGTCGCGTCGAGCTCTTGGAGCGCCGCCTCGATCTCGCCAGCCAGCTCGCAGGCCACTTTGCCGAGCTCCTTGTACGTCCCGCGCGACGCGAACTCCGCCGGACGGTCTCGCCGCAGGTCCCGCCCGCAGATGATGCCCAGCACCCAGGCCCGCATGTTGCCAAACGTGTGCGTGGCGAGTGCGTATGCGGTGTTCGCTCCCGGCAGTTCCGGCGCGCGGTTGAGCTCGTCCTGGCTCAAGTCGCGGAGGACGGAGTGGATCTGCGCGATCTTCTCGCGGATGTAGTGACTGTAGATGTCGATTTCAGGGTTCATCGTGGCTACGATTCTACCAGCCCTTCGTCCCAGATCCGCTCCATGATGTCCTCAACCGTCTCCTCCGGCGATTGTCGGGTGCTGTCGATCCAGAGCCCGACGCCGGCCATCGTCTTCCGCAGCTCGCCGTCGAGGAAACCAGCCCACTCTGCGCCCACCGTCTTCTCGCGGGCCGCGTCGCGGGCGATCACGGTCGCGACGTTCGGAGCGAGTACGACGAAGTAGAACGGCTGACCGCACAAATCTTCGCGGAGGTGATCCCACCGCTCGCCGATGATGATATCGTCCACCACCGCAGTAAAGCCGGCCTCGAAGAACGAGCGCGCTACGAGGCAGCTGTTCCGCAGGCGCAGGCGTAGCTGATTGGTCGCCTCGGCGGTCATTGCTCCCGAACCGCCCGACTTCGTCACCCACTGGCCGCCGGAGACGATCATCCGTTGCAGCGCGTCCGCTTCGACGAAGGCGCCTCGCGCGAAGCGTCCGGCCAGCAGCCGGCCGACGGTCGACTTGCCGGCACCCTGTATCCCGGTGATGACGATGATGGCCGGTCGATCAGGCATTGTCGTCGCTCTCCAGGAACGACGCCACGATTTCGGATGCCTTCGCCGCACCGTCGAGCCAGTGGATGCGCTGATCGCTCGCCTTGAACCAGGCGTTCTGGTGCCGCGCCAGGCGGTGCGTGCCGACCTTCGTCCGGGCAGTGGCCTCTTGTAGCGTGATCTCGCCGCCCAGATGAGCGCACATCTCGCCGTACCCGATTCCAGACATCGACGGCAACTCGCGTCCGTAGCGCATCTCGCGCAGCTTCCGCACTTCGTCGATGAGTCCCGCAGCGACCATCTCATCCACGCGCGCGTCGATCCGGGCGTATAGCTGATCGCGTGACGGTCGTAGCCCGACCGCCAGCCAGTCAAAAGCCGGCGGCTCCTTCGTGCGCCAGTAGGAGAATGGCTTGCCGGTCGCGTGAAAGACCTCGAGGGCGCGGATCACGCGGCGCACGTTCTGCGGCTGAATAAACTCGTGCGATTCCGGGTCGATCCTGCGCAGCTCCGCCAGTAGCTCTTGCGGCGGGCGCCCCTCCAGTTTGCGACGGAGATTGTCCTGTGGAGGCACTTCGGGGACGCGCCAGCCTTCCAGCAGCGCCCAAACGTACTGTCCCGTACCGCCGACGACGATCGGCACGCCACCGCGCTCCCAGACTGCCGCCAGCGCTTCCTTGGCCAGGTCCAGCCAGGTGGCCAGCCCAAACGGCTCGTCCGGATCGACGATATCGATCAAGTGATGAGGAAGCGCAGCCTGCTCAGCGGCGGTCGGTTTGCCAGTGCCGATATCCATGTGCCGGTAGACCTGGCGCGAGTCGGCGTTGATCGCCTCGAAGGCGGTCCGCGACTCGGCCAGCTCGACGGCCAAGCGCGTCTTGCCGGAGGCGGTAGGGCCAACGATAGCGATGAGTTTGTTCGTCATTAGCGCCTAGCATCGCATATGTTCTACGATCCTAGGGGGGACGACTCATGCGGCTGTTTATGATCTTCGCGCTGGCACTTGTCGCCAGCGGCCGCGTGCTCTGGCGGCAGTTACACTGGTAACCCAACGCCGCAGACGCACACAATCACCGGTGTCTTTACAGTCGCCAACGCGATTTGACCTCGCCAGGTCTGCCTTCAGCTACGTTCCGGGCCTCACGATTACCGTTAAGGACGGCCAGGTCGCGGTTCTGGGGACCGCCAAGCTCTCGACCCAAGGGAGTGACCATGGCCAACCCAACTGCTTGCGATCTACGCTACACGATACCGAACGTTCTAAAGGCTGCAAGCTATACGGTCGACAGCGACGCCGCATGTTCCGTGTCGTACACCTACGACGAGCTGAAGGGCGACAACTGGCAGGCTGATCTGAAGATCGGTAACTAACGAACGTTACCCGCGGACGCGCAGCGCGTCCTCGACGATCCCGCAGAACGCTTCCACTGTCAGGCTCGCGCCGCCGACCAGTCCGCCGTCGATAGTCTCGCGGTCCAGGAACTGCGCGATGTTGTCGGGCGTCACGCTGCCGCCATAGAGGAGGCGCACCGTATCCGCCTTGGCGGCTCCGAACATCCCCGAGACCTCGCGTCGGACGATCGTGGTCGCCCCCTCAGCGTCGTCCGCCGTTGCCGCGCGGCCGGTGCCGATCGCCCAGACCGGCTCGTAGGCGATCACAAAGCCGTCGGGGATCTCCGCGACGTCCAGGCCGGCGCGTATCTGCCCCACGAGAATCGCCTCCATCTGCCCGCCTTCGCGCTCTTCCAGCGTCTCACCGACGCACATGATCGGCTGCAGGTTGGCCGCAAGCGCCGCCTTGACCTTGCGGTTCACGGCATCGTCCGTCTCGCCGAAGGCATGCCGCCGCTCGGAGTGGCCGATGATCACGTAGTCGCAGAGCTCTTCGAGTTGGCGCGGGCCGACCTCGCCGGTCGCCGCTACGTCGTCCTCCCAGTGCACGTCCTGCGCGCCGAGCCGGATGTTGCTCATCGTGATCACCGACTCCACCGTTGCCAGGTAGACAAAAGGTGGGCAGAGCACGACGTCGAGGCCCTCGACGTCGCCGAGCCGCTGGCAGATGCCGTCCGCGAGATGGAAGGCCGTGTCCAGCCTCATGTTGCACTTCCAGTTGCCGGCGATGATGGGGGTGCGCATCTATTCGCCCTCAGCCATCGCCCCGCGCTTTGCTGATCGCGCGGGTAAGCTCCCGCAGCCATTCCTTCGTGCGCCTGTTTCCCGTGAGCACCGACAGCGCCCACCACTGCGGGAAGATGAAGACCTCACCCGCCTCGGTGTCGAGGACGATGGCGTCGCCTCTGCTCTCGCAGGCGCGGACTTGCGCGAGAGGAATCGCGAGCTCGTGGTCGCCGAACGGGTCAATGCTGAGACTCCGTTCCCAGATCAGGCGCCGGTCGGTCAGCGTAAGCTTTCCGCGGTTCAGCGGCGTCTGGTAGCCAGCCCGGCCATCCAGTAGTACCGTTTCGCCTTTCTCCAGCATCGCCTTACGCCCCGAACTTCCGGAAGCGGCGGGCGTGCGCCATCGCCAGCGCCATCGCCTCCTTCGCCGGAAAAGTGCCGAGCGAGCCGCGTGTAAGCTCGATCTCGTTGAACGATTCGCATCCGTCGGCGCGGCCCAGCTTCGAGCGCAGCATGAATGGGACGGGGTGCCAGGAGTGTGCCGCCATCACGGCCGGAGTCGAGTGGTCGCCGGTCACCATCAGTACATCGGGGTCGAGGTCCGTGATCCCCTCGATAGCCGCATCGACCTCGGCGATCTTCTCGACTTTGCGGTCGTAATCGCCGTCCTCACCGGCGGTGTCGGTGTCCTTGTAATGGACGAAGAAGAAGTCGAAGCGGCCCCAGTTCTCGGCCACCGTAGCGATGCTGTCCTCGATCTTCGGCCCGACCGGCAGCGTATCCATCCCGACGAGCTTCGCGAGCCCGCGGTACATCGGGTAGTGAGCGACTGCGGCAGCGCGCAGGCGGAACGTCTTCGGCATGGAGGGCCAGTTCGGGCGCTTGGCGAACCCGCGCAGCAGAAGCATGTTGGCCGGCGACTTACCGGCGAGGCGCTTCTCGGCCTCGGCGATCCACTGGTTCACGAGTTTCGCCGTGGCGCCTCCGGCAGGTGCGCTGGCACGCGCGGACAGCGGCTTCTCGCCGAGCTTCTCCGGATCGGTGTCTGAGACCGCATCGGAGAGTCCTTCGCCGCGCAGCACGAGCACGAAGCGGTGATCCCGCACCGGCTCGACAAACGCCTGGACGCCGTCCAGAGATATGCCACGCAGCTCCTCGACGAGCGCGGTACTCTGTTCTGTTGGGATGCGGCCGGCGCGGCGGTCCGTGATGCGGCCTTCGCCGTTGACGGTGCAGAAGTTGCCGCGCGCCGCCACGTCCGAAGGCTGGAGATCGAAGTCGATGCCGGTCGCCTCCAGCACGCCGCGGCCGATCATGTATTCGAGCGGATCGTAGCCAAACAAGGCCAGGTGCCCCGGCCCGCTCCCGGGCGTGACGCCCGGCGCGACCGGCAGCGTGAACCCGCACGAGCTCTCGCGGGCGATGCGGTCGAAGTGCGATGTCCAGGCGGCCTCGAGCTCCGTGCGCCCGGTGTCTGGATGCGGCAGTCCGCCCAGCCCATCCATCACCAGCAGCACGATCTTGGTGTCGCTCTCCTGGGCAAGCGCGCGCACGAGGTTGAGGTCCATCTGGGGTTTGATTATGGCGGAACGGTACGCCGCAGGCCAGATGGTTCGCACATCACAACTCTCTTAACGCCTAGTTCTGTATTTAGCACGGATAGTGCGGAGGTTGTGAAGGTCACCTTATCGACCGGCGCCGCCGCGATTAGGCACCGCCGATTTGCCGAGAAATCGGCCAGCAACCGCAATGTCTTTAGGCGTTCGGTAAGGCCCAACATGTTCGGAGCGTCATTACGATAAAGCATTGACTACCTAGCGAGCGGCTTGCAACGATTATCAAGAAATCGCTTTGAGATAGGTTATGACGACCAAGCGAACACAAGTCACCCCAGACATGGAATTCCGCTTGCGTGAGATCGAGCGGCAGCAGACTAGCTTCAGAGACGCAATAATGTCCGGAACCTTCCAGGTAATCGGTGGTCTCCTCGCAGTCATCGCAGCGCTCGTTACTCTGATCGGCGCACTACTCGTCCTGACTGCGCGCTAGAGTCTCTTCTTTCCCTCTTCCCACTTCCTTCTTCCTATCCGCGCCCCTAAGCGCGCGCTCAACTAGACTGGGACTTTACCCCCATACGACCATGGAAGAACTTCAAGCCACCGAGCCTCCAGTCGCCGAGGCCGAGCGTTCGCTTCTCCTGTCGCTGTTTCGCGGGGAGCGGTTCTCGTCGCTCGCCTCGGGGCAGTTCCGCTGGCTGCTGGCAGGGACCGCGCTTTCGCAGGTCGCCAGCTGGATGGAGGAGGTGACCCGTAGCTGGCTCGTCCTCCAGCTCACCAACTCCCCGTTCCAGCTGGGCGTTCTCGCCTTCATCCGCGGCATGAGCCAGCTGATCGTCTCGCCGTTCGCCGGCGTCCTCACGGACCGCTTCGACCGCCGCCGCCTGGCGATCATCACGCAACTGATGCCTGCCGCCGACGCCGTGATGGTCGGCACGCTCGTGGCGACGGGGCACATCGCGATCTGGCAGATGTATCCGCTGGTCACGATCGCCGGCATCAGCGGCGCTATCAACGTGCCCTGCCGTCAGGTGCTCGTCTACGACGTCGTTGGCGGCGAGGGGATCACAAACGCGATCGGGCTGAGCTCGGTCGTCTCCAACATCTCGCGCATCATGGCGCCCGTCGCCGGCGGCCTCACGATCGCAGCCATTGGCATCAGCGCATCCTACTACACGCAGATGGTGTTCTTCGTGCTGGCCACCGGCGCTACCTGGATGCTGCACCCGATGACTCACGCCGAGTCAATCCGGGAGCCGTATCTGCAGAGCATCCGCGCCGGCTTCCGCTACACCCGTCTCGAACCGACTATCGCCCGTCTGGTGCTTCTCAACACGATCCCGAACCTGCTGATATATCCATACGTCGCTCTGATCCCGCTATTCGCCCGCGACATCCTTCATGTCGGCTCGGCGGGCTACGGCGTGCTGCTCACCGGCGTTGGCATCGGCTCGATCCCCGGCGGGCTGATCGTGGCCGGGATGACGAACTCCCGGTGGAAGGGCCGCACGATGGGAGCGGCCGCCTGCCTCTATATGGCGTGCGTCACGCTCTTCGCGTTTTCCAACGTCTTCTTCTTATCGTTCGCGATCCTCTGTGTGGCCGGCGTCGGCTGGTCGATGATGGTGACGCTGAACCAAACGCTCCTGCAGCTGAACGTCGCGGACGCCTATCGGGCGCGCACGCTGTCGCTCTACTCGATGGCGGCGGGCTCAACTCCATTCGGCAACCTGGGCATAGGGCTGACGGCGGACGTTTTCGGCGTGCAGGCCGCCGTCGCGGGCTTCGCGCTCACAGCGCTGACCCTGGCGACGGTGCTGGGCATCGGCTCTGCGGAGGTGCGGCGGCTGTAGCGCCGCATTAGGCGGAGCGCGCTGCCCCGGCGGATCGCAGAACCTCAAGCTTCTCGCGGGCCGCGCCCGAGTCGATCGCCTGTCGGGAAAGCTCTATCCCCTCGGCGATCGACTCGGCGCGCTCGGCCAGCCAGATGCGGAGGCCGGCGTTCAGCAGGACGAGGTCGCGGTGGGCGCCCGGCTCGCCGGCCAGGATCCGATCGGCGATGGCGGCGTTGGTGGTCGCATCGCCGCCCAGCATTTCTTCCTTCGTCGCCGCCTGCAGCCCGAACTCTGAAGCTCCGATGCGCAGTTCTTGCCTCTCGCCGCCAGTCCAGAGAAACGCCCGGCAGGGCCGCGACGTCGGGGCGTCCTCGTTGCCTTCGATTCCCTGCACGATGAGCACTCGTTTGAAACCAAGCCCGCCGGCCGCGGCGAGCATTTTATCCATATACGGCAGGTGTGTCAGCCCAACGATGCTGTAGTCGGCGGAAGCCAGGTTGACGATCTTCTCTAAGGTCGCGAAGACGGTGCGCAGCGCTACCTCTTCCCGCACCTCGCGCATAGCGAAGATGTCCGGCGCGAAGCGGGCCTGGTGCATGTAGCCGAGCCCGGTCGCTTCGATCCGCCGCTCTACTTCGGCCGGTGCCGCATCGACGTCGACGCCCAGCGCCTCCAAGACGTCCCCGATCGGGACACCGTGCTTTGGCCCCAGGTCCTTCTCGCCGTGCATCACGATGGGCACTGCCGCGGCAGCCGCGACGATCGATGAAGCCGGCGAGACGACGATGCTCTTCTTGCGCCCGTCGTACGGACTACCGATGTCGAGAAGCCCGCTCACCTTCGGACGGATGATCGTGGCGTGCGCCCGAACCGCATCGGCGAACCCGAGCAACTCCTCGGACGACTCGCCCTTGTACCGTTGCAACAGCAAGAAGCCGCCCATCTGGGCGCGGGTGGCCCCGCCGCTGAGGATCAGCTCCATCGCGTCCGCCGCTTCTTCGCGCCTGAGGTCTCGCCCGTTCCGCGGCCCCTGGCCGATCGCGCGCAGATACCCGCGCATGCGCTCGAATGCGGACGGAGTAACGTCGGTCATGGTTGGAGTCTGCGGCGGGTCGTGCGAGACGTCAAACGGACAGCTTCAGAAGGCTGCAGCTCAAACGAGTCAACGTGATGTCAAGCTCCGCGCATCTCTGCCGGGTCGATTCCTATGGCCGCGCACCATTCGGCATACGCGAACGGCGAAATCTCGGACGGCTTGATCTCGGACCGGCCGCCCCAGAAGACATTTGTGTACGAAACCGCGATGCCGAGCTCGGCCAAGTGTTCGTCGATAGCGCGCTTGTGGGCGAGAACGAGCTCCTTGTCCGTGCCATGCGCAACGGCCATTACGTTCACGTCCCGAAACTCCGGGCCGGCCTCGCGCCAGTATGCGTGCGTCAGGATGTCGTGCCGGCCGACCTCGCGGCCCGCCTCGGCGATGCGCTCTGGCGGCACGGCCCAGTGGAAGAGCGCGTTGTAACGGGTCACGCGCTCGCCGGTCGCCGTCGGCTTAACGTGTTCGAGGAACGTCGAGAAGCGCCCGAGCAACTTGCGCTGTTGAAGTGACTCCGCGACGGCGCAAAACGTCTCGAGGTCGACGTCTGCCTCGGCGGCCCGCCCGGTCCAGAGATCGACGCTGATTTCGGCGGGCGAAAACTCGCGCTTGAGCGCCGTCAGCACGCGCCACTCCAGTTGATTCAGCTCGACGACCTGCGGGTACATCACCTCGGCCGGCTCGTCGGAGCGACTGCCCGGTTCCATGCCTCTGCGGCGCGTGTGCCCGACGCCGAGCACAAAGAGCGCCTTCGCCGGCATCAGCCGGTAAGCCTCCGCCCCGACACGCGCCTGCAACAACCTGCAGTGCTTGTGGATGTGATAGCCCTGGGGTACCTTCAGCGTCGTCCAGAGGCGGTAGTTGGAGCCGGGGTTGGCGCTGTCGGTCGTGCGGATGACGACGTGGCCGCTGAACGGGTCGCTCTGGAACATGAAGTCGAACGCGTCGTCGAGACGATCGGGCGGCACCTGCCAGGCGATAAGCGCGCCGTCCGCGAGGTTGGTCGAGAGAAGGGTCTGCCGGACGCGACGGATCGTGCCGACGGCGAGCAGCGCCCGGATGCGCTCGATCACGGTGTCCAGCGGTATGCCTGAGCGCCTCGAGATCTCGCCGAACGGGTCGCGCTGGAAGCCTTCGAGCTCGTCCTCGGCGACCGCGAGGATCGCGACGTTCGTCGGGTCGGTGAGCTCGAGGGGCATGCCCGAGGCCGTCGTCATTACGAGTAGCGTTCCTCTTTCCAAGGGTCGCCGCGCATGTTGTAGCCGTAGCGCTCCCAGAAGCCCGGCGTGTCCGTGCGAATAAACTCGATCCCGTTCACCCACTTGGCGCTCTTCCAGAAGTAAAGGTGCGGCACGAAAAGCCGACAGGGGCCGCCGTGCTCCGTCGGCAGCGGCTGGCCCTCGTAGAGGTAAGCGAGCAGGTTGTTCGACCGCACGAAGTCATCGAGCGAGACGTTCGTTGTGTAGCCGCCGTAGCAGTGCGCCATGATCGCCTGCGCTTCTGGCTTCGGTTGAATGTAGCTCATGAAGTCGGGAATCGAAAGCCCTTCAAAGTTCGTGTCCATCTTGCTCCAGGCCGTGACGCAGTGGATGTCGGCGTGCACCTTCGTGCGCGGGAGCGCCGTCAACTGCTCCCAGTTCCATTCCATCTCCTTCTCGACGAGGCCAAAGACGCGGAACCGCCAGTCGTCGAGCTTGATGCGCGGAACGCTGCCGTAGGTGAGCACCGGCCAGTCCCTGGTCACCTTCTGGCCGGGCGGCAGGCGGTCGCCATACTCCTCGCGGTCCTTGTCGCGGCGAGAGAGGATATCAAAGACCAATGGGCAAATCTCCTTCGGACGTTGTTCACGTCCAGATTCGAGGATAGCACGAGGCTGGTGCCTGTTTCACGTAGATACGGATTAGTACGTCGCTTTGGGTCCGTTTCCCGTATCATCGATCTGATGCAATCGCTTGCCGCCGCCGAAGGGCCGGTGCGATCCCGTCGGCGCGTCACACTGGGCCATCTCGTCTTCTGGATCGCCGCTGCGAGCGTCGTCGCTATAGACCAAGCGACTAAAGCGATCGTACGAGGAACGATGAACGTCGGCGACGCCTGGCCGGAGGACTGGCCGGTGAACATCCGCTACGTCACCAACACCGGAGCGGCGTTCGGCAGCCTGCAGAACGCGACCACGTTCCTGATCGCGATGTCGCTGATTGGGCTGGCCGCGATCTACCTCTACTACCGGAACCCGCCGTTTCAGCACTGGCTGGCCTCCGTCGGCATCGGGATGATGCTCGGCGGCGCGGTCGGCAACCTGATCGACCGAGTGCGGCTGGGCCGCGTGACGGACTTCATCCATTTCCCACACTGGCCCAACTTCAACGTCGCCGACTCCTCGATCTTCGTCGGCGTGGCGATCATTCTCGCCGGATACCTTTTGTTCGGCGAGACGAAGCCGGCTTCCTCACCCGCCATGCCGGCTGAACCACATGAAGACGCACCATCTGACGGCTGACAGCGCCGGGGAACGTCTCGACGCCTTCCTCGCGCGACGACTGCCCGAGCTATCCCGCACGAATCTCAAGCGCTTGATCGACTCTGGCTTCGTAACCATCGACGGTCGCGTGCCGAAGCCGTCCGAGAAGACGCGCGAAGGCGTCGAGGTGACCGTCGAGGTTCCGCCGCCCGAAGAGCTGAGCCTGGAGCCGGAGGCGATCCCGCTGACGATCGTCTACCAGGACAGCGATCTTCTCGTCGTCGACAAGCCACCCGGCTTGACCGTGCACCCTGCTCCCGGCCACCCGAGTGGGACACTGGTGAACGCGCTGCTCGCCGCCTGCCCGGACCTTCAGGGGATATCGGGAACGCTGCGACCGGGCATCGTCCACCGGCTCGACAAGGACACTTCCGGCCTGCTCGTCGTCGCCAAGAACGACCGGGCGATGCGCGCCCTGCAATCGCAACTGACCGAACGCAGCGTCCATAAGACGTACCTTGCCCTGGTGCAGGGCGTCCCCAAGCCGCGCGAAGGCCAGATCGAAGCGCCGATTGGCCGCAGTCCGCGCAACCGCAAGAAGATGGCCGTCGTCGACAACGGCCGCGAGTCGACGACCCGCTACCGCGTCCGCGAAGAGTTGCCCGGCGGCTTCGCGCTGCTGGAGGTCGAGCCGATCACCGGCCGCACGCACCAGATCCGCGTCCACCTGGCGGCGATCGGCCATCCCGTCTTCGGCGACACGCTCTACGGCCGGGCGTCGGAGCTCCTCGGCCGGCAGTTCTTGCACGCGTGGAAGCTCGCCTTCCGGATGCCGCTGGGCGGACGCGAGGTGGAGTTCGAGTCGCCGCTGCCGCCCGATCTGCGGTCAGTGCTGGAGCAGCTGCAGACGACTTAGGTCAGAGGCCAGTCCTGCACCGGGCGCGGGCCAGCCCCGTCCGGGCGAGGTTCATCTCGTGGCCGCATTTGGCGCAGGTGACACTCGCGTCAGATGTCGGTAGATCATCGCGACTCCAAAAGGGCCTGCGCATTAGAGCGAACCACGGCATCCAGCGAGAAAACGCGAACCCGATCAGCGCTCCCCGCCGAAAAGTCTGAGAGGGAGTTTGTTCTCGGCGCTGAACGCCTGGTTTGCGCGAGACTTCATCCGGCACCTTCATCCACCACTCGTCATTGCCACACTCCGGACACGCCGAGATGTGCACCTTGATCATCGCGCTCACGGCATCGATTGTACGGCGACTCAAGCGGTCGCACGCACGTAGCGGGCGCCGCTCAGCGTCGCCAGGTCCGCCATCGCAGCGCGAGGTGGAGTTCGAATCTCCGCTGCCGATCGACTTGCGAGAGGTGCCGGAGCGGTTGCGGGCGGGATAGCCCGAATCTGCGCAACCGCCTCTCGCGATACACTGAAAAAGATATGACGCACATAGATTGGCGCGCGCCGTGAGGTTCGGCCGCGGAATGGGGGGAGGCGGTGGCTGGTCCGGCATGCACGCCGGTGGCGACGGCAAGCGGCCTACGCGGCCGACCGGTCCGACGCTGCGCCGCGCGTTGGGGCTGTTCCTGGCCCACTGGCCGTCGTTGGTCCTGCTAACACTCGCCATCACCGCAGCAAGTCTGCTCGGCCTCGCACCGCCGCTGCTGATCCGTGAGATCATCAACGGCGGCATCAAGAACAAGAACGGCGGCGAGATCGACCTGCTGACGGTCGCCATCATCGTGGCCACGCTGGCCGGATCACTGGCCGGAGTCGCGCAGAGCTGGCTCTCCAACATCATCGGTCAGGGCGTTATGGAGGACGTCCGCAACTGGCTCTACGCGAAGCTGCAGCGGATGCCGCTGCGGTTCTTCACCGCCACGCGCGGCGGCGAAATCCTCTCCCGCTTCTCGAACGACGTTAACGCGATCCAGGACTTCGTCACCAACACGTTCAGCGCCCTGCTCTCCAACATCATCACTGTCGTCAGCACCGTGGCCTTGATGTCGATCCTCGACTGGCGTCTGACGCTGATCGGCTTGGCCGCATTGCCGCTGTTTATTTGGCCCACGCGCCGGGCAGCGGCTGCTCAGCGGCGTCTCCAGACCCAGCAGCAGGAGCGGCTCGCCGACCTCTCGGCGCATACGCAGGAGACGCTCTCCATCAACGGCGTCCTGCTGATGAAGCTGTTCGGCCAGGAGCCGTATGAAATGAAGCGCTTCCGGGTGACGAACCACGACGTGCGAGCCATCTCGATTCGCCGGGCGATGATCGGCCGCTGGTTCTTCATGTTCCTCGGCCTCTTCGGCGCTTTGGCCCCGGCGCTCGTTTACTGGTACGGCGCCCACGCCATTACCCGCGGCAGCCTGGACATCGGGACGGTCGTGGCCATGGCCGCGTATCTAACGCGGCTGTTTGGGCCGGTCACGCAACTGTTTTCGACGCACGTCAGTGTTCAGAGCAACATGTCCCTGTTCGAGCGTATCTTCGATTATCTGGATATGCGATCTGAGATCGAGGACGCACCCGACGCCGTTGATCTCCCTCGCGCGAAAGGCCGCCTGGAATTCGACGGCGTATCGTTCGGTTACACGGAGCACCGCCTGGCTTTGCGCGATGTTTCGTTCACGGTAGAGCCCGGGCAGATCGCCGCGCTGGTTGGGCCGAGCGGCGCCGGCAAGACCACGATCTCCTACTTGATCCCGCGCCTGTTCGACGTGACCGCGGGAGCCGTTCGGCTGGACGGCATCGACGTTCGCGAGCTGAAGCTTGCCAGCCTGGCCGCGAACATCGGGATGGTCACGCAGGAGACGTTCATCTTCCACGCCTCGCTGCGACAGAATATCGCGTACGCGAACCCGGACGCGGACGAAGCCCAGGTGCTGCAAGTGATCGAGGCGGCGAACTTGAGCGATCTGCTGACTCGCCTACCCCGAGGCCTCGACACTGTCGTCGGGGAGCGCGGTTACCGGCTCAGTGGCGGCGAAAGGCAGCGCATCGCCATCGCCCGCGTGCTGCTCAAGAACCCACCGGTGCTCGTCTTGGACGAGGCCACGAACTCGCTGGACTCCGAATCTGAGTACGCAGTGCAGAGCGCCGTCGCGAAGCTGCTCGCCGGCCGCACAACGATCGTCATCGCGCACCGCCTGAGCACGATCCACGCCGCCGATCAGATCCTCGTCCTCGAAGACGGCCGCGTCGTCGAGCGCGGCAAGCACAATGGGCTCCTGGCTTCCGGTGGCCTCTACAAGCGGCTGTACGAGCGTCAATTCGCCTATGACCGGCCCGCCGCGCCGCTCGCCGATCCCCTCGCGCCGCTAGCGCGGCACGCTTAGCGCGCCGCTGAGGACGAGCGCTTAGCCGGCGCCGGGGGGCTTGCCGGCGCCGATCGGCGTGATGCCGGTCGCGTAGATGTAGATGCGGCTGAAGAAGCGCGCGAGGATTGGTTTGTGGCCCTGCGCCTCCAGGTCGCGAATGTATCCTGCAAGCACCGCTCCGTAGCCCTTGAGTGGCAGCGTCTTGTAGTACCAGTACTCCTCGCCGGCGTAGAGGAGCTTGATCGCGGGCTGCACTTCCCCGTACTCGATGTAGGAAAGGTCGAGGCCGCCGCTGCTCAGCGTCTCCACGTTTTCCGGCCTCACTTCGATCACTCCTTGCATGGCGTAGACGATAGCGGCGCGCGTACCGGAGGACAAGAGAGCATTAGAGCATGGAAGCATCACAACCAAGCGCACTTTAAATGGACGTGATGCTCCCTTGCCCCTTGCTCGCCGGGCGGCTCGAGCCCGCACGGGATGCGTCTTGCTACAATCGCTGCATGACTGATCGCCCAGTCCGCACCCGCTACGCGCCCTCGCCCACGGGAGAGCCACACCTCGGAAACATCCGCACTGCGCTCTACGACTGGCTGCTGGCGCGGCATTACGGCGGGCAGTTCATCCTGCGCATCGAGGACACGGACCAGCAGCGATACGCCGAAGGCGGCGTTGAGGCGCTGTTCTCGGCGTTGCGCTGGCTAGGGTTGGAGTGGGACGAGGGGCCGGACCTCGGCGGGCCTTATGGGCCGTACGTGCAGTCGGAACGGCTCGATCTGTACAACTCGTACACGGACCGGCTCCTGGCTCAGGACAATGCCTACCAGTGCTACTGCTCACCGGAGCGGCTGGCCGAGGTTCGAAAGCAGCAGCAGGCCCGCAAGGAACCGCCGCGCTACGACCGCCACTGCCGCGACCTGACGCCGGAGCAGCGCGCGGAGGCTGAAGCGAGCGGCGTCGCGCCGGTTGTGCGGTTCAAGACGCCTCTTACCGGCGAGACGTTCGCGCACGACGTGCTGCGCGGAGACATCGTCTTCAAGAACGAGACGCTGGACGACTTCGTGCTTATGAAGTCAGACGGCTATCCTACGTATCACCTAGCCGCCGTCGTGGACGACCACCTGATGGAGATCACGCACGTCATCCGCAGCGACGAGTGGCTGCCCAGCGCGCCGCGGCACTTCCTCGTCTACCAGGCGTTCGGCTGGGAGCCGCCGTTGATCGCTCACGTCTCTCGCGTGCTGGGCCCGGACAAGACCAAGCTCTCGAAGCGGCACGGTGCCCACTCCGTGCTCGACTACCGCGAGCAGGGGTTCCTGCCGGACGCCGTCATCAATTCCCTCGCGCTGCTGGGTTGGTCGCTGGATGATCACACGGAGATCATCGACCGGCAGACGCTGGTCCAGCACTTCGATCTCGACCGTGTGCTCCCCAACCCGGCCATCTTCGACCAGGACAAGCTCCTCTGGATGAACGGCATGTACATCCGGCAGATGCCGCCGGAAACACTGGCTGGCATGCTGCGCCCTTATCTGGAGGACGCCCTCAGCACCCGCATCGACAAGGCGCTGCTGTTGAGCATCATCCCGCTTGTGCGGGAGCGCATCCGACTCTTGCCGGAGATCGTCGATATCGCGGACTTTTTCTTCACCGACGGCCCGCTGGACTACAACGCCGACACGCTGCTCGGCAAAAGATTCGCGGGAAAGCCGGGCGAGGCGGCTGCCGCGCTCGAGCGTGTCGTCGCGGCAGCGGAAGGCATTGCGGATTGGACGCACGAGGCGCTGGAGTCGGTCATCCGGCCGCTCGCAGAAGAGCTCGGGATGAAGGCCGGCGATCTCTTCGGGCTGGTGCGCGTGGCGGTCACCGGCAAGACGGCAACGCCGCCGCTGTTCGAGACGATGGAAGTTCTGGGCCGCGAGACGACGATTGCGCGCCTGCGGGCCGCGCTCGAAAAGCTCGGTTAGCCGGCGCCGGGCGCGCTGGTCGGGTGCGTGACCGACTCCAGGTCCGCGCGGATGACGAGGCGGTGGTCGTAGTTGCCGCCGGTGACGTGGTCGTTGGGGTCCTTGGTGAACACACCGTCACAGGTGAGGATCGTCATGATATCCTGCGACGTCCCGAACATCAGAGCCCGCGCGTCCGGGTCGGTCGATAGCACTCGGAAGACGTTCGAAACCTTGTACGTCAGCTCCGTGCCGTCCCGGCCTTTGAGCCTGATCTCGTCTCCAAGGCCCAGATCGGTCAACCTGTAGAAGACTGCCGCGCCGTACCAGGTCACGTGCCCGGCGAAGACGGCGTTGCTGCCGGTCCCTGGCTTAGCGCTGAAGTTGTACCAGGCGACTACCTGCGCGGCGTCCGGGCCCGTCGGGATCTGGGGCACTTGTTGATCGTCCAGGCCGAACGTCTCGACCGGTGCGTCAATGGCGAGCTTGTCGATCACCATTGTGTACGCCTCGTCGCCGAACGGCGGTAACGGTGTTGGCGTCGGAATCGGGGTCGTAGAAGCGACGGCCGGCGTCACCGTTGGAGTCAGGATGTCACTGACACGAACGACCGGCGCGTCGGAAACCGGCGGTCCGTTATCTTGATTGAGGGCACTGTATAGGCCCAGCGAGAGGAGCGCGATGCCGGCGACGAAGGCTACTCCGCCCAGGCCGAGGAACAGTGTCCGTCTACGCGAGGCGAACAACCACTACCCGCCGCTGTTGTTCGCGGCGGCGGCGACCGCGGCGCCAGGCGTGACGCTCTCCAAGGCGGCGCGGATCACCAGACGATTGCTGTACTCCACACCGAACTGTCCGCCGATGTGCGTGGTAGTCCCGTCGCACGTGATGATCGTTAACGTATCGGTGGATGTGCCGGCCATTACCTGGATCGAGTTCGGATCGTTCGGATCGACGTCGTAGGCATCAGACACCCCGTACGTGAGCAAGGTGCCATCCTGACCTTGCAGCTTGATACTGTCCCCGACCGTCAGGCTCGTCAAGTTGTAGAAGACTGCCGCGCCGTTCCAGGTCACGTGCCCGGCGAAGACTGCGTTGCTCCCGGTGCCTGGCTTCGCCGAGAAGTTGTACCACGCCACGATGTGCCCCGGCCCCTGACCCGGCCCAGTGGGCACCTCCGGGACCTGGTTCGCGTCCAAGCCGAACGCCTCGACGGGCGCGTCCACACCGATCTTGTCGATTACCATCGTGTACGCCTCGTCTCCCAGCGGCGGAGTTGGCACGGGTGTCGGCGTGGCCGGAGCCGTGGTGACGACAGGCGTCGGCGAAGGACTCGCGCTCAGATGGACGAGGACCTCCGGCTTGGGACTGTCGCCGCCGCCGAATGCGCTGAAGGCTGCGAATGCGAGCAACCCTATCCCGATGACGAAAGCGGCTCCGCCTCCGCCGACAAGCAGCTTTTTACGTTTGAGCATGACTTCCCAACCCCTTCACAACTTCGCCTGCTATCTACTATAGAACGGCTATACGCCGTACTCTATGGAGTTAGACGTACGAACCTCTCATATTGATTCAACGAACGATGTCGAAAAAAGTTTCAATCACCGAAGTTTCCGGCGTCTCCGTGGGACACTGGACGCATCCGGAAGCGGCAACCGGTTGCACCGTTGTCTTATGTCCACGAGGCGCGGTTGCCTCCGTTGATGTACGAGGCGGAGCGCCGGCCACCCGCGAGACCGATGTGCTGCGCGCCGGCAACCTAGTCACTCGCGTGCACGGTGTCCTGCTTTCCGGGGGCAGCGCCTACGGGATTGACGCGGCGACGGGCGTCATGCGCTGGCTGGAGGAACACGGCCACGGCTTCCCGGTGACCACGGGCGTAGTGCCGATCGTTCCGGCCGCCTGCGTCTACGATCTGGGCATCGGCCGCGGCAACGTGCGGCCTGACGCAAGTGCGGGCTATGACGCCTGCGCAAAGGCGTCTACCGGCCTGGTCGCCGAGGGTTCGGTCGGCGCCGGCACCGGCGCTACAGTAGGCAAGGCGCTCGGCATTGAGCGGGCGCTGAAGGGCGGCATCGGGACGGCGGCGGAGACCACGGCTTCTGGCATCACCATCGGCGCCCTGGTCGTCGTCAACTGCTGGGGCGAAGTCGTCGATCCGGAGACCGCGACCGTCATCGGCGCGCCTCGCGGCGAATCGCCCGGCGCCTTCGTGTCCACGCTCGATGTTCTACGCGAAAAGCCGCCGTTGTCTCCGTTCGCAGCGGAGAACAGCACGATCGGAGTCATCGCCACGGACGCGGTGCTGAGCAAAGAGCAGGCGTACCGGCTCGCAGTGATCGCGCAGACAGGGCTGGCGCGGGCGATCCGGCCGGTGCACACGCCGGTGGACGGCGACGCCATCTTCGCGCTCGCCACCTGCCGCAACGACGCCTAGACTGACGTCCTGCAACTGGGCGCGCTGGCAGCCCGCGCAGTCGAGCGAGCGA
>DAINDD010000032.1:26206-29333 GCA_036732045.1 Chloroflexota bacterium
GGCATCCCGAGCGCCACCGAGTGGGCGGCCCGCCGCTAGCCCGCACCGTCTTTACCGAACCTTCACCTTCATAGCTCTTGCCTTCACCGTCCTATTCACCCTCCTATCCCAGACTGGGAACACGCATCACAGGGAACTGGCCAAGCCGGAACGGCCGGTAGACAAATCCCTGGCGAGCACCAAAAGGGAGGGTTTGGACCATGGGGATTATACAGAGCCTCCGCAAAAGGGAGGGGCGAAAGCCCCAGGCGGGCGCCACCGTCACGATGGTGCCGAGGCGCTCGACCGAAACGCCGCCGCAGCTCATGCTGCTGCTGCCGGACGCCACCGGAATCGCGGCCTACCAGCTGAACCAGTTTCCGTCCGCTAGAGCCGCCGAGTTCTTCCTGGACTCCTCTCTGCGCGGCCGCGCCCCGGAAGGCTCGGTGATGTTCTGGGCGCTTACATGGCAGCCGACCGCTGACGCGGCCACAGAGCCGCTGGTCCTGATTCGCGATACGAGCAAGCCGACAATCTACCCGTTCTCGTTCTCGGACATTGACTCGGCGTTCGAATTCGTGCGGCACGAGATGCACCGCGGCCTTCACCTGTCCCAGGTGATGATCTACTGGGCTGTCCCAGGGCACATCGAAGTCGACTTCTGGGGCCGATCCACCATCCAGCCGGCAGAGGCTCCCGCCAGTCTGACCGTAATCGCGACGTCTATCGCTGAACCCGTCTTGAGTAGCGATGCGGCCATCGAGACCGTTGCGCCGCCCAGCTCCGTGATCGAGGACGAAGGCGCCCGTTACCTGGCTGAAGACGACATCGCCGAAACAGTACGCCAGGCGGAGCAGGCCGCGTCGAAGTCGCCGCCGCCGGACGCCCTGGCCGCCGACGGCCGCGTCGTTCCGATGCCAGTGCCTGGCCCATCGTCCCGCAAATCGAAGAAACAGAAGACCACTGAAGGCGCTCCGCCGATCGACTTCCCGAGCGCCTCGCAGAGGGTGCAGGAAGGCCGACTGGCGCGCGCAGCGGTCACCGCCTGGCGCAACTTCTCGCTGGCCGTGGACGAAGCATTGGACGTCTACGTAGCGCGGCAGGTTGCCACAAAGCTGGCCTGGAACCGCATCACGCGGGCCCTCGGCCAAGCGATGGACGCCCAGCAACAGGCAGAGATCGAATCGGCCGAGAGGAAGGCTCTCAAAGAGGCCAAGGAAGCTCGGCTGGAGGCCTCCCGCGCCGAGGAAGCCCGCCTGGAGACCGCCCGTGCTGCCGCAAAACAGGCCGCCGCGAAGAAGGCAGCCAAACGCCGCGGTCTGACCCTCGCCTGGCAGAGCGGCGCCACCGCGCTTTTCGAATCGGCCCGCATCGTCTGGCGCCGCGCTATGATCGCCGACTCCTGGGCGAACGCCACCTTCGCAATCGCAGCTGCGGCGGGCAGTGTCAACGCTGCCAAAGTTATGCGCAAGGCGTGGCTCAACGCGGCCTGGACGCTCGAGGAAGCTGCCTTCGCCTACGCCCTGGAAGAGAAGTCCCGCGCCATCCGCGCCTGGCGCTTCGCCACGCTCGGCATCGCCGAAGCGGCAGAGGCACACATCGCGCACGAGAAGGCTTGGAGGCTGGCCTGGCTCAACGCCGGCCGCGCCATCGGCGAAGCTCATCGGGTCTCCGTCGCACGCCGCCAGATGTTCGAGGAGGCATGGAGCGAGGGCACAACGCAGATCAGGGCGGCCGTCCACGTCCGGCAGCGGCTGATCCGCGTACGCACAGGGCTGAACAACCTCTCGATCGCGATCGAAGAGGCGATCGAGGCGAATGCCTACCGTGAAGAGATGATCGAGGCTTGGGACGCCATCATCGAGGGCCTCCTCAGCGCCGCCAACGCCAAGCAGTACTGTGACCGGGCGATCGCCGCCTGGGGCAACATCGCCTTCGCGCTGGAAGGCGTCTGTCGCGCCAATGTGAAGAAGCAGAAGAAGGCGATCCGTGCCTGGGGTCGCATCGCCAAAGCGCTCAAGCTGGCGCTCAAGGCGAAGTTCGAACGGGACGCCGCAATCGCCGCCTGGGCGAACATCTCGCTGGCCCTTGAAGAGAGTGTCATCGCCCAGCAACAGCACGAAGGACTGCTCGCCGCGTGGGCATCAGCCAGCGCGATTGTCACAGAAGCCGTTATCGCCAAGAGGGTCTACGAAGCGGCCGTCACGGCCTGGGCGAACGCCAGCGTCGCGTTGGAGGAGTCGGTCGTCGCCTGTGCCCGACGCGAGTTCTTCCTCGAGGCGTGGGAGAACGCCGGCGACGCCCTGAAAGCTTCGGCGAACGCCTTCCTAGCGCGGCAGGCCAACCTCGAGCTCGCCTGGCAGCGGTTGACCGTGGCCCTCAACGCAGCCGTCCGAGCCAAGATCGCCCGCGACGCGGCCATCGCCGCCTGGGCCAACGGCTCGCTCGCCATCGGCGAGATGCTCCACGCGTTCCTTGTCCGGCGCACCCTCATACGCTTCTGGCGGAACGCCGGACGGGCGTTCGCCGAGGCGGTGCCCGTGCACTTCTTCAAGCAACAGTCAATCGCGGCCTGGACAACCGCCTCGATCTCGATCAAAGAAGCGCTCGTCGCCGATGCCCTGCTGCGGATAAAGCAGGCCGGCCTCGACAGGAAGCATATGTCAGGAGTGGAGAAGGCTGTGAAGACAACCGTTACTGGCGCACGAACGAAGACCACAAAGACCGCGGAAGCCAGCAACGGCGCCCGTGGCAAGAAGACGGCTGCCGCTGACGTCATCGAAGAGGTCGAGGTGGAAATCACACTCGCGACGCCTCCAGTGCTGATGTGCGAGGTGAAGATCCCCGCGGAGTTCCTCTCGCACGAAGTGGCCGAAGAGGTGATCCTGGAGACGATACCGCCACTAGAAGGAGAATTCGCCGAGGCACTCCTGGCGGCAGTAGACGCTGTAAACCTCGACGACGATGAGGAGCCGTTCGACGAAGAGACGCCTGACGTAGAAGCACATACACCGCTCTTCCCCGCGCTCTGGCGGAGCCACGATGCCGACCGCTGGCAGCCCCGCGAGGAGCCGTTCAACGGTTTCGAGTCGCCGACGGGCCGCTTCTAACCGAACGATGCGCGAAACGAGAGCCGGGGTGGGTCAGG
>DAINDD010000032.1:29343-32185 GCA_036732045.1 Chloroflexota bacterium
CCGCCCCGGTTTTGCTAGTCATCCGCTCATCCTGAGCATGTCGAAGGATTACCTCGCGTCGCCGAAGCCAGGGGGCTGAGCCGGCGCGGCGGCTTTACCGCTGGCACTTCGGGCAGAAGTGTGTGCTGCGTCCGCCGACGACGACGCGCCGGATTGCCGTACCACACGTATAGCAAGGTTGGTCCGTACGCTGGTAGACCTTCACCTTCAGCTGATGTCTCCCCTCGTTGCCGCGGCCGTCCACGTAGTCGCGGAAGCTCGAGCCGCGATCGCCGAGCGCTTCGTGGAGGACGGCGATGATCGCGTCGTGCAGGCGCGCCGCCTTCGGGCGCGTGACCTTGTTGGCCGGCTTGCGCGGGTCGATGCCGGCGGCGAACAGCGCCTCGTCTGCGTAGATGTTGCCGATGCCGGCGAGGACGGTCTGGTCTAACAGCAGCGACTTGATCGGGGCCGCCCGGCGCTTGAGCAGGCCGGCGAAGGCGGCGGTCTCGAACTGCTCGTCCAGCGGCTCCGGCCCGAGGCTGGAGTGGACGAGCGCCCAGTCGTCGACGAGCCACATCATCCCGAACTTGCGCACGTCGTTGAAGCAAAGCCAGGTGCCGTCGTCGAGGCTGAACCTAGCGCGGAGATAAGGGTCGGGGTCGCACTCCGTATCCCTGTGCCGCAGCCGTCCCGTCATACGCAGGTGCACAACCCACAACATCCCGCGGTTAAGGTTGAAGATTAGGTACTTCCCACGCCGCGACACGTCCTCGATGCGGTGACCGGGCAGCAGCCGCTCGAACTCCGTCGGTGTGATCAGCTGCACGAGTCGCGGCGCGTTCTCGGAAACCCAGGCGCTGGTGATCGTACGCCCGCAGACGTTCGGCAGAAGGTCGCGGCGGATCGTCTCGACTTCGGGGAGTTCTGGCACACCGCTATCGTAGCCGCAGAAGCTCGAGGGCTGCTACTTGTTCCGGTTGTCGATCACGGCTTGCGCGGCAGCCAGGAACTGCGTCTCCGTCAGCGTATAGCCGGCAACGCGAGGGCCTGTGAGGTCGTAGGCAACGTCCTTGACCTGGAAGTAGGCGATCTTGAAGCCTGCCAGGTCACCCGACTGCGCTGTCCCCAGCCAAGAGTTCTGGCCGAGCGCGTTGTCTTTGAACGTGACGCCAGCGTCCGGGTTCGCGGAGAGGAGAGTTTGACGGTATCCATCCAGTGTGTTGTAAGCGTTGGGGTCCACAGCGCCGAGATCCTCGAGCGACAGCGCACATCCCTCGTTGCAAGCTTGGATGTCAAGGTAGATTGTGCAGTAGTCCAGAGGTCCTGGCCCGTGCCTCTGCTGTGCCATGAGCAGGTCGTACCCAGTCGTGCGTTTGAGGTCGGACGCGGGAAGAAGCGGGCACATTTCGTCCGGAATGCTCGTCGGCGTGGCGAAGGCCTCTTCGCTGGTGTCAGCCGGTGTGTCGGTCAACGGCGACACCCCCGTGGCGACCGAAGTCGCAGGAGCCGTGGCCGGCGAGGAGTTGTCACCCCCACTGCCACAAGCGACAGCAAGCAGAAGCGCCGGAGCGATAAGCCACAACCAGCGCGCGCCGATCATGTGGCAGCTCTAGACCGGCGTTTCGTCCGTATGCACCGCAACGCCGATCTCCGGGATGACGGTCGTCGTCTCGGCGCCGGGCGGCTCGTGACGGAACAAGAAGATGAATACCCACAGCGCTTCGATGACGATGAGGATGATCGGACTGAACACCAGTCCCGCGCCAAACAGTCCGACGATCACGATCGTTAGACCCACCAGGCTGATACCTGAGGTCAGTCGCGGGATGTACGAGCGCTTATCGAGCGCAGTCCCGAGCATGGCCGGAATAATGACGATGTTGCCGGCCGTAATCAGAAGGTCCCACATGGGGTCAGCGTAGGCGCGTAGAGGGGCTAGGGCAACGGGCTAGAACTGGATCGGCTCGCGGCGCATTTTCGGATCGGTGTAGTCAATCGGATGGATCAGCTCGCCGGGCCTGGGGTCGTATGGCAGGACGCCGTCCCTGCCGCCCATGCAGTGCGCGTGTGGGTGCCAGTTGCCATCCTGGGTATCGTCGTGGAAGTGCTTGTGTTGGTGCACTTCGCCGTGCGGGCTTGTGCCCCGGCGAACCTGCTGCGTCGCCTTTGTGAGCGTGCTCGTGGATGTGAACGTATTCGCCGGGAAGCAAGCTAGCCATAAGCCGCCACGTCCACCGCTTCGCCGTATTGCATCTCGCCCCAGCTGCGGCCGACTTTCGTGTCCACCTTTAGGGGCACGCGCATGTCCAGCGAGCGCGGCATGATATCCAGGCAGAGCGCCCGCATCTCTTCCAGCTCAGCGCCCGGGCACTCAAAGATTAGCTCGTCGTGCACCTGCAGGATCATCCAGCTGCCCAACTTACGGTGCGTCATCTCGGCGTCGAGGCGGTTCATGGCGATCTTGATGATGTCGGCGGCCGTGCCTTGCACCGGCATGTTGATCGCGGCGCGCTCGGCGGCGTTGCGGACGTTGAAGTTCGTCGAGTTGATCTCCGGGATATAGCGCCGCCGCCCGAACAGCGTCTCCGCGTATCCCAGCGACCGCACTTTTGCCGTCGTCTCGGACACGTACTCCTGGATTCCTGGGTACTTTTCGAAGTAGGTGCGGATGAAGTTGGCGGCGTCTTCGCGCGAGATGCGTTCGCGGGCCGAGAGGCCGTATTCGCTCAACCCGTACAGCACGCCGAAGTTGAACACCTTGGCGCGCCGCCGCATCTCCGAGGTCACGCCGTCAATCTCGACGCTGAAGACCTGGGAGGCGGTCGCTGAGTGGATGTCCTCGTCGTTGAGGAAGGCGTTG
>DAINDD010000033.1:0-31913 GCA_036732045.1 Chloroflexota bacterium
ATGACAACGATCTGCCACGCCCCTTCTGCTTTATAGGGAAAACGCAAGATACAAGGATGACCGGTCCCACCCCAGGCCTTCGGATGACCTCATGCCGGGAACATCGGTGCTGAATTGATGCTGTCGCTCCCTTGCTCCTATGTTCCCGGGCGGCGTCAGGGGTATGCGGGATGCTGGTCTTCCCGATCCAGGGGCGGGATGGAGAGCGACATGACGAGCGCTTCGGCGGTGACGGCGCGGATGGCGTGGATTTGGCCGGGTTCGATGCGGACGGTCTCGTAGGGGCGCAGGCGGAGGGTTTGGTCGCCGACGCGCGCCTCGACTTCGTGTTCGAGGACGGTGTAGACCTGTGCGCTCTTCTTGTGGAAATGTGGCGCGACGTGCTCGTTGGACAGCATGCGGATGATGCGGATGCTGCACTCAGGCATCAGCGTGTGTGAGAGGATTTCGTAGGAGCCCATGTGGTTGGTCATCGGACCACCTTTTGGAACTC
Organism: Chloroflexota bacterium; assembly: GCA_036732045.1. GTDB lineage: Bacteria > Chloroflexota > Dehalococcoidia > SM23-28-2 > RBG-16-64-32 > DATKKM01. Next base: position 494 of record DAINDD010000033.1, read on the forward strand.
CGTACGGGCGCGCTCGTAGTCTTCGCGGGTGTTGATATCGAGTAGGACGATCGGCGTGTCGAAGGAGATCTCGCGGACGTCGGTGTTGTGGCGGTGGATGACAGCGCGCAAGCCTTCGTCGGCGTCGGTCGCGGCGAGCAGCTCGGGTAGGAGCGAGCCGCAGAGGAAAGCCGGGTGGCCGCGCCTGCCCTCGTAGGTTGGCAGGGTAATCAGCGCGCCGCTCGCGAGGTGCTCGGCGAGAAGGCGCGCGGTGACGAGCGCCGGGCGCGGCTGGTCGACGTTGAGGACGGCGATCTCGGCTGTGCTAGGCGGGACGGCGGCGGCGCCCGCCCGCAGCGAAGAGGCGCGGCCTTCGGCGTAATGGTCGTTGAGGACGGCGGCCGCGCCGGCGCGTTCGGCCAGCGGGCGCACTTGGTCGGCGCTGTGGCCGAGGACGGCGATGACTGTATCGACGCCGGCGTCGCAGAGCTGGTGGACCTGGTACTCGATGAGCGTTTCGCCTGCCCAGTCGAGCAGCGGCTTAGGTGAACCCATGCGGCGGGATTCTCCGGCGGCGAGGAGAATGGCGGCGATCACGCTGGTGGGGCGCTGGCGGCGCGGTCGGGGTCGCTGTGGGCGGCATACGGCTGAAGGGCATGTTCAGAGATCTGCACGTGGTCTTTCTGGATGTAGATGTCGCGCGGCTGGGTCTCGGCGATGCCTCGGACGAACGCCTGCGAAGGGACGAAGATATCCTGCAACTCGCGGCTGAGGAGGTTCGCACCGAATGCGCCATCGAGGACGATTCCCTTGGGCCGGGCGAGGTCCTGGAGGCGCGTCGCGAGGTTTATCAACTGGCCGCTGTAGTCAAGGATCTTGCCGTCCGTCATCAGGCAGCACGTTGTTCCGCGCGCGATGCCGATGCCAATGTGCGTCGGCGTCTTGAAACGTGATCATCGGGTTGTTGCGTACGAACGTCGGGACCTCTTCGACCGCGCGGACGGCCCCGTCAACGGTGCGGTGATCATGTCGACGACGGTGCCGCGATTGAAGTGGACGGTCACCATCAGTCCGTCGCCGGTCGGCGTCTCCGAGTACGCGATCATCCTCGAGGCCTTCGCGCAGGTCCACCGGCTACTCCTCCGCCGAGAATAGTTCGCTGAGCTTCATGGCAAGTCCCATGTTGCCGCCGAGGTGCACCTTGCGGGTGGTGATCGCCCACATCGGGTTAAGGTCGCCGGTGGAAAGGTCGATCCAGCTCTCGGGCTTGGTCTTGATCTCGACGTCGTGTGCGGCGGGCTCGCCGTCCTGGGAGGTGGCATGGCCGTCAGCGATGCTGACGCCCCACTGGCCGCCGCCTTCGCCTTCCATCGTGAACAGGTAGGTGACGGACATGTCGGCGCCCTTGTCGCTGCGGAAGATAAGCGGCATGTAGTGGAAGATGCGGCTCATGTGGTAGTTGACCTGGTCAGGGGAGCTGTCCTCTATCCAGTGCGGAAGCTTCTTCTTGGACGCTTTGCGGATCTCCTGGTACTGCCCGGGCAGGAAGAGGTAGCTGCCAAAGAAGATATCGCGGACGGTGCCGGGGACGTCCCAGGCCGGGCTCGTGGCCGGCTTGTCGAGGTCAGCATCGTTGAGCGTCTCAAGCAACGCGATGTGCTCGCCGTAACCGGACTGCATCATCTGCAGGAGTTCGGACGCCGAGTGGTCTCGGAGGCGCTCAACGGTGCGCTCGCGGAAAGGGAGCATATCGGTGCGCTTCTCGAAGCCATCGAGATGGCCCTTCTCGCCCGCCAGCGCCTGCTTTGTGATGGGCATCGTCTCGTCCTGCATCGTGCCGGCGAGGTGCGCGAGGTGATCCTTGGCCGTCCAGGGATCGGACGCTTTCTTGTCCCACTCTTTGTCGTCGAGCTTGGCGTAGGCGTCGAGGCTGCGCCGGAGAGCCGTCTTGTAGAAGTTGGTGATCTGGTCTTTGGTTGGCGTCATTATTCCTGTCATTTCTAGTCCCTCCCGTGGGTTGTAACCGCGGCCGGCTCTCGGTGTTTCAGTCTGCCGTCCGCTTCAGAGCTTGCCGAGCGCGCGCAAAACGTGCTCCGGGGTGATTGGCGCTTCGGTGATGTAGACGCCGGTGGCTTCGGCGATGGCGTTGCAGATGGCGGCCGCACCGGCCGTGATCGAGGGCTCACCCACGATACGAGCGCCGTACGGGCCCTCCTCCGACGGTACTTCGACGATTATCGTCTCGATGGGCGGCAGGTCGCGCGCGGTCGGCAGGCGGTAATCGAGCAGGTTGGCGTTGAGGAGGCGCCCCTGGCTGTCGTACTGCATCTCCTCCCAGAGGGCGATACCGAGCCCCTGACTGACTCCCCCTTGCATCTGCCCTTCGACAGCGAGCGGGTTGATGGCGAAGCCGGCGTCCTGAGCGATAGCGTAGCGAAGGATGGTGATGTCGCCTGTGTCGGGATCGACTTCAACCTCTGCGGCCTGGCACGTGAAGCCCGGCGCCATCTTGGTCGCGCTGATCGCGCCGCGGCCGACGATGACCGGGTAGCGGGCGCCGAAGTTCGTCGTCCAGCGGCCGATGCGGGAGAGGGCGATTGACTTGTCGGGCGCGCCGATCACCCGCACCTCGCCGTCCACCATCTCGACCTCGTCGGGCGTGCCTTCGAGACGTGGCGCGGCGATCTCGAAAATCTGGCGGCGGGCGTCCTCGGCGGCGAGTTTGACCGCGCGGCCGACGGTGTACATTGTCTTGCTGCCTGCGCTCATGCCTGCGTAGGGGGCGGTCCTGGTATCGCCGTACGTGACGTTGATGCGCTCCGGCGAGAGGTTGAGGACTTCGGCGGCGATCGACTGGAAGCTGGTATTGACGCCAGTGATGTCCGCACAGCCGACGGTGACGTTGATCGTGCCATCGGGGTTGAGACAGACGACGGCGCTGGCTGGCTGCAACCCGCCCATCCAGCCGCCGACGGCTATGCCGATGCCGCGGTTCGGGTGCTTTTTCGACTCGGCGCGGCCCTTCCAGAGTTCGCTCTCGGAGATCGCCCGCAGGCACTCCTTGAGCCCGATGCGCGGATAGGCCTGGCCGCTGGGCAGGGGATCGCCCTCCTCGACGGCGTTCTTGAGGCGCACCTCGATCGGGTCGAGGCCGAGCTGGCGGGCCATCCAGTCCACCTGGCATTCGATAGCGTAGGTCGCGTTGTGGGCAGAGGGGGCCCGTAGTGCGCCGACACTGGCCTTGTTGGTTAGCACTTCGTAGCCGACGATGTCCAGGTTCTCGCACTTGTAGTAGCCGCCGATCAGCAGCGCGCCGGCCGCCACCGAAGCACCCGGGAACGCGCCGGAATCGTAGACGAGGCGGGACTGAATGGCCGTGATTGTGCCATCTTTCTTCATGCCGGTCTTGAGATCGATGTGCGCGAACGGCGCGGGCGTGGCGGCGATCATGTCCTCGGCGCGGGTCATGATGTACTTCACCGGCCGGTGAACGGCCATCGCCAGCAGCGAGACCATCAGCTCGGTGAGGTAGATCTTGCCGCCGAAGCCGCCGCCGACTTCCGTGGCGGTGACGCGGACGTTGCTCTCGGGGATGCCGAGCGTGGCCGCCAGCTCTTCGCGGATGTAGAAGGGAGCCTGCGTGCTGGTCCACACGCTGAGCTCGCCGTCGTCGTAGGCGGCGATGGTGGAGTGCGGTTCGATGTAGCTCTGGTGGACCATCGCCGACCGCCAGGAGCGCTCAATAACGACGTCGGCCTGGGCGAAGCCGGCTTCGACGTCACCTCGTTTGAAGGGCGTCGTCGAGGCGATGTTGCTGGACTTGCCTTCCTGGTTGCCGGACTCGAGATCGACGGCGACGTGGCCCTGCTCCTCCGAACGGTCGATGCCGTGGAGCGGCGCGCGGACGAGCGGTGCGTCGTCCTTCATCGCTTCGAGCGGATCGATGACAGGCGTCAGCGCTTCGTACTCGACTTCGATGAGGGCCAGGGCTTGCTCGGCGACATGCGGATCAGCCGCGAGGACGGCGGCGATCGGCTGGCCGCAGAACAGCACCTCGTCGTCCGGGAAGACGATGGCGCGGCGGTTGGTAGGGTTCTTCTTGTAGGGCGGCAGGTCGGCGCTCGTGACGACGGCCTCGACGCCGGGGAACTGGCGGGCCTTGACAGTGTTGATCGAGCGGATGTGCGCGTGGGCGTAGGGGCTGCCGAGCACTTTGGCGTGCAGCATGCGGGGCAATTTCATGTCGTCGGCGAAGATGGTGCGGCCGGTCACTTTGGCCGGGCCCTCGATGCGCCTGGCGGGCTTTCCGACGTACTTGTGGCCGTTCTGGTCAGCGGCCGGGCGTGCTTTCGTTTCTTGTGCCATGCGATTACCTCCGATGCGTCACTTGCTCATCATTCGCTGGGCGGCGAGCTCGACGGCCTGGAAGATCTTGGTGTATCCGGTGCAGCGGCAGAGATTGCCGGCGAGTCCTTCGCGGATCTCTTCAAACGTTGGCTTAGGGTTGTGGGCCAGCAGGTCGGTCGCGGCCATGACCATGCCCGGAGTGCAGAAGCCGCACTGAACGCCGCCGGTGTCGATGAACGCCTGTTGGATGGGATGCAGCGTGCCGTTGGTGGCGAGCCCCTCGATGGATACGATTTCGCGGCCGTCGGCCTGCGGGGCGAGCATCAAGCACGACGTGATCAGCCGCCCATCGACGAGCATCGAACAGGCACCGCAATCGCCGGTGCCACAGCCTTCCTTGGCGCCGGTATAGCCGAGAGCTTCGCGCACGGTCTCGAGGAGTGTCCAGCTCGGCTCGACCGCGACTTCCTGGGGCTGGCCGTTAATGCGTAGGTTGATAATCTGCTTAGGCATTAGACGGCCACCTTCAGAAGTTCCACGTCCGGGAGATCTTCGGGAATCGGTTCACAGTGAGCGAACATTGACTCAAGGTGAAGGAGGATAGCCTCGCGTGCGCGCACTATCGCCTGCTTCTTGGTGCGGCCCTGGGTGATGCATCCCGGCAGGGCAGGTACACGAACAGTGAAGCCACGGAACCTTCGGGGTCAGGGTCGAGAAGAATGGAATATTCGCGCATCACAATGCCCCGCCAGCGCTCTGGAGCACCCATTCTGTGGTCAATCCGCGCTCGCGAATTAGAGACATCGCCGTCGTATCGTCGTCCTTCGTGAGACTCTTTGAGATATCTTGGTCGGCGGTGTCTGGGGCGTCCCAAACTGAGTGCGAGAATATCTGCCTTACAAACCTTCGAATCCAGTCGAAATTATCCTCTGGCAGTTCCCGATAGAGTACGCGATTCACCTCCTCGGGGCCCTCGAGAAACAACCTCAGGTAGGCATTCAACACAGCGCGAAGAACCTTGGTCCATGCCCTGACCGCTCCGGCTGAAAAGATGCGTTCGGTTCTGTTGTGCATAGCATCGTTAAGGACGGGGTTCCATCTGTCGGTGAGACCTTCCTCGGCGATGATGCTCATGACGCGGACGAGATTCTGTTCTTCAATATCGCGCATGTCTTCTGGACTCTGGAATTCGACGTTGTTGGGTATGGGTGATAGTAGTTGCCGAAACAGAGTTTTCTCGATCCGGTAATAAGTTAGAGGCTGACGTCGTGCGCGGTTCTTCTCACTGATGTAGTCACCTAAGGAATTTGACGGGTCGTTCAGAATGCGCCAATGGATGGACTTCGCTACTTCACCTTTAGCCTTCGGTTTTGACATCCTCGGTGTCTTGATGTCGACCAGGAACTTCACAAATCCCGACTCTGACTTCCTTCCTTCGAGAGAGGCGTATGCCGTCCAATCCTCTCCGCATATGTCCGCGAATTTCTTCATAAGTTCGTACGAATAGAAGGACATCTGCCTGTAAGACTGATGGGCCTCGAGATTAGTCTCCTTGAGGACTTTAGGATTGGGCCTGATATACACCTTGCATTCGACGGACCTGCGCCCGGCCCAGATTTGAGCCGCAGCCTTGTGTTGTCCGTCGAACAATTGCAAGCAGCCGTCGTCATATCTACAAATCGACGGCGCGAGCTGCGTATTTCGCAAGAAGTGCCGGTAGAGCCCCCACATCGAAGATTGCCTGAGCGGTCGCGGTTGCAGATCGATATCGTTCTTTAGGTATCGGACGGGAACCAACTCATAGAAGTAAGGCCATCCGGTCGCTGGACACGTATAGAGAGAAACGCGCCTCTTGTCGTTGTCAAAGTACAGAATGACTTCATGGTCCCCCTCAATAAATTCAATTTGGAGCGGGGCGCCAAACGTTTCCCCTACGCCCGTGATCACGTCGTCCAGGTACTTAACGTGGCCATCTTCAAAGAAGTGGCCCAATTTCAAGTAGTCGCGGTACTCACTGAGGGACATGCTTCCCTTCTGCCGGTTGTGCTTTCGGCAGACGGGAGCCATATTTTCCACACTGGTCGGGCCACGTGCCGCGACGGGTCGAATGTGGTCGAACTCGAGCTCGTCTTCAGCCTCGATGGGATGCCCATCGATGAAACAACGCTGCCCCTCTCGCTGGAGAATCAGCTGCTTCTCCTCGTCCGTAAGTGGACGCCGCGTCGAGATCTCGGCTTGGACCATATTTCCTATCCTCTCCCCCGCTCCGCCGCCCTCGCGAGTATGCGCGCGGTCATCACCTTGACGAGGTGGCGTCGGAACTCGGCGGAGCCGCGGACGTCGGCGATGGGGCTGCACTCAGCGGCGGCAGCTTCGGCGGCGCGCGCGAAGACTTCTTGCGACGGCGGCTGGCCTTCGAGCGCGGCCTCGGCGGCGGGCGAGCGAATTGGCGTGGGAGCGACTGCGCCAAGGGAGACGCGGGCTCGCGTGATCAAGCCGCCCGACATCGTGAGGCCGACGCCGACACCGATCACCGCGATGTCCATCTGCTTGCGGGGCGTGTGCCGCTGGTAGGCGCTGCCAGTACCTGCCCCCGGCACAGGCAGCCGCACCTCAGCGAGTAACTCGCCGGAGCCGAGCGCCGTCAGCCCGGGGCCGCGGAAGAAGTCGCCGATGGGCATCGTGCGGCGGCCGTCCGGCCCGACGATGACTGTCTGCGCCTCAAAGACAAGAAGCGGCGGAGCCGTGTCGGCAGAGGGCGCGGCGTTGCAGATATTGCCGCCGATCGTGCCCATGTTCATCGTCTGCCAGGACCCGACGACGCCGGCCCCCTCGGCGAGCGCCTGATAGCGCTCGCGGACGACCGGGGAAGCTGCAATGTCGGCCATCGTCGTGGCCGCGCCGATGCGCAGGCCGTCCTTCTCCGAGAAGTCGATGCCCTTGAGCTCGCCGATGCGGTCCAGCGAGACCATCATCTGCGGGTAAGGGAACTTGGTGCGGCCTTCCTTCAATTGAACAACGATGTCCGTGCCGCCGGCGATAGGCCGGGCGTCACGCGTCTGGTGAAGCAGGGCAACCGCTTCGTCGATTGTTCGGGGAGCGTAGTAATCAAATGGGCGCACGATACCTCCGTTCGTGGACTAACATTCTATGCTTTCGGGAGGGAGGTAGCCAAACCGCGACGAGGCTCAACCGTCCGCCGCACTTGCCAGTCCGGTAAGCGATGAATCGGTTACGGATTTCGCCTGAACTAGCACGCGGAGGCGGCCAAGGCCGGCCGGGTCGAGGAGCTCGGTGACAGCGCGGCGGCGCGCAGCGTACTCTTCGAGTCCGGCTGCTTCGGGCGGCGGCTGCAGCGCTTCGGCGAGGCCGAGGTTTGCAAGAAATTGTGACTGCGTGACTAGGCCGAGGGTCGCCAGGCCGGCCGCCTCGCCGGCGCGGCGGATGCTGGTGAAGTCGACGTGGGCGGTCATGTCCTGCCGGCCGATGCGCGCGTACGGATCGGCGCTGGGGTTCTGGCGGTAGAAGCAGAGGAGCGTGCCGTCCTGGCGCCAGGACGCGTAGAGCTCGGCGGCCTCGTAGCCGTAGTCGATGGTCATCAGGAAGCCGCGCGTGAGTGAGGCGAAAGCCTCGCGGATCCAGGCCAGCGCGCCGAGGTTGACTTCCGCGCGACAGCCTTCGCCGGGCAGCAGCTTGAGTCGCTTGAAGTAAGCGGCGACGGGCGGATCCGGTTTGCGCAGCTCTTCGGCAAAGCGCGTGCCGTCCCAGGTGACATGTATCTCCCGCAGCTTGGCGTTCTCGACCGCGACGCGGTGGACGGGCATTGCGTCCAGCAACTCATTCGAGAAGATGCAGCCGCTGACGTCGAGCGGGATCTCGGCGGCCCACGAGACTTTTGGGACGAGGCCTTCGGCGGAGAGATGCTCGCGTTGGCGGTACATGGCCGCGGCGTGGGGCTCGACGATGGCGTAGTGGAGCGCGGCAAAGAGCGGCGGCGCGGCGCGGCGTGCCCAGGCGAGGATGTCGCGGGCGAGGACGCCGGAACCGGCTCCGGCCTCGACCACGTCGAAGACGGGCGCCGAGCCGAGCCTCTCCCACATCTCGCGGAGCTGACGGCCGATCATGGCACCGAAGAGCGGGCTGAGCTCGGGGCTTGTGACGTAGTCCGCTTCGCGGCCGATCGGGTCACGCCGGCCGGCGTAATAGCCCAGGGCCGGATGATAGAGGACTATCGCCATGAAGTCGCGGAAGGAGATGCCCTGCTCAGCCAGAATGCGCTTGATGATGGCGTCCTTGAGGGCGGCGTTTTCGGTGACGGTATCGAATTCGGCCACGGGGGCATGGTACGTGGAGGAAGCGCAAAGAGGGAAGCAGGAAGGTCTGTGCGCTTGACGGCGCGCGAGATGGCCGCGACACTTTGGCGCGTGAATCGCATTTACGCGCGCTTGGTGGCGAGCATTGCCATCGCGCTTGGTGTGCTGGTATCAGCTTGCGCCAACAGCGCCGACGCGCCGGAAGCCACAGGCGGCGCGACCACGACCGCTCCGACACATGCGCTGAACTTCGCGGGCAAGGGGATCACGGTGTTCGCGGCATCTTCGCTGACGGACGCGTTCACGGAAATCGGGCAGAAGTTCGAGAGTGAGACGGGCGCAGGCGCGACGTTCAACTTCGGGGGTTCGTCCGACTTGCGGGCGCAGCTGGAGCAAGGCGCGTCCGGCGACGTCTTCGCCTCGGCGGACACGGCCCAGATGAGCCTGGCGAAGATGTCAGGCGTCGTCGGGAGTGAGGGAACGGTGCTCGCGCATAACAAGCTTGTCGTGATCATCCCCAAGGACAACCCGGGCGGGGCCAAGACGCTGCCGGACCTGGCAAGGTCCGGCGTGAAGGTCATCCTCGCGAACTCAAGTGTCCCGGTCGGGAAGTACGCGCGAGCGTTCCTGACCGCCGCCTCAGCCGACCCGGCGTATGGCTCCGACTACAGCGAGAAGGTGATGGCGAACGTGGTGTCGAATGCAAGCAATGTCAAGGAGGTCGCCTCGGCCGTTCAGCTCGGCGAGGCGGACGCCGGCGTCGTCTACAAGACGGATGTGACGGCGCAGTTGGCGAAGGATGTAACGACGATCGAGATCCCGGACAACATAAACCAGCTCGCAACGTATCCGATCGCCATGACGACGGAGGCCGGGGCGAAGGATGTGGCGCAGGCGTTCATCGACTTCGTACTAGGCAACGAAGGGCAGGACATCCTGGCCTCGCACGGCTTCATCAAGGCGACAAGCTGATGGCTACCGGCGCGCCTCCAGCAGAGCAAAGCCGGGCGCTGAACGTCGCGGCGGAAACGGTCGCCGTCCTCGTCGTCTCACTGGTGGTGCTGCTATTCCTCGGGCTGCCGGTGTTCGCCATCATCGAACGCGCGCTGCGAAACAGCGATGTGATCGACGTGGCCTCATCGTCGGAGGTCATTCAGGCGCTGCGGCTGAGCTTCGAGACGACGGCGATCAGCCTCGCGCTGGTCATTCTGTTTGGAACACCGCTTGCGTATCTTCTCGCGCGTAGCCAATTCCCCGGCCATGAGGTGGTGGACGCGCTGATCGACCTGCCGATCGTGCTGCCGCCGGCGGTAGGCGGACTGGGACTGCTGATGGCGTTCGGGCGGAACGGGCTGCTGGGCTCGCGCCTGGACGGCCTCGGCATCGACCTTGCCTTCACAACCGCGGCGGTCGTGATGGCGCAGACGTTCGTGGCGAGCCCGTTCTACATCCGCGCGGCGAAGGCCGGCTTCGAGGCGATCGACCGCGACCTGGAAAACGTGGCATATACGCTCGGCTCGTCGCGCACAGGCGTCTTCTTCCGGGTGGCGATCCCGGCGGCGGTGCCGGCATTAATGGCCGGCGCGGTGATGGCCTGGGCGCGGGCGCTCGGCGAGTTCGGGGCGACGATCATGTTCGCCGGGAGCTTCCCCGGGCGGACGCAGACGGTACCCCTGGCGATCTACCGCTCGCTGGAAACCGGCATCGACGTGCCGCTGGCGCTGTCGGCGATCCTGATCGTGATCTCGTTTGCGATTCTGCTGACCTTCCGGCTCCTGATGAAGCGCGCGGCGTTTACGCTTTAGGCGTGATGCCGGACTCGCCCCCGCTGCTGGAGATGGCCGTTCGCTGTCGGCTGGGCGAGTTCACCCTGGACGCGGAGCTTGTCTGCGCGCGCGGGCCGCTGGTGATCATCGGGCCGTCCGGCGCGGGGAAGAGCGCGGCGCTGCGGGTGATCGCCGGGGTGTTACGGCCCGACAGGGGCCGGATCGTCGTCAACGGGCGCGTGTTCCTCGATATGGAGCGCGGCGTCGATGTGCCGCCGCAGTCGAGACGGGTCGGCTACGTGCCGCAGGACTACGCGCTGTTTCCGCACCTCTCGGTGGAGGGCAACATCGGCTTTGGGCTGCGGGGGCTGGGACACGAGGAGAGACGTCGGCGTGTCGCCGAGATGATGGCGCTGACCGGGCTCGCGGAACAGCGAGCGTTCCGGCCAAAGCAGCTTTCGGGCGGGCAGCGGCAGCGGGTGGCCTTGGCCCGGGCGTTGGCAGTACGGCCCGACGTGCTGCTGCTGGATGAGCCCTTCGCCGCGCTCGACGCTCCGACGCGGGCGTTGCTGCTGGAAGACGTGCGGTCGCTGATCGCGCGGACGGAGACCGCGACAGTGTTCGTGACTCACGACCGCAACGAGGCCCTGCGGCTTGGCGACACGATCGCGGTGATGATGGGCGGCCGCATTCGGCAGGCCGGGTCGCCGGCGGAGGCGTTCGGCTCGCCGGTGGACGAGGAGGTTGCAGCGTTCGTTGGCGTCGAGACGATCGCGCCGGGTCGAGTGCGGAGCGTTGTCGGTGGCGTCGCAGTTGTGGACATCGGCGGCCAAATCGTCGAAGGAGGCATCGAGGCGGGCGCGGGCGAGGACGTGCTGGTCTGCCTGCGCCCGGAAGACGTGACGCTTTCCGCGGCGGGCGTGGACGCGCCAGCAACGAGCGCGCGCAACCGCCTGCGCGGCCGGGTCGTGCGAGTAACGCCGTCCGGGCCGTACGTGCGTATAGCGGTGGACGCCGGCTTCGCGCTCGTCGCGCTGATCACGAAACAGTCGCTGGAGGACCTGGCGTTGATGCCGGGCTCAGAGGTGGTCGCGACCTTCAAGGCTTCGGCGGTGCACTTGATCCGGCGTTAGGTTGCCGCCGCTCGTGCTTTGAGAGCTTCAGGTTCAGTGGAGCGCGGGGCATCACGTCGCCGGTTGGTTGCCGCCCCAGCCTTGGAGTTGCGCCAGGAGTCCGAGGTCGTTGCTGATGATGCCGTCGACTCCGTCGGAGACGAGGCGGCGGGCGGCGTCCCAGTCGTCGACCGTCCAGCAGTAGACATCGACGCCGCGCTCTTCCATGAGGCGCGCCTTGGCGGTGTCGAGGAAACCGTAGGCCATGCAGACCTGCCGCGCGCCGTGGTCGAGAAGGATGAGGAAGCGCTCCCACTGGTACGGCTGCTCGATGGAGTAGCGGACCTCGATGTCGGGGGCGGCTTCGCGGAGCGGGTGGAGGCTGGAGTACGTCTGGCCGCAGATGGCGACCCAGCTTTCGGCATGCGCGGCGCGGATCCTTCGGACGAGCGTGTCGACATAACCTTCGAGGGTCGGCGCGTCGTAGTGGCCTTTGACGTCGAGCAGCAGGCGCTTGCGGCCGGCGACCGTCGAAAGCAGTTCGTCGAGGCGCAGCGTACGGATGTCGGGCCGGACGAAGTATCGGCCGAGATGAACGGCGAAGGGGCCGAGCGCGTGTCCACGAAGGTCTCGGTCGTAGAGGATGGGTAGAGGGCCGAGTCGTTGTTCGTGGTGGATGAAGATGTCGCCGCCGCGATACCAGATGTCGGCCTCGATCATGTCGCAGTCCGCGGCGAGGGCGCGGGCGAGCGAGGGGCGGCTGTTGCCGTAGGCGTGGGCGATGCGGACGACGCGCTTCGGAGACGGCATCAGGCCGGGCGGGCAGCGGCGGAGAGGCGCTGAACCTGCTGGGCACGCATGTTGTACTGCCCGGTCGCCATCTCCAGCACCTGGCGCAGGCTGAAGGTCCCGAGCTCCGGGTCGGCGGCGACCTTATCGAGATCGGCGGGGAGCAAGTCGTGCAGGAGGTTGCTGAAGCGGCGGTGCGTGACCTGGAGGGACATCACCCCTTCACGCAGGGAGCCAAAGCTGGCACGGGTCAGGCAGGGCGGCTGGGGCAGGTTGAGAGCCCGCGCGGCGAGGCAACCGTAGTAGAAATTGATGTCGTCAACCGTGCGTTCGAGAGCGTGCTGGACAGATTCCTCGTCCTTGTTCTCGGGCTCGAAGGCGGCGGCCGCCTCGGGTGCTTCGAGGACAGCGATCAGCCCGCCCTTGGCGGCGTCCAGGCGGCGCAGAACGTCCCCCAGGTTAGTCGCAGAGGCCGGAGTCGGCGGATTGGCTTCGGTCATATCGTTCTTCGCTCAGTCAAGAGGCTGCCTTGAAGCATAGCCGGTGTTGAGGTCGTGCCACCAGGCGATGTGCTCTTCGCCGAGCTTCCAGCAGAGGTAGGCCTCGCGGCCGTTGATCTCAGCGCGGAAATCGACCAGCCCCAAATCGACGTCCTTCACCTCGACCCCCATGTCCTTCACTCGTTCGACGATGCCGTTGATCTCGATCGCGGCTCTCTGCAGGCCCTGGCGGGAACGCGCGAGGTCGGCGTCGATGCCGTGCCCGTTGGCCTTGGCCTGCGTCTGCAGCGCGATGAGTTTGCCCTGCCACTCGTCGTGCTCCTTCTTGAGCTCACGGGCTTTCCAGAGCAGGGGCGCGATCTGGGGCAGCATGGCTTCGGCTTCGTCGTGGGTGAAGAGGCGGGGCGGCATGACGCGCTGTGATTATACGCCGGTGGATGGTCTTGAGAGTCGGAGCGGCAATTTGGCATCTGATCCGCGCGGATGGCACGTGGCGAGCCCGTTTCGCTGTATCCTATGGGTGAAATTTTGTCTGAGGAGCCGCACATGACAACCGAAGAGAGGCGCACCGCCAAGTCAGAGAAGTACGCCGAGGAGCGTGCCGACTCGCTGCCGTTTAACACGCTGGAGAAGTCCGACCGCTACCGGACCGAACGCTTCCCCGGCGCGATCGGCCTTAACTGGTTCGATTGCGATCCGACGCTCCAGCGGGCGATGCGCTACTACCTGACGGCCGAGGAGTACGCTTGGGCGGAGTCGCGCCTGACCGGTCTTGGTGAGCTGATGGGCGGGCCGATCGCCGAACGCGCCGAGATCACAGATAAGAACCCGCCGCGGCTGGTCAAGTACGACCGCTGGGGCCACGACGTGAGCGAGGTGATCATCGCCGAGTCGGCCAAGCAGACGAAGCGTGACCTCGTCCAGAAAGGCTTCATGGGGCCGCAATTCGGACGCGACGCCGAGGCGGCGGGCGTCAACTCAGGCCCGCTGGCAATGGCGTCCGGCTACCTGCTGAACCAGGCGGAGATCGGGATGTCCTGCGCCATGGGCGCCGACGCCGGCATGGTCGAGGCGCAGGTCGCGCGGTTCGCCCCGCCGGACATCCAGCAGTACGTCCTATCGCGGATCGAGTCCGGCGAGTGGGTCGGCGCGACCGGCCAGTTCTTCACCGAGCGCACCGGCGGCTCCGACCTCGGCGGGCTGGAGACGACGGCGGCGGCGAACGGCGACTCGTGGATACTGAACGGCTTCAAGTGGTTCGCCTCGAACTGCGATGGCGAGGCGTTCATCGTCCTGGCCAAGCCGCTCGGCGCGCCCGACAACGTCAAGGGCAACACCCCGTTCCTCGTGCTCCGGCAGCGGCGTGATGGCAGCCGCAACGGCATCCAGATCCGCCAGCTGAAGGCGAAGATGGGCACGCACGCCGTCGCCTCGGGCGAGGTCGAATTCGTCGATGCCGAGGCGTTTATGCTGTCGGGCCCGGCCACCAACGGCGACGGCTCGCCCAGCGATGGCAAGGGCATGGCGCGCCTGATGGCGATGACGAACGGCGCGCGCCTCGGCGTCGCATTGATGGGCCTCGGCTGCGCGCGGCGGGCGCTGGTGGAGTCGCTGTGCTACGCGGGGTCCCGCAACTCCTGGAAGACGCCGCTGGCCAAGCACCCGCTGATGAAGCGCAAGCTGGCCGAGATGATCGTGGACGTGGAGGCGGTGCAGGCGATGCTCTTCGAAGGCTACGGCTACCCGAATCACCAGCGCTCGGTGCGCGCGCTGGAGCGGTCACGGATAATCCCGCCGCTGGCCAAGCTGAAGGCGGCGCGCCTGGGCATCACGACGGCAAGCGACGCGATCGAGGTGCACGGCGGCAACGGCTACATCGAGACGTGGCCGGTCGCCCGCATCCTGCGCGACGCCCAGATCAACACCCTCTGGGAGGGCCCGGACAACATCCTCTGCCTCGACGTGCGGCGCGCGATCGAGCGCGAGCAAGCTGACCAGCCGTTCCTGCAACGCATGCAGGAAGCGCTCGACAACGCCGGCGAGGCTGTGCCGGCGGCCCGCATCGTGCGCGACCGCAAGGAAGACCTCGCCGCGGCGATCACAGCCTGGAAGCAACTTTCCGGCGAGACGGCGGAAGCGCGCCTCTTCCCCTTGGCGCAGTTCATGGCGGAGACGTTTACTGCGGCCATCCTCTGCGAGCGCGCGGATTGGGAGCTGCGCGAGTTCGGGGACGACCGCAAGAGCGTCGTCGCCGCACTGTACACAGAGCGCTATCTCACGGACCGCAACCGCCTGCGCGACATCGACGCGCCGAGCAGCCTGGCCTTGGAGCGCTTCGACGACCTAGTCGCCGGCGCGCTCGTGGACGACCGGCCGCGCTAGCCGACCTCGACTAGCTCGACGTCGAAGATCAGGGTGGCGTTTGGCGGGATCACGCCGCCCGTGCCGCGCGAACCGTAGCCCAGCTCCGGCGGGATCGTCAGCTTGCGCTGGCCGCCAACCTTCATCCCGGCGACGCCTTCGTCCCAGCCCTTGATCACTTGGCCGGCGCCCAGCGTGAACTGGAACGGCTTGCCGCGGTCCCGCGAGCTATCGAACTTCTTGCCGTCGACGAGCGTGCCGGTGTAGTGCACGCTGACCTTCTGGCCGGACTTCGCTTCCGCCCCTGCGCCTTCGGCGATGTCGTCGTACTGGAGGCCGCTTGGTGTGTCCACATTCGATCCCTTTCTATGGCGTTGCCGTGGCGACCGGCGTCGGGGTTGTCGGCGTCGCGGACAGCAGCTCGACATCGAAGGTCAGCGTCGAGTTCGCCGGGATCGGGCCGTTGGCGTTGGCACCGTAGCCCAGGGTAGGCGGAATGATCAGTCGCCGCTTCTCGCCGATCTTCATCCCGACGAGCCCCTCGTCCCAACCCTTGATCACCTTACCTGCCCCGAGCTGGACCGTGAACGGCGTGCGCCCGGGGTTGAGCGAGCTGTCGAACAGGGCGCCCGTCGCCTGTACCCAGCCGCTGTAGTTGACGGTCACCGAATCTCCGGTAGCGGCAGTCGTATTGCCGCTGCCCTCCTGGAAGATCGTGTACTGCAGGCCATCCGTCAGCGTTGTGGAGGCGCCGGTGATCGTTGGCGGACTGGGGGGAGGAGTCGGCGCCGGGGTCTGGCCAAACGGCGTCGGAGTTGGTACAGGCGTCGGCGTCGCGGCTGGTGATGCCGTTGGCGAAACGTTGGCGACGATGTCGCTGCTGCCGCCGCCGCCCAGCAGCAGAACGAGGCCGAGGATGACGAGGACGGTGGTGAAGATGATGCCGGAACCCAGGAGCACGAAGCGATTGGAAAGCACGTCTGCGGGTCGCATGCTGCCGGCGGAAGCGAGGTCGTTGGCCAGCTGACGATCGTATTGCCTGCGGCGACGCGGATCGCGCAGGACGGCGTAGGCGTCGGCGACGTCGGCGTGGCGCTGGGCCGCACGCTTCTTGTTGCTCGTGGAAGGATCGTAGGTGGTAGAGAGCCGCTTGTACGCCTTCTCGATATCTTCTTGTTTAGCGTTCCGGTTAACCTGCAGAATCGCGTAGTAGTCTTTTTGGTATGCCACTTGGCTGGTACTCAGCCTCCAGTCCCCTGAGATGCTCGCCACGCGAGTACGAAATATTGTAGACGGTCACGGATGCGGAGCGATAGGGCGAGGAAAAAGGGGGAGGGAGGAAGCAGGAAGCTGGAATGAAGACCGCGGTTGCGCGAGGAGGCCGAGCGGGCTAGCCTACGCGCGAAGGCGAGGGTAAATGACGATGAGGCAGACGGCAGGTAGTGCGCCGCGGCGTCTCAAGCGGCGCGAGATGAACGAGCTCGTCGCGCTCTACCAGCGCGCGTTCTGGGATGACCCGGCGATCGAATTTCTGCTCTCCGACCAGCGCACGCGCGGCCGGGCGATGGACGCCTACATGCGGATGATGATCCGCCTCGGGTTCGCCGATGGGCTGGCGCAAACGATCGACGGCGAGGATGGCTTGCGCTGCGGCTCCGTCTGGATCGCTCCGGGAAAGGCGCCGGTGGGCATCGTCGCGCTGGTTCGGGCCGGCTTCCTGCAGGTGATCGCCTCGACCCGGAGCCTGACGTCGCTGCGGAAGTTTTTCGCGCTCTCGGCCAAGATCGAGGAGATGCACAAGAAGGACGTGCCGAAGGAGCACTGGTACCTGGCTGTGCTGGCCGTCGATCCGCCGCAGCAGGGGAAAGGGTTTGGCGGCTTTGTGCTGGGGCCGGAGCTGCAGGAGGCTGACCGCCGCGGCCTGCCGTGCTACGTGGAGACTTCGAAGACGCGCAACGTAACGTTCTACGAGAGGCAGGGCTTCGTCGTGAACAAAGAGATCGCGATCCCGATGGGCGGCCCGCCTCTCTGGACGTTGATCCGGGAGCCGGTGCGCTAGGAAGCGATCTACGCGTCCGTTCCGAATCCAACCATCAGTCGGCGAATCACCACGAGCGCGAGGGCGAAGAAAACTTCCACGAGGAGTAGACCCGCGGATATGAACGAAGCTGTAAACCAGTCGTGTGTCGCAATGGCGTTAGCTATCAGGAAGCCCAACCCCGCCGCAGCGAGCACCATGCAGTACTTGAGGTAACGTCAGGGCGACGTTGAAAAACGAGGAAGAACACGCAGCCCGATGCGCCGAGCAAGACCATCGCCCAAGCGAAGATCTCCGTGGCCGCATTCTCGCTCAAATTTGACATGTCCCTGGACGAATGACGCACGGGTCCAGCGAGAAGTTACATCTCGTGCGAGGACATCAGCGCCTGCCAGCGGTGTTCGGCCTCCGTGGCGAAGCGCTGGACGTCGGCCGGGTCGAGGAGGCCGTGCTCCGTGACATAAGACGTGACGAGCCGGGCGGGCGTCACCTCGTAGTAGACGTTGCGAACCTCCAGCCACTTCTCGCCGCAGATCTCCGCCGCTTTCCCCTCTTGTGCGGAGAACGGTAGCGGCTCGCTCGGCGCGGAAACCTTCAGCGTCTCGGCGACGGAGTAGAAGGGGACCTCGGCATCCTTGGCGGCGAGAGCCAGGATGCGCGTGCCGATCTTGTTGATGAAGTCGCCTTCAGGCAGGATCGTGTCCGCGCCGACGACGACGGCATCGGCTTCGTGGACGAAGAGCGCCATCTGCGCCTCCGTGATCAGCGTCGTCGAGACGCCGGCGCGCACGAGCTGCTTGGCGACGCGGAGGCCCTCGTTGAAGGGGCGTGCCTCAGAGACGATGACTCGGCGTGGCTTGACGCGAGACAGCAACTCGATGACAGTCGACGACCAGCTGTGCGTCATGATCGTGCCGGAGGGGATCACCTTACGCGCGGCGAGGGCCATCCCTTCGGGACCGGCCTCGATCTCCTCGACCGTTTCGTCGACCGCGCGGAGGCAGTCGTTCGTCTCAAGGAAGCGGCTCCAGGCGGAGGCAACGGCGTTCTCGATGGCGGCATTCATCGGCCGGGCGAGGGCGAGCTGTCGGCAGATAGTGCGCAACTCTTCGCCGTTGCACTCGCTGTCGGCATAGACGATGCGCAGGGCGCGGAGGGCGGTGAGCGCGAGTTGGCGTGCGCCGCTTTCGTGATTGGCCTGGATTTCTTTAATAGCGGCGCGGATTTCAGGTCTCAAACACGTACCTCCTGGGATAACAAAAAGCCGGGGCCAGATGACCTCGACTTATCAGTGTCGAACCAGAACCAACCATGGGCGATGGGCTCCTGCTTGGCGTCCCTCCGTCCGGGTGACGGGCGGGAATCGGTGACGTTCTGTAAGGCGTAGAGTACACCACTCGTCAAGAGTTGTCGCGGCGCAGGCCACCGGAGTTAGGCGGCGTTAAGTGAATTTATTTGTTGTTCATGGCGGCGAGATGTTCCCACGTACCCTCCCGCCATCACCGCGCCGTCCTCGCACCTTGCACCATGCACCTCATATACTGGCGGGCATGCCGGATTCTGGACTGCCGCCGCTGGTGCGGGCGCTGCTCAAGCCTGGGGCGTTTCCACAGGCAACCAAGCGTGTCGAGCTTATCCAGACCCACATCTCATACGTGTTCCTGACGGACGAGTACGTCTACAAGGTGAAAAAGCCGGTGGACTTCGGCTTCCTGAACTACTCGACGCTGGGGAAGCGCCGATACTACTGCCAGCGAGAAGTGCGGCTGAACTCGCTGCTCTGCGAGCACACTTACCTCGGCGTTGTTCCCATTCGGAAGCATCGGGGCGCGTTCGTTCTTGGCGGGCGAGAAGGGACGATCGTGGAGTACGCCGTCTGGATGCGGCGGCTGGCGGAGGAGCGGATGCTGAACCGCCTGATCGAGCGCGGAGAGGCGACGAGCACGATGGTTGAGCGCGTGGCGGAGAAGCTCGTGCCGTTTCACCAGGCGACGGCAGAGACGAGCCCGGCGATCGCGCGGTACGGCGATTGGGCGATCCGCTACAACCACCGCGAGAACGTCAAGCAGTGGGCGCCGTACGTCGGACATACGCTGACGGCGGAACAGGACGCGATCTGCCGCGCCTACGGAGAGGCGTTCTTCGCTAGAGAGGCACCGGTGCTGGAGCGGCGCGTGCGAGAGCTGCGGATCAGGCGGACGCACGCAGACCTGCGCTCAGATGCGATCTGCATGGAAAACGGCGTCTGCATCTTCGACGCGGTGGAGTTCAGCCGGCGGGTGAGTCTTCTCGACATCGCGCGCGACGTTGGCTTTCTGCAGATGGACCTGGAGTACCGCGGCCGGCCGGACCTGGCAGACGCTTTCGTGCGGCGCTACGATAATATCGCTGACGACCCGGACCTACGCGAGGTGCTGCCCTTTTATGCATACTACAGCGCCTGCGTGCGCGGGAAAGTCGAGGCGTTCTTGCTCGACATCCCGTCTGTGCCGGCGAAGGAGAAGAAGGCGGCGGCACAACGCTCGCGGCGGTACTTTGAGCTGGCCTGTCGCTACGCGGAGACGCTGCAGCCGGCGCTGCTGGTCATCACCTGCGGCCTCTCGGGCAGCGGCAAGTCGACGGTGGCGCGCGAGATCGGGACGGCGATCGGCGGCGAGGTGATCGTGTCTGATGTCGTGCGAAAGCGGCTGGCCGGGCTCGATCCTGCGCAGCGGGCGTTGGACGAATATCGCGCCGGGCTGTACTCGGCCGAGATGTCGGCTCGGACATACGAGACGATGTTCAAATTGGCCCGGGAGCTGCTGATGTACGGGAAGTCGGTGGTGCTGGACGCGGCGTTTCTGCGGCGGTCTGACCGTAAGACGGCGCTCAGGCTTGCGCGGGAGACCGGCGCGCAGTTCGCCTGTGTCCTGACGGAAGCGGATGAGGACGAGGTCCGGCGGCGGCTCGGGGCGAGACTGGCGGGCGGCCGCGACGCCTCCGACGCGCGCTGGGAGATCTACGTCGGCCAGAAGCGGCACTTCCAGCGACCGAGCGAAGTTCCCGAAGATCGTCTGCTTACCATCGACACGTCGCGGGCGACAGAGCGTCAGCTGCGGCAGACGCTGGTCAGACTGCGCGCGATATCGCCGCTGTCTGTGCCCTGAGCAAGCGGCCAGAAACGTTACCCGGCCACGGTGATGTGGATCGTCTGCGTCAAGAGTGGCGTGGTGATGACGTCGTCGGCGTTGGCCCAGATCGCCGTCAGCGTGTGAGGGCCGGGAGCGAGCGTTTGCAGCGTCGTGACGTGGGAGCCGTCGATCAGATCGATGTGCGTGGCGTCGTCGACAAACTTGTCGCCCGCCGCCGGGGTTGGGCCATCGACGATCAGTCCGAGATGACCGTAGCCAGCCTGTACGGGCTCGCCCGCCGTCTGGTAGCGGATGCCCCCGATGGCCATGGCCACGGACACCGGGTTGTTCACGGTGGCACCGTCCTTGAGAGTGCTAAATACCACCGACGGGGGTATCGGCGTTTGGATCGAGTGGAGAGCGGGGGTCGACCGCGCCGAGGCGCTGCTGCCGCTGCCCGATCCCTCTAGGACCGCGTAGGTGATCAGGCCCGCCAAGAACACCAGAGCAAGGATCGTGAGAATCGGCAGCTGACTCAGGATCTCGCGCGGTTTGCTCAAGTCAACAGTCCTTTAGTCTCTGGCTCGTATCCCATTGTGCGCGGCGCGGAACGCTCGTTCAAGAAGCGGCCGGATGAGCGGGACCGGTTACGGCGCGCGTCCTCGCGGTGTAAGATTTGCGCACGAGCCTGACGGAGGCACCGATGACTACGACAACCGAAATCAAGGGGACTTGTAAGGACCGCTTCCAGCGCGTAAAGGAGGCGTTCGCAGCCAACTTCGAGGACCACGGCGAGGTGGGAGCTTCGCTGGCCGTGATGGTGGACGGCGAGATGGCCGTCGATCTCTGGGGTGGCTACGCGGACGGGCAGCGGACGCGCCCCTGGGAGCGCGACACGATCGTCAACACGTACTCGACAACGAAAGGGATGACGGCCATCTGCGCGAACCAGCTGATCGAGCAGGGGAGGCTCGACCCGGAGGCGCCGGTCGCCAGGTACTGGCCGGAGTTCGCGCAGGCGGGCAAGGACAAGCTGCCCGTGAAGTACCTGCTCAGCCACAAGGCCGGGCTGCCGGCAGTGAGCCAGACGCTGCCGCGTGAGGCGAGCTACGATTGGCAACCACTCGTTGATGCGCTGGCGGCGCAAGAGCCGTGGTGGGAGCCCGGCACCACGCACGGGTACCACGCGGTGACATTCGGGCACCTGGTGGGAGAAGTCGTCCGGCGAGTGAGCGGGATGACCGTCGGCAACTACTTCCGCAAGCAGGTCGCGGAGCCGCTGGGGATCGACTTCTACATCGGCTTCGGGCCGGAGCTCGACCCGCGCTGCGCAGAGATGATCCCGGCGCCGTTTCAGGCACCGCCGCCGGGACATCCGCTGTTCGCCGCTTTCACGAACCCTCAGTCGATGACGTTCAAGGCGTTCATGATCTCGCCGGAGCCGATGCTCAATCCGAACTACATGAACACGCGCGAGTTCCGCGCTGCGGAGGTGCCGGCGGCCAACGGCCACGGCAACGCGCGGGCGCTGGCGACGGTTTACGGCGCGCTCGGCCGCGGGGGTGAGCTCGGCGGTGTGCAGGTGTTGCAGCGCGAGACGATCGACGACATGCGTAAGGAGCAGTCGAACGGGGTCGACGCAGTGCTGTTCATCCCAATGCGGTACGGGCGCGGATTCTTCCTCGAGTTGCCGGAGTACGGACTGACGCCAAACACCTCGCTCTTCGGTCATCCGGGAATGGGCGGCTCGTTCGGGCTCGCAGATCCGGAGGCTAGGGTGGGCATCGGTTACGCGATGAACAAGATGTACGTGCCGCCGGACCTGGTCTCGCCCGATCCGCGCTGGGTGCCGATCTTCGCTTCGATATACGACTCGCTCTAAGGCTTGCGCGCGCGGAACCTGAACGAGTGATACTCGCTCGTATCGACCGTCGCATCGACAAACCCGGCGGCTTGCAGACGCGCCGCGAATCCGTTCGGATCGACGGCGACGCAGGTGTCCATGATGTGGAAGAGGCGCCAGCGGAGCGTGGGCGTGCTGTCGCAGCCGGCGAAGGTCGCTCCGGGCCGCAGGACGCGGAACGTCTCAGCAACGAGCTTGTCCTGAAGCGCTGGCGATGGGACGTGGTGCAGCATCGTCATGCAGATCGCGCCGGAGAAGGCCGCGTCGGGGAACTGCATTTTGGTCGCATCTCCCTCGAAGATGGTGAGGTTCGGGCCCGCCAGACGTTTCTTGAGCGACTCGGCGAGCCTGTGATCGATCTCGATCGCAGTCAGATGGGGTACCTGATCGCGCAGCCACTCCGTTGTGCGGCCAGGGCCAGGGCCGATCTCGAGCGCGTTGTCGCCGAGGTCAATGTCCTTCAGCACCCAGGGCAGCATGTACTTCTGCACGGCAAAAGCCCAGCCGTCTGAGCGGCAGTACCGGCGGTGGATGATGTTCACTCGAGGGAGTATATAGCGCGGGAAGCGGTAGGAGGGAAGGCACGTAGGGGCGCACCACGCTGCGCCCGTAAGCCGGCCCAAACAGGTTGCCCGGGGAGGCGCGGTTCTCTAGGCTAGGGCCGGTGATACCGCCGCTGTCGAGCGATTGGGACAACGTCCAGTACTGGCTGAAGCACAGTGGCGTGCACGTCGTCATCATTATCGCCGTCCTGATGATCGCCTACGTGGTCTTTCGCTCCGTCTTCCCGCGGGTGGCCAACGCGGCGATGATGCGTGGCGCCCATCCCCCGGACGCGGAGATGCAGAGGCGGTCCGACACGATTGTCGGCGTCATCGATGGGTCGGCGCGGATCGCTGCGCTGCTACTGGCGGTGATCACGGTATTGCCGGAGTTGGGCGTCGACATTACGGCGACCGTGACAGGCCTCGGCATCGGCGGCCTGGCGCTGGCGCTCGGCGCGCAGGGGGTGGTGAAAGACGCCGTGAACGGCATCTTCTTGCTGGCCGAAGACCAGTACCGCACCGGTGACGTGGTTACGATCGCTGAGGTCACCGGCACCGTCGAGTCGATCAGCCTGCGCCGGACGATCATCCGCGATGAGGACGGGGTCGTGCACTCCGTTCCGAACGGGAGCATCGGGGTCGTCTCCAACCGGACGCGAGACTACGCACAGGTAAACGTCGATGTGCGGGTGAGCTACGGCGAGGACCTGGCCAAGGTGCGCGGCGTCGTCGATCAGGTGGCGAAGGCGATGTCGGCGGATGCCGCGGTCGGCGATCTGCTGATGGAGCCGCCGCGTGTCAAGCGAGTCGACTCGGTGGGGGATACGGGTGTTACGATCACGATCTCCGCTCGAACACGGCCGGCTGCGCGGTGGCAGATCGAGAGCGAGTTGCGGCAACGGCTGGCGGAGGCGTTCGTGAGTGAGAAGATCCACGTTCCGTTTCCGGTCTACGCGCCCGAGGCCGAGAAACCGGCTGGCTGACTCCAAAATAACGGCGTTGGCACTGGGCACCGTCTTGCCTGGGCTTCGGCCATGACAAATGAGGAAGGCTCTGCCTACCAATACGTCCCCCATCCGCACATCCGAGGGAAGGAAGTCCAAACCGCCAGCAAAAGTTGCTGAAGAGCCCGTCCGAATCAACGGCAGGATCGGGCTGGTGATCACCACGGTGGTGGGCACGATGTGGTTCGCCTACCTCTTCACGTTATTGGCGCTGATCAGCCTGCCGCAAGCGATCAAGAGCGGACAGACGATCGTCATCATCTCCTGAATCGCCCAGACGTTCCTGCAGCTCGTCCTGCCGCCCGTAATCATCGTTGGCCAGAACATCCAGGCCAAAGGCTTCCGATAAACGCGCCGAGCAGACCTAGAAAGACGCCGAGGCTGTCCTGCACGAATGCCAGGCGCTCCAGCCTCATCTCCTCGCGCAGGTTAAGTGCTCTCACAGATCATCAGCAAGGCGGAGGCAAGGCTCGGTAAGTCCACCTGGCTCGGCCCGTCCGGCACGTGTATCCGCGGGCGCCCAATCAACCGGGGAACGTTTTGGCTCTCCGCCCCGAGTGCGGAATGGCTGACTCCTGGGCGGTCGCAACAAGAACGATTCGTTCACCGTCTGTTAATTGGAAAACCGGAAATCGTAGTCTATAATTGGGAAGCGACGGAGTAAAAGGCGAACACCGATTACCACTTGGGTAACCTTTCGACGGGAAACGCGTTTTACTCATCAATTAAAGACAATTAGAGGGGCGACCTCCTTCTGGTCCGCCAAACGGCGGATACAACGAAAGGCAGTCAGGGGCGGGCTGCCTTTCGTGCTTTTGTGAGGTAAGGATTAAAACCGCAATCAGTTGAGAAACGTACTCGCTTGGTGAAACGCCGGTTACACGCAAGGAGGTTACGCATGCGCTGGACAATCGCCCTCGCCGCCCTTGGTATCGCAGTTCTTGGAACCGCCGCTTTCTCGATAGGATCACGAGGGTCGGTCCAGGCAGCCACGACTCAGGTCAACGTTGGCAACTACTACTTCTGTGTCGCGGCCGACTCGGGCACGGTCTGCGAGACGGACATCACGGCCGACGATGCGGTCACCTGGAGTGTGGCAACGGGTACGCACCACGTCGTCCAATGCACTGATTCGAACTTCACAGCCTGTCCGCCGACCGGCGGGTTCGACGGCGGCAACTTCAGCACCGGCCAGACGTTCTCGCACACCTTCGCGACGGCCGGCACCTTCTTCTATCACTGCGCAATCCACCCGGACCAGATGATGGGCAAGGTCGTCGTGGCGGCTGCGGCAACGGCATCTCCGACCGCGGCGCGGACCGCGCCGCCGACGGCGGCTGCGACAGCGGCTCCGACGGCGACAGCGGCCAAAGTTCCGAGCAGCGGCGGCCCCCCGGCTAGCGGCGGCACGGACCTATGGGAGTTCGCGTTGCTGGCTCTGGGGATGACGCTTCTCGGCGGCTCAGGTCTGGCCTTTGCGTTCGCACGCAATCGCTAAGGGACCGCTCGCGGTACGATAAGGGCGTGGATTGCGTCGTCGGACGCCAGCTACGCTTCGTCGCTGTCTCGGGCAGCTTCTTGCTGGCGTTCGTTGCTCTGATAGCCTTCGCCCTGGCGGGAAGACCGGCGTCTGGGGCCGGCGTCTCGGTCGAAGCTGGCAACGACTACTTCTGCGCGCAGGCGTTCGAGGGCTCGGCCTGCGAGACGCACATCACGGCCGGCGACACGGTGACGTGGAACGTCGTCGCCGGATCGCACACAGTGACGGAGTGTTCGGCCGGCTTCGCGGCGTGCCCTCCGGCGGGTGGCTTCGACTCCGGTATCCTGGTCGACGGACAAACGTTCACGCATACGTTCGACGCACCGGGCACTTACGCCTATCGTTGCGAGCTGCACACCAGCGAGATGCTCGGAAAGGTCGTCGTCAGCGCCGCGACTGCCTCGCCGACTCCTTCACCGACCCCTTCACCGACAATCGAGCCGACGCCGATCGGCACCACTGAAGCACCGACCATTGCGCCGACGGTAGCTGCGCTGCCGAAGACTGGCGGCGTGACGACAGACAGCGGCGTCACTACCTGGCGGTATGCACTTTTGGCGTCAGGGATCGTGTTGCTCGGCGCGGCGGTGGTTGCGTTCTCGGGCGCGCGGAAGGAGTGACCAGATGACTACGGACCGGCCGGTGCTCCTCTATGACGGCGATTGCCGCTTCTGCCGGGCTAGCGCACGGGCCGTGGCGGCGCTCGACAGGCGGAGATCACTTGCCATCCTGCCGCTCGACGACCCGTTGGCCGCGGAACTGCTGGCCTCTGTCCCGGCGGAGCGGCGCGGCGAGAGCATGAGCGTTGTGCAGCCGGACGGCTGGGTGCTGAGCGCCGGCGATGCGCTGATCGAACTGACGCGGGTGTTGCCGGGCGGCCAGTTGCTAGCCTCGGCCGCCTGGCGGAACCGGGCGTTGCGGCGGCTGTTCGGTCGCGGATACCGGCTCGTGGCCAACCGCCGGGCGCTGCTCTCACGCCTGACGCCGGACGGGCCGGGCCCGGTTCGCCAGTCTCGCCCGGCGTCTTGACCGAACGTAAGAGCAGTAGTGCGCCTCCGCCGCATGGCAACGCAACTAGAGCGCACTCTCGTCGTTACTTAAAGGCAAGGATTCGGGTCGGGCACTGCGCGAACCGGCGTCACAGCGTTTGACGGGTAACGGCGGTCGCCGATACACTCCCCATAGCCCGCCACATCGCATCCTTGCCTCGCCCGTTTCGAACGCAACAGGATATGCGCACCCTCTTTTCACGCTTGCTCATCGTGCTCGCGGCCTGCTCGCTCGCCGTGGTGTTTCACGGCGGACGCTCTCATGCGGACTCCAGCGTTAAGGTTGAGCCGATCGTCTGGCAGTTCGACCGCGACTACCCTGACGGCACGCCGAACGACAGCACTCTGCCGATCAGCACCGTCTACATCAAGACGCACGACGGCACCGACTGGATGGCGACCTACGACACAAATCCCGCGGCGGTGACAGGGCCCGACGCGATCCGGAACCTGATCAATGTTTACGGACAACAGGGCATCCAGGTGGCGGCGTGGTTTGTGCCGACGGGGAGCGATTACGACACCCAGGTGCAGATGGCCGAGCAGGTCATCGACAGCGGGGTAACGGCGCTCTACGCCGATGTCGAGCCGTTCCATGGCTTCTGCGACCAGGACTGCGCGGCGCTCGCCGATAACTTCTGGGCCCGCCTGCGCAGCGAACGTCCGAACGCGCGCCTCGGCGTGATCTACGACCCGCGAGTCTGGTACTGGGACTCATCGGCCACGACGCATTGGTTCGCCAGCGCCGATGACGTGCTGCCGATGTGCTACTGGGCCGACTTCGCAGGGCAGGTGCCGTACGGCGACCCGGAGGGCTGCATCGCGCAGGCGAAGTCGGATCTGCCCCAACTGGCGCCGGGCAGAACTCTCGGCTTCATTCCGATCCTGGAGGGGGACAGCACGCCGGACCTCGTCCAGCAAGCTATGGACGCCTCGGTGCGCGCCGAGGCGACAAGCATCAGCATCTGGCGGCGCGGCGTTGTGTCGGCCGATGTTTGGAGCGCGATCGCGAGCTACCAGGCGCCGGGCGGGCCGCACTGCGCGCTGCAGCTGGTGGACGGCTGCGTCGTGAAGGAGGCGTTCCTCCCGCCGACCTACCTGATCGAGGGTGGCGGCAAGTTGCTGATCCAGAATCCGGACGATCTCGCCGCCCTGGGCCTGACGCCGCGCGACGTACAGACGCTGCCCGCCGGGGCCCTGAAGAAGATTTCCAGCGCGCCCAGCGTGCCGGCAGACGGCACCCTGCTGACCGGGGGCGACGGCAAGATCTATGTCGTCTATGGCGGCGCGAAGTTCCCGGTGCCGGACGGTGAGTTCGCTCCGCTTGGCCTCGACCCTTCCCAGGTGAAGGCCTTGCCGCCAAGCGTGACGGCACAACTGCCGCTGATCCCCGCGGACTACTCGCGTATCCAGCAACTGGGCGACCCAATCGAGTACGTCGTGCTGCACGGCGCCCGAATTCCACTCGATGCCGACGCGATCGACGCCCTGGCGGCAGCGGGTCATGGGGGAGAGGCACGCTATGTGGTGCCGACCGGGGCGTTGGACCAGGTGCCGCTGGCGCAAATCAAACGCGGGGACGCTGACTGCGACGGCAACGTCGGCCTGCTCGACGTGATCCTCGTATTGCAACGGAGCGTCGGATTGGCGAGTCCGGGCGTCTGTCTGCACGTGGCCGGCGACGTCACCTGCGACGGCCGGCTCGCTCCGCCGGATGCCCTGGCGATCCTGCTGTTTGTCGCCGGCGCGCCGCAGCCGCAGCCGTCGGGATGTCCCCAGATCGGCGTGGCGGAGCCGGCGGCTCTGCCCGCGAGCGATACGGCGGCGCTGAGCGGCAGCCCAACGCCAGCGCCCACGGCGACGCTGGACGCAACGGCGACGCCGGAACCGGCGGCCGTTGCGACGGCAATGACCAGCGGCACGCCGACTCCGACTGCGACGGCGGGAGCGACGCCACGGGCGACGGCGACAACGCCCGCCCCGTAGCGCGCGTTGCGCGGCGGAGTTGCAGACGCGCCGGGATTGGGGTAGCGTCTACGTGCCCGAATAACTGACCGGGCGGTCACTAAAGGGGGAACCGATGCAACCGCAACGCCTGGACTTTGGCATTTTTATGGCGCCCTTCCACCGGCGCGGGGAGAACCCGACGCTTTCGCTGAGGCGCGATCTTGATTTCGTGCAGAAGCTCGATGAACTCGGCTACGACGAGGCCTGGATCGGGGAGCACCACTCGGCCGGCTGGGAGATCATCGCCAGTCCGGAAGTGTTCCTCGCCGCCGCAGGGGAGCGCACGCAGCGCATCCGCTTGGGCACCGGCGTGGTTAGCGTCCCCTACCACAACCCGTTCCACACCGCGGACCGCATCGTGCTCGTTGACCACCTTACGCGCGGCCGCGCGATGCTCGGTGTAGGGCCTGGTGCTTTGCCTAGCGACGCCTGGATGCAGAACATCAGCCCGTCGACGCAGCGGCAGCGGATGGACGAAGGCCTCGGCGTAATCATCCGCCTGCTAACCGAGGACGAGCCCGTCAGCTACGAGTGCGAGTGGTTCACCCTGCGAGAGGCACGCCTCCAGCTGAAGCCCGTCCAGCGCCCGATGATGCCGATCGCCGTCGCGTCGACCTTGAGCCCGGCCGGGATGACCTGCGCTGGCCGCCACGGCGCTGGTGTGCTCTCCGTTGCCTCGTACTCCGAGCAAGGTCTGACCGCGCTACAGACTCAGTGGTCGTTCGCCGAAGAGGCCGCGTCAGAGGCCGGACGATCGACGCCGCCGGACCGTAAGGACTGGCGCATCGTGATGCCGTTCCACGTCGCAGAGACGCGCGAGCAGGCCATCACCGACATCGAAGACGGCCTCCTCGCCTGGAACAACGACTACTTCATCGAGACCATCGGCTCGCCCGCCAATCAGCCCGCAGGCTCTGGCCGCGAGATGGCTGAACGGCTGATCAATATGGGCGCGATCATCGGCACGCCCGACGACGCCATCGCAAGCATCCGGAAACTACAGGAGATCTCTGGCGGCTTCGGCTGCCTGCTCGGCCTGGCGCACGAGTGGGCGACCTGGGAGAAGACGCTGCACAGCTTCGAGTTGATGGCGCGCTACGTCATGCCGCACTTCCAGGACAGCCTCTCCTGGATCGACCGCTCAGCACAGTGGACGAGCGATAAGAAGGGAACGCTGATGGATGGTGCCAAGCTGGCCGTCTTCAAGGCGATCGCTGATCACACTTCCGCAAGGGACCAACTGGCGAAGACGACGCTGCCCGGCATGGAGCCAATCCAGCCCAAAGAAGCAAAAGTCGACTAGCGACTCTTGTGTTTCGGGGGGGTCAGGCTCTCAGCCTGACCGTCACCGCTAGGACTCCGAAGAGCGGCGCTGGACGTCTTCCAGGAACTTCTCGAGCTCGGGAGAGAGCGGCGTCGCGGGCTCCAGGTCCACGGTCGGTTGCAGGCGTGCTTCCATGTCGTAGGCCTGCTCAAGCTCCTTCAGCCAGACCTGGAGCCGCGCGTCCTCGGAGGCAGTCTCATCCAGGGCCTGGCGCTGGCGTTCGGCCTCGTCGCGCACGGGCGTGAGGTCGAGCCGGAAGCCGTAGAGGACGGCCAGCAGCTCGAGGAGCGCCTCGAGACCCATGTAGTCGCGCTCGACCTGGGCATAGGCGGGAACCTGAAGAATCATCGTCGTCGTGTCGATGCCCTGCTTCGGAACAGAGGCGCCGAGCATCGCCAGGATCGTCGTCGGGCCCTCGTACGTGCTCTCGCGGACGCCGTTGCCGAAGAGGCGCTTGCGGACGGCCTCGCTGCTCGATCCGCCGCTGGCCACGGGACGCCGCGTGTGCGGAACGGGCGCGTACATCGAGCCGACCATGATGTACTCGCGGATGCCCAGGCGGGTCACGACTTCCGTCAAGCCCTCGACGAACTCGTCGCCATTGTTGTGCGGCTCGAGCGCGTGCAGGAACACCCAGTCGTGCGAGTCCGGGCTGGCCAGCGCGTAATGCAGACGGGTGTTCGGGACAGTGACGCGACGCTCGCCGCCCTCGCGGGAGATCATCGGGCGATAGCGGGTGAAGTCGAAGAAGCGGCCCGGCCGAGTCAGCTGGCCGAGCGGTTGCGCCGCCAGCGCTTCGCCGATGTAGGCCAGCGCCATCGTGCCGACGGAGCCCACGTCGATCCACGGCTGCAGTGCGACGAGCATGCGCGGCTCCCGCAGCGCCGGCATGGGATGGAGTAGCTCGAAGGGGCCGATCTGCGTCGCCACGGAATCATTGTACCAGCGCCTCCGAATTTAGCCGCAGATTGACGCAGATGAACGCAGATTACGATTCGGCCGCAGATGAGCACTGATTGGGCACAGATTGAGGCAGCTGTAGGGGCGAGGCTCGCCCCGGGGTACTGGGCTCGCCGTCACCCCCAGCCCCTATCCCGCTTCGCGGGCGAGGGAGTAGCTCGGGTGGACGCTGTTCGCTCAAGCAGTCGTGTATTCTAGCTTTACGCTCGACCCCCGCCGGCGCCCCAAGGGGAGTGCGAGGGCGAAGGATGAGCCTGCCCCGAGTGCGGCTGCAGCCGCAGTCGAAGGGACGGGGGCGCTGGGGGTGTCCCCTAGATTTCCCTTTCTCTTTTTTAGGGGAAGGGCGGGGCGTAGCTCGGGTGGACGCTGTTCGCTCAAGCAATCGTGTATTCTAGCTCTACCCTCGACCCCCGCCGGCGCCCGAAGGGGAGTGCCGAGGGCGAACGATGGGCCTGCCCTGAGTGCGGCCGCAGCCGCAGTCGAAGGGACGGGGGCGCTGGGGGTGTCCCCCAGATTTCCTTTTCTCTTTTCTAGGGGAGGGGCGGGGCGTAGCTCGGCTGGACGCTGTTCGCTCAAGCGGTCGGGTATTCTAGCTCTACGCCCGACCGCCGCCTGCGCCCCAAGGGGGGTGCCGAGGGTGAAGGTTGAGCCTGCCCTGAGTGCGGCCGCAGCCGCAGTCGAAGGGACGGGGGCCCTGGGGGTGTCCCCCAGATTTCCCTTTCTCTTTTCTAGGGGAGGGGCGGGGCGTAGCTCGGCTGGACGCTGTTCGCTCA
>DAINDD010000034.1:0-31337 GCA_036732045.1 Chloroflexota bacterium
CATCGCGGATCAGCTGCCGCAGCCCGGCGATAACGACGCCGCCGGCGGTCTCGGCGAAGATGCCCTCCGTCTCGGCTAGCAGGCGGATCCCTTCAACGACCTCATCGTCGGTGACGGCGGCGGCGGCCCCGTTGGTTTCTTTCATCGTCTTCAGGGCGTAGTATCCGTCGGCCGGGTTGCCGATGGCCAGCGACTTGGCGATCGTGTTCGGCTTCTGCGGACGGATGTTCATGCTGCCACGCCCCCACGCTTCGGCGATCGGCGAGCAGCCCAACGCCTGCGCCCCGCTCATACGCGTACTGGTCCAGTCGATCAGGCCGAGCCAGGCAAGCTCTTTGATCCCCTTGTAGATCTTGGTGTACAGGGAACCGCTGGCCATCGGCGCGATGCAGTGGTCCGGCGCGCGCCAGCCCAGCTGCTCACACACCTCGTAGCCCAGCGTCTTGCTTCCCTCGGCGTAGTACGGCCGGACGTTGATGTTGACGAAGGCCCACGGGTACTTGTCGCCCAGCTCGCTGCAGAGCCGGTTGACGTCATCGTAGCTGCCATCGACGGAGACAAGCGTGGGATTGTAGACGGCCGAGCCGATCACCTTCCCCTGCTCGAGGTCGGACGGGATGAAGACGCAGGCCCGCAAGCCCGCGCGGGCGGCGTGCGCGGCAACGCTGTTGGCCAGATTGCCGGTCGAGGCGCAGGCCAGCGTATCGAACTCGAACGCGCGGGCAACGCTGCTGGCGACGGAGACGACGCGGTCCTTAAACGACCATGTGGGGTTCTGGCAATCGTTCTTGATGTACAGCCGGCTCAGGCCGAGTACACAGGCCAGGTTCTTCGAGCGCAGGAGCGGCGTGTACCCCGTACCTATGTCGACGGCGGTGCTGGCGTCGCACGGGAGCAAGCCGGCGTAGCGCCACATCGTCGGCGGGCCAGACTCCACGCGCTCGCGGGTAAGGTGGCCCTTCAGCGCGTCGTAGTCGTAGAAGACTTCGAGCGGGCCGAAGCAGTACTCGCAGACGTTGGACGGCGCGAGTTCGTAGGTGCGACCGCATTCTCTGCATCTGAGGTTTTTGGCGAATGATCGTTCGTCGGGACTAAGGACAGGCACGATGGCTTACCTCCGCTAAGAAATCGGAAATGCTAGCGGGGCCTCCCGCCCTTTCGAGCGGAGGCCCGGACCATCGCCATCGTTGCCGTTCTAATGTGTGCCATAAAAAAGCCTCTTCCGAATTGCCAGAAGAGGATGCTTTGCCGCCTTATCGTTCCCCCGCCGTTGCGGAGGACGGCATTGGCACCGTGTCCGTCTAAGCGGGACCGGTTGCCGGGCTTCACAGGGCCGTCGCCCTCCACCTCTCTGGATAAGGATCCGTATTCAGTTGATAAGAATCCTAGCACGCAAAAGCAAACGTGGTCAAGGGAAGTGGGGCGCGAGGGACCGGTGTGTCAGGCGAAGATCTTGATCCCCGGGTTAAGGTCACCGATCAGCTTTTCGGAGTCTGGGCAGTCGGCGAGAAGCATGGTCATTGGTTCAGCGTGTAACGCGTAATATAAGGGCGGCGGTGGATCGCGAAATGCTTCACAGCCTAGACTTCGGCCGTGTCCCCGGTGTCATGAGAACGACTGGTGCGTCCCGACCTCGGCAGAGACTACGACCAGCAGCCGAGACGGGTGGGCATCCATACCTTTCAAAGGGCTCTCTCAGGCTGTACAGATTCTTGCCGTCATGAGCCGCGTCGTTCGACCGGGATTGGCTGGTCCAATGTGGCGTTCACGATCACTGGACGATATTCTGGACGCCTCACTGAGCACGGCCCGCTGCGCACGGTGGCTATGAAATCGACTTCACTGAGCGGTCGCGGTGACGGCTAAGGGCAATATCAAAGTCCCATGAGCCGGAGACGATTCGCACCACCAATTGTACCCCCTGAGGTGCGCGCTACGCGTAGTTGGCGTCGCGCTGGCCAGTGTGCCTTTGCACCAACTCGCCCATGATCGTCCGCAACGGAAGGCCCGTCAGCGTCGGGTGCTTGAAGGTAGCGTTCAGGTTCACCGTGTAGTGGTGACGCCTGCCCTCGCGCCGGACATTGAGCATATCAGCGCGGCGCAGGTCGCCAATCAAGCCCCACACCGTGCGCTGCGTTAGCGCCATCTCGTTCGCGATTTTGCGGATCGTGCAGTCGGGATGGACTGCGATGTAGAAGAGCACCGAGCCGTGGCTGGAGACCAGGTACCAGTGGTTGGAGATGCGTTTTCCGTTGCCGTTGCTGCTGGTCAATGTGTTAGTTCTCTCTGGCATTGGGATTACCGTTGTGCGATATCTGTAATTCCATACTACTATTTCGGGACTGCTTTTGATCATCCTATCAAACAGCGGGCGAGGCGTCTCCGTTACATGGCGGTGGGGTTGTTGTCCGGCTCAGCCTCTCAAGACCGAAGCCAGCCGCTTCTCGTCCAGCGGCGCAGCCGCCACCTCCTCACCATTGACCACGACTACCGGGATCCTGTCCCGATATCTCGCGTAGGTGGCACTATCCACCTCTATGCATACGAGCTCTAGCTCGAACCGGATCTTACCACTGATCCGGCGCAGCATCGCCTCGGCCTCACGACAGAGGCTGCAGTCCGACTTCGTGTACAGCGTGACTTTTCATCGTCAGTTCGGCGCCCAGGCGGGATTCTGATCGGTGCCGTCGCCCGGAGGTGAGCTGGGTCAGGCCGCTCCCGTCCGGGTGCACCATGTAGATATGGGAATGGCCGTCACGGTCGCTGGTGAAGGCGATCCAGACCCCGTCCGGAGACCAGTCCGGGTCACCGTCCTGGGCGCCGTCCGCGATCAGCTCTTGCGGACCGCTGCCATTGGCGTTGGCGAGGTAGATCTGGTTGCTGCCGTCCCGGTTGGAGGCGAACGCGATCTTGGTTCCGTCCGGCGAGAGCCGGCGAACGGCGGCCTAGCCCGCTGAAGGCTCCTCGCTCGGTGGTGGTGGGACGGGTGTTTCGTCAGGCAGAGCCCTGCGCCAGCCGAATCTTCGCGGGCCAGTGGCCGGCGGCGAGCGCAGAAGGTAGATCAGCGCGGCCAGCCCCAGCGGGGCGGTGACGATCGCGATGAGCTGCGCGGTGCGGAGCCCCATAAAGACTTCGGTGTCCAGGCGCAGGAAGCTGACGAACACGCGAAGTATCGCGTAGAGGACGACGTAGGACATAAACGTCACGCCGGCCCGCGGTACACGAACGTATATGAAGAGAAGCAGCGCGAAGATCGCGAAGTCGCCGAACATTTCGTAGGCTACGGCCGGGTGCTGCGCAGCGAGGCCGTAGCTGGGACTGTTGACGTTCGTGTAGACGACGCCCCAGGGAAGGCTGGTGCTCTTGGCGAAATGCTCGCCGTTGATGATGTCGCCGAGGCGGCCGATCGCCATCCCGACGATCCCGCCGATAGCGGCGATGTCGGCGCCTCGGGGAATGTTGGGCACCTTCGTGATCATCGCGTAACCCCAGGCGCCGAGCGTTCCCCCGATCAGAGCACCGTAGATGGAGATGCCGCCGGTATTGATCGCGAAGATCTGGCCGAGATCGTTCTTGAACAGGCTCCAGTGCTCGATCACGTAGAGGCCTCGCGCACCGATGATGCCGCCGATCACCAGCGCCAGCGCAACGTTGTAGATCATATCTTCCGGATATCCCATCCGCCGCGCCAGGTAGGCGGAGACGGCGACGCCACCGATGACGCCAGCGGCCGTGAACAGTCCGTGCCAGGTGATGTCCAGCCCGGCGAATTTCACGATCGTCGGGTCAAGGCCAATCTTGATGGACAGGAGAACGTCAATCATCGTCGTCTGCTTCCTCGGCTATCGGCGCCCCGGCTTCCCGCGCGAGCGACCGCAGCTCTCGCGTAAAGTTGGCATGGCTCGGGGCCTGGCCGGCCATCGCCGTCCGGGCAGCCGTTATCTTAGCCCATAGCCTGCGTCTGGGCACCCAGAACGTTATCGCCAGTCCCAGCACAATGGCGGCCGCCCCGATCCAGACCAGCAGATCGCTGCGGTCCCGCCGCGCCTCAATACCGGCGAACTCCTTCTGTCCATCGAAGGTGTACTGCAGGCCGCCGACCGTTACGCTCTCGCCCGGCTTCAGCGTAACCGCCTGCGCCTGCAGCCCGACAACCGTGAGTGTCGGCACGCCCGGTGCACCGCCTGGACTCACGTAATTGCCGGCGGACGTTTGGCCCGTCCCCTGCACGACGTTGCTCAGTTCCAGCAGGGCCTGGCCGCTCGGCCCCTCACCCAGGTTCTGGGGCAGCGGGAAGCCATCGATCACCTGCGTCGGCACCGGGACGAGTCCCGTGTAAGCAATGTTTAGGCCGCCGGACTGCGCGGTCTCCCCCTTGGCGACCGACGCCTGCACCGTGTTGCCACCACCGCCTGGCTCGAAGACGACGAGCTTGTCCGTGTCGCCGGCGTTCTTCGGAAGCCAGAACGTCAGCGGGCGTCCGTCGGACAGCTTGACGAGCCCGGCCCGGTACGTAGTACCGTCGCCGGCATCGACGGAGTCAGGCATGACGACAGTCTCGTCGTAGAGCACGCTGCCGTCGCCCCCGGTGATGCGCACGCGCGGTGAGGGCGTCTCGGCGGCCAGCGCCAGCGTCTCGTTGTAGACAACGTTGCCGGTGGCCACGTCGCGCACTGTGACGCCGGCGCCGTAGCCGAAGTAGGCCTCCTCGTAGAATTTGAAGCCCTTGTAGGTGCAGGGTGAGTTGACCGTCGAGGAGCAGCGCACGGCCTCCTGACCGTTGCTGTAGATCGTGAGATCGGCGCGATAGTCGAGCGGCTCGCCGTCGTCAGCGAACCTGGCGTAGGACTTGGTAAGCTGCACCTGGATCTGGTTCGGGTTGCTGACGGGGAAGACCGGCTGCGTGGTTCCCTCTGCGAGAAACATCGGCGCACTGTAAGCGTCGACGCGGCGGACGACGGCGGAGAGCACGAAGACGATGATCGCGGCGTGGGTCAGCAGTGTGCCGAGCTGCGCGATCTGGAAGCGGTCCGCGAAGAGATACGTGGCGCCACCCTCCTCCGTGCGCTCGACCTTGTAGCGCTTCGCCCGCAGCAGCGATTCTAGCCGATCGGCGTCAACAGACCCGTCGACTTGCAAGCGGTGCGGGGCCAGCTCCAGATAGCGGTCAGGGACACGCTTGCGCGGGCGGCGGATGCTCGTCCAGATGCCGGGGAAGCGGCTGATGACGTAAGCGCCCGTGGAGACGACGGTGACGGCGAGCAGCAGCCCGAACCAGCGCTGGTGGAAGACGTCGAAGATGCCGGTGTCGTGAAGCGCCGGGGTCAAGAACCCGAAGCGGCCGTGCTGCAACTGCAGCCAGTTGGCCTCGGAAGTCGGGTCGCCCCGCACATTGGAGGGCACTTGCGGAATCAGTACGCCCACCAGGCTGATCACCGCCATCAGCACCAGCAAGAGGATCGCGAACCGCACGTTGGTGACGAGCCACCAGACCGCCCGTAGCGGGTTGATCACGTTGAGTGTGCGCGACCAACCTGCTACAGGCTGGGCGGGCTCGCGGACAGTCTTACCCGCTTCCACTGTTCGCCCCCGGCGCCGGCGTGGCTATCGCCATGATCTGCCCGATGCGAGCCTCGAGGTCCGACTGACTGATCGCGCCTTGCACATCGGTATTGTTCTGGC
The DNA here is from genome assembly GCA_036732045.1 of Chloroflexota bacterium. Classification (GTDB taxonomy): domain Bacteria; phylum Chloroflexota; class Dehalococcoidia; order SM23-28-2; family RBG-16-64-32; genus DATKKM01. The sequence continues at coordinate 5,683 of DAINDD010000034.1, forward strand.
TGCTCTGGAGCGGCCCGCTATAGATGCTCTGGATGATGCCGTTGGCGTCGATGAAAACGCTGGTCGGCAGACCGAGCAGCCGGTACTTGTCGCCGACCTGGCCCGTGCGATCGACGAGAATCGGGTAGTCGATCCCGTACTCCTGCGCGAACGGCTGGATCAGCGCCGGCCCCTCTTGCAGATCGAGCCCGATGACGACGAGACCCGCGTCTTTGTGCTTATCGTAGGCTTTAACGAACTGCGGCGTCTCCTGGCGGCAAGGGTGGCACCACGTCGCCCAGAAGTTGAGAACGACGGGATGGCCGCGGAAGTCGCTGAGCCAGGCTTCACTCTTCGTCGTCCCACCCGCCGTGGCGGACGGGCTGTCGCTGGCCGGCGGTACGGACACCTGCTCCAGCTCGAAGTCCGGCGCGACACCGCCTACCTCCGCCGCGACGTGCGCTGCCGCCGGGATGAGATGCGGGTCGAGGTCGCGGAGGCCGTAGGCCTGGCCGCTAGAGTCGGTGGTATTGCCGTTGTGCTGCTCGATCAAGAAGATAACGCCTGCGATCGCGAGAATGATGGCCAACGGATAGACCACGCGCCGCACGAAACTCCGGTTGCCGCGGCGCGGTGATGACGACGGCGCGTTTGTCTTCTCAGTCATGAGCACTGCATAGGATACGCTCGCCCCACGCTTAGGGAATTAAGGGGCCGACGATGGCTGAGTCAGGGGCAGCCCGAACACGCGCTCGTATATATTCCGAGTCTGCAGCGGGTCGAGACCCGCGCCCAGGTACGTCTTGCCGACGCGAATCTCGAAATGCAGGTGTATTTCGAAGTCGGGGTTGATGGCCGACTCGGGAGTGCCGGAGTCGCCTGTGTATCCGATGATCTGCCCCAGTGCCACGTGCGTACCAACCTGCACGTCGGGTGGGATGGCTGCCAGGTGACAGTACCGAGTTACGATGCCACCGCCGTGGTCGATCCACAGCTGGCGTCCGCGGAACTTGTCGAGAGCGCCCTCATCCGTGTAGCCCTGCGCCACCGTCTTCGCCTCCAGATTGTCGATCTCTTTTTGCGTCAGCGCGCGGTAGTCGTGATCGGCGCGGATGACGACGCCGTCCGCCGCGGCCAGAGCCGGTGTGTCCTTCGCCACGTCAACGCAGGCGTAGGAGGTAAAGAAGTCGACGCCTTCATGAACGCCGGAGCGGTAGGCGCGCGGAGCGTTCGGCATCTGGTCATCGTACGTCGTCAGGCAAGCGCCCACGATCGGCATCGCCAGATGGATGCCGATCGGACTGTTCGCGGCGGTCGTCGCAGGAGGGGGCGTGCGACTCGGCGCGGGCGAGGCGGGGACTCCCGGGATCGTCAGCACCTGGCCGACACTCAGGTCAGCGGCGTCCGCCAGGCCGTTCGCGCTGACGATCGCATCAACGCTGAGTCCGAACCGGTCCGCGATGGCACCCAGCGTGTCGCCAGCCTGGACGGTGTACAGCACATTGACCGGCGCCGGCGCGGGAGTCGCTGTCTGCGTCGTGGCAGGAGTGACAGCGGCTGAGGCGACGGTGGGTTGCGGCGCCGGCGAGGCGATCTCAGCGAGCGAGCCACCACCGCAGGCGCAGAACAGCGAAAGGGCGACCGCGAGGACCGCCGCTGCCGTAACTGCGCGGGGAAAGGGCCTACTTCTTGACCGGGTAACCCTCTTCATCCATCGCCTGTTCGATCGCCGCGAGTTGGGCCAGACTCGGGTCGTGTTCCACGATGACGAACTTGCCTTCCGCATCGCCGGAGACGAAGCGGACGCCGGGGACTTTTTCAACGGCCGCATGGATTGTCTGGATGCAATGGTCGCACGAAATATCGGGGGCTTGAAGCGTTGTTCTTTCCAGGTTATCGACCTCCGATGCGTATGATACTTCGCCGCGTCGCCAGCCGCACAGCCTCCTCGTGCGCCATCCACTCGACCGTGTCATCCAGCGGCGGCAGCGTCGCCCCTCCCAGGGCCAGCGAGATCAGGTGGTCGGCCAAGACTGGGTTTTTCGGCAACAGAGAGCCGTGCAGATACGTCCCGAAGATATTGCCGCAGACCGCGCCTTCACCGCCATCCGCGCCGTTATTGCCGAAACCGGTGACGACGTGCGCCAGTGGCTTTGCGCCGGGGCCAAGGTATGTCCGGCCGCCGTGGTTCTCGAAGCCGACGAGCGTGGCGCCGTTCCACCTCACCACGACGTTGCCGATGAAACGCTTCGCAGCGGGGCCGGGGTGGACCGTGTGCAGATCGAGGATGCCGATACCGGGGAGATCATCGCCGTCAGCGCCGCGGTAAAAGTGCCCGGCCAGCTGGTAGCCACCGCATACCGCGAGCACGACCAGGCCGCGCTCAGCGGCGTCCTTGAGCGCCGCCCCCTTTACGTCCCGCAGGTCGTCCGCGACGCGGCGTTGCTCCCGGTCCTGCGCCCCGCCGACGAACGCCATATCGTAGGCGGCCGGGTCAAACGGCGCGCCGACGTCCAGCTTCGTCACCTCGAACTCGATGCCGCGGGCCTCACAGCGGCGGCGCAGGCAGATGATGTTGCCGCGGTCGCCGTAGATGTTCATCAGCTTCGGGTAGAGATGCGCGAGCCGCAGCCTCATCGGTCGCCCTCCCAGAACCGCCCGCGCCCCGCCCACTTGCCGAGGATGTTCCGCACCTCCAGCATCGCCGTGTACGTGGGGATGACGTAGACGGTGCCGCCTTCTGGCGCGCGGCGGATCGCTTCGCGCAGGGCGAGCGCGGCGTTTGGCTCCACATTTGGCTGCCAGGAGACGCCGGCGTACTTCAGACGCAGCGCCATATCCCAGGCGCGGCGCCCGGAGACCGTCAGCGATCGGGCGCGCCCGGCCAGCAGCTCGAAGTCAGCATCCCAAATCCAGGAAATGTCGCGCCCGTCGGCGATGTCGTCGTTCAGGAAGACGGCCAGATTCAGATCGCTGTCGGCGGCCGGAATCAGGCGCAGGACCTGGTTCAGGCCGGCCGGATTCTTGGCGAGCGTTACCTGTACCTGGCGTCCGTCAATCGCGAACATTTCTTGCCGGCCGAATACCGCCGTCGAAGCCGCGATACCCTTACCGATGACCGCGGGCGCGACGCCAACCGCATCGGCGACGGCGGCGGCTGCGAGCGCGTTGTAGGCGTTGTACGTGCCCTCGAAGTGCGTCTGTACGTCGAACAAGCCGCTCGGGGTGCGAATCGTCAGCGTCAGCCCGCCGTCGCTCGATTCGACGCGCGTGCAGGCGACGTCCGGCTCCGGGCGTGCGTTCCCGCAGGACGGGCAGCGCCAATGGCCGAGGTGGCCGTAGAAGACCGCCGCGTAGATGAGCTCGGCGCCACAGCGGGGGCACCAGCGAGCGTCGGCAGCATGCTCGATCTCGCCGGTGGCCGGCGAAACGTCATCGAGGCCGTACATCACGACTCGGCCGCGCGCGCAGTCCCGTAAGGAGGCGACCGCCGGATCGTCGGCGTTCAGGACGAGCGTCACGTCAGCAGGTAATTCGGCGACAGCCTGGCGCCAGATGGCGGCGACAGTGTCCACCTCGCCGTAGCGATCGAGCTGGTCACGGAAGAGGTTGGTGAAAGCGACGACGCGGGGCCGGACGGCGGCGGCGACCTTCGGCATGGTCGCCTCGTCCACCTCGAACACGCCGATCCGCTTCTTTCGGGCCCGCATGCGCCCGTCCCAGCCCGTGGCTTCAGCGAGGGCCGCCGCGACGCCGCGCATCATGTTCGACCCTTCGCGGTTGGCGACTGGACGCATGCCTGCTCGGGCGAGGATATTCCGCACAAGCTGCGCCGTCGTCGTCTTGCCGTTAGTGCCGGTGACCAGCACGCTCCCCTGGCCGAGGCGCGCGGCGAGCCCCGCTACAAATCCCGGATCGAGCCGCTCGGCGACGAGTCCAGGCAACGCTGTGCCGCCCCCGAAACGTAGCCGCCGGCTGATTTCGGCGGCGGTCTTGGCGGCGATCACGGCGGCGGTGCGGCGAGGAGTGGGCATGAATCGATTGTAGAGGAATCAGGAACCGGGAACTCGGGACATGGGGGGTCTTGCTCCCAGTTCGCGTGCCGTACAATATCCCGCGTGAATGTCGAATATCGCGACCTGATGATTGACGACTACGCCCAGGCCGCGCTGCTGGAGCCGAAGGCGTTCTACAACGCGCCGGACCCCGCCTACGCCGAGCGGATGAAGCAGTTCTTCCCGCCGGACTGGACGGTCGGCGCGTTCTTGGACGGCAAGCTCGTGGCGGACGTGCGCACCGTGCCGATGGTGCGACGCCTGCACGGCGCGAAGATGGCGTTCGGCTCTGTCGGGCCTGTCACGTGCCAGGCGGCGTACCGGCGTCGCGGACTGGTCGCGCGGCTGCTGGTGCTGGCAATGGAACGGATGCGCGAACGCGGGCAGATGCTCTCCGGCCTCTACACTCCGCACGACGCGTTGTACCAACGGTTCGGCTGGGAGCGCGCCGAGTTCAAGAAGGGCTACTCGTTCAGGCCGAAGGACGTGCATCTACGGTTCCGCAGCTCCGGCGGCCTCACCGAACCAGCGACGCCCGACGACTGGCAGCGCCTGGACCGCATCTACCGCGCGAAAACGTCCGAGGCCAACGGCCCTTTCATTCGCAACGAGATCTGGTGGCGGGAAGCCGTGCTCAAGCACTGGGAATCGGGAAAGATGGTGGACAGCGACGCCGTCATCTGGGTGGACAACGAAGGCCACGAGCAGGGCTACGCGGTGTACGGCAACCGCAACATGGCGCCGTCCGGCAACTGGACCCCGCAGGAGATCTTCATCCGCGACTTCCAGGCGCTGACGTCTGACGCCTACCTCGGACTGTGGGAGCACGTGCTAACGCACGACCTGGCCGGGAATATCGCCACCGAGCTGCATCCGGACGACCCGTTCCGTAACGTCGTCGACGAGCCGCACGAAGTGAAGGTCACGATGGAACACGGCTCGATGATCCGCATCGTGGATGTCGAGGCGGCGTTTGCACTGCGGCCTTATCTTGGCGACGGGCCCGCCGCCGTCACAGCGCAAATCGAAGACCGCCACCTCCCGTGGAACAACGCCACCTTCCGCATCGAGTCAAGCGACGGCCACCTGCACGCCGAGCGCACCGAAGCGCCCGCGGATGTCTCGCTAAGCGTAAACGCGCTGGCACCGCTTTTCACCGGCTACCTGAAGCCGCGCGTCGCCGCCGAGACCGGCTTCGTGCGCGTCACGCGCCCTGCGGCCGTCGACGAGATGGTGCAGATCTTCGCCGTGAACGACGCGCCGTATTCGCCCGACTACTATTAGACGACCCCAGCCTGACCCCCGAAGAGGAGATCAGTCCGCGCGGCTTTTCAAGATCGCCCGCATCTCCACGCCGTCGAGGCCTTCTGACATCAGCTCGTGCGTGTGCTTTTCGAGGACCTCGAGGGCTGCGCGTTTGACGGCGCCGACGGCGACACTCAGGAACTGGCTGCCGTAGCTGACCCGCGCCACGCCCAGCTCCTCCAGCTCCCGCGCGCTCGGGACGCCGGGCCCGGCGAGGATGCTGACCGGCGCCGGTATCTCGGTGACCAGCGTCCGGATCGCGGCGGGATCCCTCACGCGGAAGAAGAACACGGAATCGCCGCCGGCTTCGGCGTAGGCCTGGCCGCGCCGGACCGCCTCTGCCAGCGCTCCGGCGGGGTCGTCGTGCAGCGCGACGAACGTGTCGACGCGCGCGTTCAGCAGGAACTCGCTGCCGAGCGACTCGCGCTCTTCCATGAACGCAGCGATCTTCTCGAGCTGCTGCTCGACGGTGACGAGGCCACCCGGCGCCGTCTTGCTGCCGTCCTCCATGTTCATCCCGGCGAGTCCCGCCGCAACGAAGGCGCGCACCGTCTCACGCACGTCATCCGGGCCGCCGAATCCTTCCTCGCCGTCCGCGTTCACCGGCACCGTCACCGCAGCGGCGACCAGTCGGCTCGCCTCAACCGTCTTGTCGCGACCGATGGCGAGGTCTTCGTAACCCATCGCGTTGGCGAAACCGGAGCTGCTCCCCTGGATCGCCGGGAAGCCGAGGTGCTGATAGAGCAGGGCGCTCAGCACGTTGAACGCACCCGGCAGAATGAGTATCTCGGGCGCGAGCAAGAGCTCCTTCAGGCGGCGGCTCTTGTCGTTGGCGCCGGCGAGAACTTCGGGCGTAATCTTGATCATGGGTCACCTCCGGGAGCGCTTGAACAAGGGAGCATTTGACATGGGGAGCATCACTGGCGAGCCGGCAGGGCCAGGGCGTGATGCTCTTATGCGCCCATGCTCTCATGCTCGGCGAGCAAAAGACTATCCGGATTCTGCACCATCAACCGGCGGCGCTACGCCAGCCGGAACGAGCGCAGACGGAGTGAGTTGGCCATCACGCTAACGGAGCTGAACGCCATGGCCACGGCAGCCAGGATCGGGTTGAGGAAGCCGTAGTAGCCGAAGAACGGCACCAGAGGGCCGGGCACGCTCGCCTGACTGAAGATCGGGTAGAGGACGCCAGCGGCGACCGGGATCAGCAGGACGTTGTAGCCAAACGCCCAGAACAGGTTCTGGCGGATCGTCCGCACGGTCTGGCGACTGAGCGCGATGGCCAACGCCACGCCTTCCAGGTCGCCACGCATGAGCGTGATATCCGACGCGTCGATGGCGACATCGGTGCCGGTGCCGATAGCAATTCCGAGGTCGGCCTGGGCCAGCGCCGGCGCGTCGTTGATGCCATCGCCGACCATGGCCACGACTTTGCCTGCGGACTGCAGGCGCTTGACCTCGTTCGCTTTGTCGCCCGGCAACACTTCAGCCATCACCCGGTCGACGCCGGCCTCGCGGCCGATCGCCTCTGCCGCGGATCGATGGTCGCCCGTCAGCATCACGACCTCGAGCCCCATACGCCGTAGCCTTGCTACAGCGGCCTCCGCGCCGGGCCGCACGGTGTCGGCCGCGGCGATGACGCCGGCCACACTGCCGTCGATAGCGACGTACATCGGGGTCTTGCCCTGTGACGCGAGCCGCTCGCCCGCTTCCCCGAGGCCGTTGAGCGAAAAGCCCAGGCCCTCCATCATCTTCACGTTGCCCAACGCTACGCGCTTACCTTCGACCACGGCTTGAATGCCTTGCCCGGGCAGCGCTTCGAACTCGGCGGCGTCGGCCAGATCAAGCTGCGCGTCGCGGGCCGCAGCAACAATCGCCTCGCCGAGCGGGTGTTCCGAGCGCCGCTCGACGGCGGCCGCCAGCCGTAGCAACTCAAGCTTGTCGATGCCGTTCGCTGTTTCGATGTCGGTGACCGACGGTTTGCCGAGCGTGATCGTGCCGGTCTTGTCCAGCACAACCGTCGTCACCTTGTGCGCAATTTCCAGGGCCTCGCCGCCACGGATCAGGACGCCAGCTTCAGCGCCCTTGCCGGTGCCAACCATGATCGCCGTCGGCGTGGCCAGGCCGAGCGCACAGGGACAAGCGATGATCAGCACAGCCACCGCGTTGAGGGCAGCGAAGGTGAAGGCGGGCGCCGGCCCAACGAATAGCCAGAGCACAAACGTGAAAGCTGCGATCGCCATCACTGCCGGCACGAAGTAGGACGCCACAAGATCGGCCAGCCGCTGGATCGGCGCCTTCGACGTTTGTGCGTCCTGCACGAGGCGAATGATCTGCGACAGAACGCTCTCGCTGCCGACCTTCGTGGCACGGAACTGGAACGACCCCATCTTGTTGAGCGAGGCGCCGATGACCTCGTCGCCAGGGCCCTTCTCCACCGGGATGCTCTCGCCGCTGATCATCGATTCGTCTACCGCAGAGCGACCCTCGAGGACGACGCCGTCCACTGGAATCTTCTCGCCTGGGCGAACGATAACGATGTCACCGGCCGCCACCTGGCTGATCGGAACGTCGGTTTCGGCGCCGTCGTGGGTCACGCGTGCGGTCCTGGGCTGCAGGCCCATCAAACGTTTGATCGCGGCTGACGTGCGGCCCTTCGCCTTCGCCTCCAGCCAGCGGCCGAAGAGGATCAGCGCGATGATTGCTGTCGAGCTGTCGAAGTAGACCTCGACGTCGTCACCCAGCGTGTTGTGTGCGTGATAGTAATGCGCGCCGGCGAAAAGCGAGGGGAAGAAGACGGCGAGCGTGCTGTATCCATAGGCAACGCTCGTGCCCAGGGCGATCAGGGTGTTCATATCGGAGGTCCGGTGCCGGGCCGCTTTCCAGGCGCCTTTGTAGAACTGCCAGCCGCCCCAGAACTGCACCGGCGTCGCCAGCACGAAGAAGACGATGAACGCCAGCTTGGGACTGGCCCACTGCGGCAGCCCGGCCACGCCGTGGTACGGCAGCATGGCGAGCATGATGAACGCCGCCACTGCCAAGCTGAACATGAACTTGATGCGCAGCGTGCGCTCCTCGCTCGCCCGAGCCTCCGCATCGACGTCGCGCCCGGCTGACTGGTCGAGTTCCTCGGCACGGTAGCCCGCCGCCTCGACAGCTCCGAGAAGCTGCTGCAGCGATACCTCAGTCGGGATGAACTCGAGGGTGGCCGTCTCGCTGGCCAGGTTGGCCGAGGCGTAGCTGACGCCGGGCACCTTCTTCAGCTCGCGAAGGACGCGGGCGACGGACGCCGCGTCGGTCAGGCCGATGATGTGCAGATCGCGGCGCTCCTTGCGTACCGTGTAGCCCACACTCTCGACGGCCTGGGACATGTCGGCGGTCGTGCAGAGCTGGTTGTCGAAGTCGACGGTCGCCTGCTCGGTCGCCAGGTTGACCCGCGCTTCGACGACGCCGGGCACCTTCATCAGCGCGCGCTCCACCCGCCGCACGCAAGAGGCGCACGTCATGCCGCCGACCGGCAGGGTGACCTCTCTCAGTTCAGTCGTCGTTGCCATGTTCGACGCCGTCTACTAGCGGCCGGCCAGTTCGTAGAGGTCGAGCAGTTCGCCGACGACCTCTTCGTCGCGGCCGTCCTTGATGCCGCTTACCACGCATGTATGGAGGTGATTATCCAGCATCAACGACTCCATCTTTTCGATGGCGCGGCGCACGGCGTAGGTCTGCTTAAGCACGTCCACGCAGTACTTATCGCTTTCCACCATGCGCCGGATGCCCTGCAAATGTCCTTCGATGAAAGCCAGGCGCTTGAGGACCTTGGTCTTCTTGTCGGCTTGCATGATTATTCTCCTCTTTCAGTTACCCTAACCCCCCCGGTGGGGGTTCAGGCATAGTGTAGCACATCGCTCTCCAATCGTTCGTTAATGTCCTTCTCAGACAATCGCATCAATGCGAAACCTGCTAATCGCCGCGCCCATCGTCGCCGTCCTGCTCCTCGTCGGGGCTGGCGCAGGCTGGTACTTCCTCATCCGCAGCAACGCTTCGCCGCTGACGGACCCGCTGCCGATTCCGTCCTCGCTCTTGAACGCAACCCCAGCTCCGACTATCGCAGCCGGCACGACCGGCGCAACGGCAACGACCGCCTCCTCCAGCGGGCAGGGGTTCAAGATACTCTCCGACCAGTCCGAGGCCGACTACTACGTCGACGAGGCGATTACTGGCACGTTTTACCTGACCGGCGATGGTGCCGCTCTCGACACGACGCAGACCTCGCAGTTCACAGTCGACCTGACGACGCTGGAGAGCGACCAGTCCCGCCGCGATTCCCGCGCGCAGACCGCGCTCGAGACGAGCCGGTTCCCGACCGCAACGTTCACCGCCAAGAGCGCGACCGGGTACGACCCTTCGATCCCGGCGAACCAACAGCAGACGCTGCATCTGACGGGCACGCTGGAAATCCACGGCGTTCAGAAGGAAGTCACCTGGGAGCTGAAGATCACTCGCCAGGCCAACGTCATCAGCGCGCTCGCCACGCTGGACTTCAAGTTTTCGGACTTCGGCGTCACGCCGCCCAGCCTTGGCGGCTTTGTGTCGGTCCAGGACCACGGCACGCTGCAGGCGCAGATCATCGCGCAGGAGCAGTAGCAGGCGTTAGCCGTGAGGCTTCAGCAGCACCTTGATGCAGTTGTCCTTGCGGTTCGTGAAGATGTCGTACCCGTGCGGAGCCTCGTCCAGCGACATCGTGTGCGTGATGATCTTCGTAGGGTCGGCCTTGCCGGCCTCGATCAGCTTTAGCATCTGTCCCATGTAGCGCCTGACGGGGGCCACGCCGATCTTGAAGGTGATGTCCCGCAGAAACGACATGAACATGGGGAAGGGGAACTCCATCTCTGTGTACATGCCGACGGCGCTGATCGTGCCTGCCGGCCGTACGTAGCGGAAGCAAGACTTGAGCGAGGCCTCGATTCCGACCGCCTCGAGGACGACGTCGGCACCGCGGCCCTCAGTGTGGCTCTTCACGACCTCGACCGGGTCTTCCTTCGACATGTCCACCGGCACGGCGCCGATCTTCTTCGACATCTCGAGGCGCTCCGGCATCTGGTCGATCGCCAGCACCAGCTTCGGGTCGAAGGTGAGCGCCGCCATCTGCGTGAACAGCCCGACGGGCCCTGAACCGACGACCGCCACGACGTCGCCGGGTTTGATCTCGCCACGGTCGGCGCAGAAGTAGCCCGTCGAGAAGATATCGCCAACGAAGACCGCCTTCTCGTCGCTCAGGCTGTCCGGCACCTTCTCCAGCGTGTAGTGGCCGTTCGGCACGCGCAGATACTCCGCCTGAGCTCCGGGCAGCGTCAGAAACCCGAACGCCTGCGCCGCCTTGCAGACGCTGGGCCAGCCGGTCGTGCAGTAATAGCACTCCCCGCAGGACGACGTGAAGGCGCCGACGACGCGGTCGCCCTTCTTGAAGTTCGATATCTCCGGCCCTGTCTCGACGACCTCGCCGAGGTACTCGTGGCCGATTACCCAGCCCGATGGCGGCAGCGGCATACGCCCGTCGTAGGCGTGCATGTCGGAGCCACAGATGCCGGCGGCGGTGACCTTGATAATGACATCTTTGGGCTGTTGGATCTTGGGGTCTTCGACGTTCTCGACTTTGAGATTGAACGGGCCGTGGAACGTGACTGCTTTCAAGGGGGCGACCTCCTGTTGTAGCGATGGAGCGGTGTTGAGGATACGGCGCGGCGAGTACGCAGGCAAGCGGAGGCGAAGAACCTAGAACTTAGAACCCAGAACCTCGTCGGAGATTTGTTTTTCTGAGCGGCGACTATGGTTTTTCCGACGCCGAGACGCCGCCTCTTGAAGAATCTTGGGCGGGGCAAGCAGCCGCGCGGGGGGCCACCACATCCCGCAAGAAAACACCCGCCGCGATCAGCAGAAACCCGCCGCACTTGGGGGGTTCAAGGGTCTTGGTTCTAGGTTCTAACCGAGGGCGGGGGGCTAAGAGGCAAGCCGCTCAACAAACACTTCCATCACGCCGCCGCAGATCTTGTCCTCGCCGTCGATCGGGTTGGTCAGGTCGACGAGCACCAGGCGCGGGCGGCCGTCTTCGTGCGCGGCCATCGCCTCGGTCAACACCTCGGCCTCACCGCAGCCGCCGCCGATCGTCCCGCAGAAGCTGCCGTCGGCGCGGACGAGCATGCGTGCGCCCGCCCGCCGCGGCGTCGATCCGCGCGTCCCGGCCACGGTCGCGACAACGGCCGGCTCCCCGGACACGAGCGCCTTTTGGAGTTCGCGGAAGACTTCGTCCATCGAAACAATGGTATCATCGCCGTCGATGACGGAGGAAGACGCAGCGCAACGCCCGCCCACACACAGTCTTCCCGGCGATCGCGGGAGTGTGCCAGACGCTGTCGAGACGCGCGATTTCACCGAGATCGAGCCGGAGTTCATGCGGCGAGTCGCGCGCGTCGTCTGGTGCACGGTGGCCACCGTCGACCGGCAGGGGAGGCCGCGGACGCGTATCCTCCACCCGATCTGGGAAGTCGAAGGCGGCGGGCCGTTGGGCTACATCGCCACGGGGCGGCACTCACTGAAGGAGAAGCACCTGGCCGCCAACCCCTACGTCTCGCTGACGTACTGGGACCCCGAGCACGAGCAGGTCTACGTCGACGCGAAGTCGGAGTGGGCCGACGCGCCGGCGGACCGGCAACGAATCTGGGATCTGTACAAGAGCACGCCGCCACCGCTGGGCTACGACCCGGCGATAATCTGGCCGGGCGGCCCGCTGGCCGATGATTTCGGGGTCTTGCGGCTCATGCCCTGGCGCGTTGAGCTCTGGTCGCTCGCGGCGCTGATGCAGAGCAAGCCGCCACAGATCTGGCGCACCTAGGCGGCGTCTTTGACGGGCACGACCCGCGCGTTCGCCGAGGACGCGGCTCGCAGGAGCGTCGCGAACTCTTCCGGTGGCATCGGGCGGGCGAACAGATAACCCTGGTACTCTTTGCAACCGCGCTGGCGCAGAAACTCCAGCTGGTTCTCGGTCTCCACTCCCTCTGCGATCACGTTGAGATGCATGCTCTCCGCCATCGCGATCACCGTCGAGACGATCGTGGCGTCGCTGGCGTCGTGCTCCAGGTCGCGCACGAAGGAGCGGTCGATCTTCACCGCGTCGATGGGGAAGCGCTTGAGGTACGTGAGCGACGAGTAGCCGGTGCCGAAGTCGTCGAGCGCGATCTGGATGCCCATCCCGCCCAGCTGCCGGAGCATGGCGATGGCGTAATCGACGTTCTTGAGCACTGCTCCTTCCGTGATCTCGAGCTGGATCGAGTCAGGCGAGACGCCGCTCTCGCGGAGGATCCCGGCGATGCGCTCCACCAGGTCCTCCTGCTGGAGCTGACGCGCCGACAGGTTGACCGCAACGAGATCGACCGCCAGCCCCTGCTCGCGCCACTGGCGGACCTGGCGGCATGCTTGTCGCAGCACCCATTCGCCGATCTCCAGGATGAGGCCGGTTTCTTCGGCCAGAGGGATAAACTCGTCCGGCGGGACGATCCCCCGCTGAGGGTGGCGCCAGCGGAGCAGCGCCTCCGCGCCCGTGATAACGCCTGTCTCCACCACCACGATCGGCTGGTAGAACAGGGTCAGTTCGTCACGGTCAAGCGCGTGCCGGAGGTCCCGCTCCACGGCGATGCGCTCCATCATCTTGGCGTTCATCGATGCCGTGTAGAGCTGGTAGTTGTCGCGGCCGCGCTCCTTCGCCCGGTACATCGCGGTGTCTGCATTGCGCAGAAGCGTCTCGCCTTCGTCGCCGTCAGCGGGATACGTCGTGATGCCGATGCTGCCCGTCGTGCGGAACTCCGTGCCGTTGATCACGCGTGACTGGCGCAGACATTCGAGGATGCGCTGGGCGATCTCCGTCGCGTCTTCCGGGCCCTCGATGCCGGCGAGCAACAGCGTGAACTCGTCGCCACCGACGCGCGCAACAGTGTCCCCATCCCGCACGAGAGTGGCGAGGTCATGCGCGACGGCCTGCAGCAGCTTGTCGCCGGCGCCATGGCCGAGCGTGTCGTTCACGACCTTGAAGCTGTCCAGATCGAGAAACATCACGGCGAGCATTTTGTGCTCCCGCCGCGCGCGGGCTAGCGCCAGCCGCAGCCGGTTTTCGAAGAACGTGCGGTTCGGGAGGCTGGTGAGCCCATCGTGGTAGGCGAGGCGCCGGATCGTTTCCTCCGCCTGCTTGCGCTCAGTGATATCGCGGCCGATCGCTTGCACAGTCTTCGGTTCGCCCCGCTTGCCAAGGATTATGCGGGACGTGATCTCCAGCGGGATGCGGCGGCCGTCCTTCGCCCTGATCTCGAGCTCATACGGCGCGCTGTCCCCGTTGAAGACGCGCTTCAGCGCTTCGGCAGCCAAAAGGTGGTAGTCGGTTGCAATAACCTGGCCGAGGTTGAGCGCCAGGAACTCCTCGTTCGTGTAGCCGGTGAGTTCCGTCATGCGACGGTTGGCAGAGATCATGCGACCCCGCAGGTTGTACGTGAACATCGCGTCGCGCGCATTTTCGAAGAGGTCCCGGTGACGTTCTTCGCTTTCAGCCAGGGCGTGCTCGGCGCGCTTGCGTTCCGTGATGTCGCTGACAAATCCCTCGAGCGCGATGACGGCGTCCGAGTCCTCGTCGACGACCACCTGGGACTGCCCCCACACCCATTTCGTCTCGCCAGCGGCTGTGACGATTCGGTACTCGATGGCGCTCAGCTCGCGGCTTTCGACCGCGCTGATCGCCGCCTCGACGATCATCTTGCGATCATCCGGATGCGCGACCTCCTGCACCCCGACACTGCCCGAGATGAACTCTGCTGCCGTGTGGCCGGTGATGTCGAAGATGCCGTCGCTCACGTATTCGAGGGTGAAGCCGTCGTCGTTGCGAACGCGAAAGGCGTATCCGGGCAGGTTGCTGAGCAGGGTCGTGAGCGCCCGCTCGCTCTCGCGGAGGGCATCTTCGGCCCGGTTGCGCTGGGTGACATCCGTGGCGATACAGATGACGCCGGTGACGCGTCCGTGCTCGTCCCGCTCCGGCGCAAGGCGGTACTCGAAAACCCTGTCCTGGCCGGCCAGCGTGATCGCGGCAAGCGACGTTACGGAATCGCCGGCGAAGGCGCGACGGAAGCTCTGGATAATCTCTGGGTAAGCGGCCCAAATCTCCCAGACCGGCCTGCCGATGATATTCTCCGGGTCGAGGTTCAACGCTGCGATGCCCTGGCCCTGGATGAACGTTATCGCGCCGGCGGTGTCCACGGAGAACAGCACGATCGGCGCGCCCATCACCACGCTGCGCAGGCGCGATTCCTTCTGTAGCAGCTGCTCCTTTTGGCGCAGGTTATCCAGAGAGAGGCCGAGCGCGCCCCCGATATCCGCAAGGAGGTTGCGGTCGCCCAGCAGCTTGCCCGGCGCGGCCGCCAGGTAGAGCATGCCGATCGACCGCTTGAGAGCGACGATCGGCACGAAGACCGCGCGACAGCCGGGGGAGTCGCCAATAACGTCAAGCGGATAACTGTTTTCGGTTGCCGTCTCGAACTGGCCCGCGTGCGTCTCCATCACCTGCTGGGCCTCGGCGCTCGTCATCCCCCGAGAGGCGAGCACACGAAGGCCGTTATCGTAGCGCAAAGCGAGGAAGGACGATTGCGTCTCGAGCAGCCCTTCCAGCGTGAAGAGCGCCTCGGCCGCTGCTTCCGGCGGCCCGACCGTGTCGCCCAGGTTGACTATAAGCAGGCCGGGATAGGCTGTGCGACGCCGCGACCGGAAGCTCTGCACGAAGGCGAAATGTATCGCCAGCACGGCGATCACCCAGCCTACTGCCGCCTCCAGGGCGATCTGTGGCCAAGTATAGCCGAAGAGCAGAAATATCGGCAGGTCAAGCGTGACCGCCAAGTAGACCATGATGGATACCCTGCGCTTGAGCGCAATAACGTCGCGGAGGACGTCTTCCGGCCTCGGCGGCGCCGCCGCTGGCTGCTCTGGTATAGCGTCTATTGAATGCATAGTGTCTCGCTCGCCGGGCATAAGCCGCGGCGATTCACTAGTGGAGACGCATTCGCAGATAGCCTTGTTACGGGCTTTCAGGCACCCGCGCCGGGACCGTCAAATCAGCGCGATGGCCGCCCGGATCGCTCGTAGCCACGATAACTTGTTCACATTGACGAGCGCGGCGCGCCTTGTACGGCTGCGGTGGCTCACCCTATATTGGCTGCAACCCGGGGAATCCCACTTAGAGAGGCGCGCCGTTGAGCAACCGAATGATGCCGGTTCCAGAGCCGATGATGGCGGAGATCGTCCGTCCGGCGATCGTCGAATTCATAGGCACCTTCGCACTGATCTTCATGGGCGCCGGGTCGATCATCGTCACCGGTGGCAACGATCTTGTGGCCATCGCTTTTGCCCACGGCCTGGCGATCGGGCTTATGGTGGCGGCCGGCGGGCATATCTCCGGCGGCGCTTTCAACCCGGCGGTGACGTTCGGCCTGGTGCTCGGCCGGAAGCTGCCGCCGCTGAAGGGCGCAATGTACGTCGGCGTACAACTACTGGGCGCGACCGCCGCCGCGCTCGTCCTGCACTTCCTCTTCCCGGCCAGCGCCCGCGACGCCGTGCACCTGGGCACACCGACGATCAGCAGTCCGTTGACATCGTCGCAAGGCGTGGGGCTGGAGATCGTGCTGACGTTCTTCCTGATGTACGTGATCTACGGCGTCGCCATCGATAAGCGCGGTCCCACGGTGATCGCTGCTTTGGCGATCGGGCTGACCATCACGATGGACATCTTCGCCGCGGGGCCGGCCACCGGCGCTGCCATGAACCCCGCGCGCTCGTTCGGCCCAGCGCTAGTCGACAACTACTGGACGGACGCCTGGGTCTACTGGGTCGGACCGCTGATCGGCGCGACGATCGCGGCGCTCCTGTACGCCTACGTGCTGATCCCGCAGGGCAACGAGCCCGCAGTCACCGATCCCGGCCCAGGCCGCTAACTCTTGCGGTGCCGGTAGAAGAGCACGCGCACGCGCTCCAAGGTCGCCAGTCCGTCGCCGACCATTTCGTGCAGCTGCGGCAGGAACGCATCGATCTTCTCCTGCGTGTCCACGATCTCGACGATGATCGGCAGGTCGGAGGATAGCTCCAACAGGCGTGCGGTGTGGATTTTGCTGTTCGCGCCGAAGCCTTCCATCCCGCGCGTGACCGTGGCGCCGGCCAGGCCTTGCTTGCGCGCTTCTTCGACAAGCGCCACGTGCAGGGGGCGGCCATGCCAGTGGTCGCTTTCGCCGATGAAGACGCGGAGCAGGACCGCTTCCGTATCAGGTTCCATGTCTAACCCTCCAGCGCCACGATACCGGCGTGGCCGATGGTGAACGCCGCGAGCCCGAGCACCAGGCTGATCCCGACGTAGAAACACGCGCGAAGCGGGTCGCCGTCCCGAAAGAACTGCCAGTCCTCGTAGACGAACGTGGAGAACGTCGTCAGGCCGCCGATGAAGCCGACTGTGATGCCGGTGCGCACTTCAGGCGAAAACGTTCCGCGCTCCTCGACGAGGGCGAGGATGACGCCGAGCATCAGGCTGCCGGCGACGTTCACGGCGAGCGTGCCCCAAGGAAACCCGATGCCCAAGGCGCCGTACAGCCGCACTGCCACGAGGTAGCGAGTAACTGCCCCGAGAGCGCCTCCGATGGCCACAGCGATCGTTGTCATCTGCCTACAAAGAAGCCTCTACCCGGATTGGGTAGAGGCTATCAGCGGTCTGTCGCGGTTCTCCGCTCGAAGCGAAAAGCGAGCCTCATCGCTCATTTGCGATTGTAGCGCGAGCGCTGGTCACGTTCAACGGCGGTACCGGCCACCGCCTTTTGCCGTCTAGTGTGCAGTATCTACGGCGATGCCGAGCTTCTCGATCAGCCCTTCGAAGAGATGCTCGCGGGCTTTGAGTTGCGCC
Source organism: Chloroflexota bacterium (assembly GCA_036732045.1). Classification (GTDB taxonomy): domain Bacteria; phylum Chloroflexota; class Dehalococcoidia; order SM23-28-2; family RBG-16-64-32; genus DATKKM01. The sequence continues at coordinate 22,987 of DAINDD010000034.1, forward strand.
TTGTAGTCGCTGTTGTCGGTCTTGTAGATCTCTTCCTTCAACTCGCGATAGGCCAGTTCGAGCAGCGATGTCAGCAATTCTTGCTCTTCGTCGGACAGCATCAAGATACCTCCACAAGCGATAACAAGCTTACTTTAGCCGCCGAATGCCTGCCAGGCATCCTATGTGGTACCCGCGGAAGGTCGCGTTCTCGTGTCAATTGCCGCCTCTCGCTAAGGGAGCGCCTCTACGCACGGCGATTATCTCGGCCATGATTGCGACGGCGATCTCTTCCGGCGTCTCCGCGCCGATGTCGATGCCGATCGGCGTGCGGACGGCGGCCACGGCCTCCGGGTCTGCGCCGTCTTCCACCAGGTGCCGGAGCACCGCCGCCGCTCGCCGCTTTGAGCCGATCATGCCGACGTACGCGGCGCCGCGGCCGATCACGCAGCGCAGGCTGGTCTCATCGTGGCGGTGGCCGCGCGTCACGCAGACGACGTACGCCGTCTCGTCGATTGGGTAATCGACAAGCACTTCGTCGAAGTGGCCGCGGATCACCTCCTCGGCTTCGGGGAAGCGCCCGGCGTTGGCGTACTCCGGGCGGTCGTCGATCACCGTCACGCGGAAGCCGCACATCTCGCCGATCACGGAGCAGGCCTTGCCGACGTGCCCGCCGCCGACGATGACGAGCCGGGCAGGCCGCTCGTGCACCTCCAGCATCAGCTCGTAGGCCCCGGCGGCGTCCTGGCGCGAGAGCAGCTCGCCGGCGTCGTTCACGTACAGCGTCGAAACGCCATGAGGCCGCACGGTGTCCCGCGCCTCCCGAAGAACGGCTGCATCGAGCGCCGCCGTCCAGAGCGAGCCGAGCGCCGAGCCGTCCAGCCGCACGAGCATTTTGGCGCCGACGGCCGCGGCGTCCGGCGCGGCGATGATCGTGGCAACGAGCACGCGCGGCCCGCCTTCCAGGGCGCGAACGACCTCCGCGGCGATCTCAGCCGAGGACGAAGCGGCCATCAGGCGCCGGTGAAGGAGAGAAACTCGATGCGGTTGCCGCCCGGGTCCCGCGCGAAGAAGCGGGCGCGGCCTTCGATTGGGACCGCCTCCTCGATGTCGTAGCCTGCGCCCGTCAGCCGTCCGCGCAGCGCGTCGAGGTCGCCGACGAGGAGGGCAGGGTGCTGGCTGCTGGCGGACGGATCGAAGCCGGCGTTGGGGTTGGAGAAGACGTGGAACTCCTGCGCGCCACAGCGGAACCAGGCTCCGCGCCGACCGGCATCGGACAGCGACTGCGGCCGCGACATCGGCTCCATGCCCACCAGCTCACCGTAGAAGCGGTGCGCTTCCTTCTCAGAGATCAGCGGGACGTTGACCTGAACGTGGTGCAAACCGAGGACGCTCATCGTTCGCCTCCCTCAGACGTTGAACAGAACGTTGATCACATCGCCATCCTGGACGACGTACGTCTTGCCTTCCTGCCGCAGCTGGCCCTTCTTGCGCGCCTCGTTGTGCGAGCCGAACTCCAGGAGCGTGTCCCAGCGGATCACCTCGGCCCGGATGAACCCGCGCTCGATGTCGGTGTGGATGCGGCCGGCGGCCTGCAAGGCAGTACCGCCCTCCGGCAGAGTCCAGGCGCGCGTGTCCTTCTCGCCGGCGGTGAAGAAGGTGAGCAGGCCCAGGAGCTCCCGCGCCTGCTCCAGAACAGCCTGGGTGCCGCCGGCGGGTGCGCCGAGATCACGACGAAATTCGGCGGCTTCCTCCGGCGTCAGCTCGGCGAGCTCGGCCTCCAGCTTGGCGCAGATCGCCGTGGCGCGGGTGCGGGGGCCGCCGTGGCTGGACTCGTACTCCGCCGCGACCCTGGACTGCTCGCCGACGGCGTCCTCGCCGATGTTCAGCAGCAGCAGCATCGGCTTCAGCGAGAGCAGCCCGAAGTTGGCGAGGGCGCGGATGTCGGCAGCGTCCGTAATCTGGTCGCGCAGGGGGGTGTCTTTCTCGAGCAGCGAGTGCACCTTCTGAAGCAGAGCCTTCTCGCGCTCGGCGGCTTCTTTTTCGGCGACCTTGCCAGATCGCGCGGCGGCTTCCAGCTTCTCGAGTCTGCGCTCGGCGATGCCGAGGTCGAAGAGCATCAGCTCGGAGTCGAAGTCCTTGATGTCGCGCGCCGGGTTGACGCTCTCCAGCGGGTGCGGGACGTCCGGCCGCTCGAAGGCGTGAACGACGTGCAAGAGCGCGTCGGCGCGGGCGAGGGTTTCGCCGGCCGAGCCGGAGGGGGCAGCGCCGCGCTGAAAGAGCGGCGGCAAGTCGTGCAGAAAGACCTCGATCGGCGTTGTCTTCTTGGCCTTCACGAGCTCGGCCAGTTTGTAGAGCCGCTCGTCGGGGATCTTGACGACGCCGACGAGCTCGCCGCGCGCCTCCGCAGACGCGCTGCCGTGGCCGGCCGTGAGCGCCTGGAAGGCCGTGGTCTTGCCCGATTGCGGCAGCCCAACGATCGCGATGTCCATTGGCGCAAGCGTACGGGGAGGGAGGGGGAAGAGGGAAGGGGGAACGGGGAGAACCCAGAACCGAGAACCTAGAACCGGAGAACCCGGAGACATAGGATCGGCGGGGCGGATTTCAAGCTCCCGGGGGGCCGGAGAAGTCCATCCTGGCCAGCGGGGATGCGACGCCCTTGCGGCGGGATTGCATGGCTTCGAGCTCGTGGAGGATCTGGATGAACTGGCGGTGAAGAGATACTTCGTAGCGCATGATGGTTTTCACTGTGTCGTCGTCGGGGATGAGGCGACGGGCCACCTGAGCGTCGACGGCATCAGGCGTGATAACTTGCTCGACCGAAAGGCCCACCAGCGCCTTGCCGGCTGCGGCGAGGGAAGACATAACGTCTGGAATGCGATTGAGCCGCGCGAGATCATCTCGGTCTCGTAGCGTTCGAGGCGCTTGAGCCGCCATAAGAGGTTCGCGATCCTCTCGGCGAGGACGATTTCAATGTGGCCTTCGGCGCCGAGGCTCTCGATGGTACCCACGCGGTGGCGCTCCCACTCGTTGTAGTCCTCGCCGATCTCGACGACAACGGGCGCGTCAGAAAGGATGCCGTGCTTCGAGGAGTTGCGGTTGGAGACGGCTTTGCCGCGGTGGGACTTCGGGCCGGTTTGTGGCATCTGAGAAGATGATGGCAGGTGTTGCGGGAGAGGTGTAAGAGGGAAGTGGCACTCTGATTTCGTTTGGTAATTTCGTGTTTTGGGATTACGCAGTAATTCTAGAATTAGACATCGATGGCGGCGTCGATTTGTATCTGCAGGGCGAGGGTGGTCTTTAATGTTGACCGATTACAGATGCAGTTTTGTGGTCCAAAACCAGCACATTATGTTCAGCGAATTTTCTCTTGGTGACAAGGGCCACTAGAAGGCCACCTAGCCAACTCACTTGTTCTGAGTCCCGGGGGCACTAAGTTTTTCTCGAGAGGGCGCGTTCCAGGGTACCGAACAGAGTTTCGGTTTCGTAGGACCCGTCGTGTCTCCGGCCATTGATGAAGAAGGTGGGAGTGCCATTGACTCCGCTGTGGACGCCGCTCAAGAAGTCTTCGTGGACTCGCTCTCGGTGGACGTGCTCCGCCAGATCCGTGGTGAACCGGTCGAAATGCAGTCCGAGCCGCTCGCCGTAGCCCAGGAGATCCTGCTGTCGCAAATTCGCCTGGTTCTCATAGAGAATGTCGTGCATTTCCCAGAACTTGCCCTGCGCCGACGCCGCCTCCGCGGCTTCGGCGGCCTGTTGCGAGTGGGGATGCGACGTGGTGATCGGAAAGTTGCGAAAGACGAGGCGCAGCCGGTCGCCCAGGCGCGCCTGGATCTCCTTGATGATGGGATACGCGGCGCCGCAGTACGGGCACTCATAGTCGCCGTACTCCACGAGCGTCACGGGTGCGCCGGGCGGCCCCTGGATATGATCGCGTTCAGCGGAGACGGGATTGGTTAGCGCGGGTTCCCATTGTGACGTGCTCACGAACCGATGTCCTTTCCGAGACTCTGCAGCGCATGGAGGATGCCGTCGGCGCCGGGGTTCACGCCCACGGGAGAAATATAACTCCAGCGCACGATGCCGTCCGCGTCGATCACGAATAGCGCACGCTCGCTGGTCCCCTCCTTCGTCCGGTAAACATGGTATGCCCGCGCAACCGCCCCCTTGGGCTCAAAATCGGAGAGGAGTGGAAAGTGCAGGTTTCTGTCCTTCGCGAAGGCCAGGTGGCACCAAACACTGTCCACCGAAATGCCAATCAGCTCGGCATTGAACTTGCGGAACTCGGGGAGCACTTCCTGATACAGAGCCATCTGGTCGGAGCAGACGGGACTCCAATCCTCGGGGTAGAACGCGAGAATGACGGGTTGCCCGCGGAACTCCGCGAGTGACACCGTTTGATCCGGTGTGGAGGGAAGCGCGAAGGCGGGCGCTTCCAACCCGGTTGGCAACGGCATTGGGGCATGGCTGCCGCTAGTGTTGTCCATATCGAAACCTCCTACTTGTTCCGGCTACTCGCTGCTAGGGTAAAGCATCGCTAGATGGCTTAGCTCTCGGCCGCCGCCTGTGGGTTGCGATAGTCGCCATTCAACCACCTGAGTACGGACCCGCCGTAGAGGTCGGGCACCTCTTCCCAGCAAAAGTGGGCTGCGGGCAGCGGCTCGAGGCGGCTGTTGGGAAGGCGCTCGTGGAGGAACTCGTGATTGACCTGCGGGACCAAGTCGTCGTTGGCTCCCCCGATTATAAGCACCGGTGTCGTGATCTTGGGGAGGCGCTCGGCCAGGGCCGCCAGCTCGGTTGGATACGTGCGTACGTAACGCGCGGACTCGACGAACCGATCGCCGGCATATGAATCCAGATAGTCGGCGCGTACGTCGGGCGGGGGCGCGCCACCTGGCATGCTGTCGAATACCGGTGCGAGCAGCTGCCTTGAGTCCATCTGGCGGTAGCCGTCCATGTTCGGCGCTTCGATGATGTCCTTAAGCGTGCCGCCGACCTGCAACGGGAAGGCCGTCGCACCACTGCCGATTGCCAGGCTGCGGACGAGCTCTGGGTGAGCGGCCACAGCCACGAGTGTTGCGGATGTGCCAACGTCGGGGCCGATGAAGTGTACTGGCTCCAGGTTCCACTCCTGGATCATGCGCACGAGGAATCCACCCATCGCTGTGGGCGAAAGCAACTCGATGCGACGCTCCGACTGGCCGAAACCAGGCAGGTCAATTGCCAAGAGATGAAAGTCTTCGGCGAGGCGGTCCCACACCTTGCGGAAGGCATACAGGCTTTCTGGCCAAGGGCAGGTCAAGACTACCGTCTCCCCGTTATCCTGTCCCGCCTCCGCATAACGGACATCAAGGCCATCGGCCTTGCGAAACGCTGCCTTCATCGTCGTCATGGAGCTCGTTCCTTCCCTGTTGAGAATGGCAGACAGACTTGTCTGTTACTGGGATTGTAGACAGACCTATCGGTCTTTGCAAGACAACAACAATTCGCATCGACCGTCCCGTGGCTGGAGTATCCTGCGCGACTACCGAGGTGGCTATAATAGACCGATCAGTCTGGTACGGGATCAATTTTACATGCGCGTGCTTAAGCCAATTCCCCTCGCACAACGGGTCCACGCTCCAAGGCTGCGTATGGCCGACGACGAGCCGGATCGCCATTCCACCTGGACGGAGCTCTTCTACGACCTGGTGTTCGTCGTGGCAGTCGCGGCCGTTGGGCATCGTCTTGCGGAGGACGTTTCCTGGCGGGGGTTAGCCGAGTTTTCTCTCCTCTTCCTGGTGGTCTGGTACTCATGGATGGGATACACGGTCTACGCCGATCGTTTCGACAGTGACGACGTCATCCACCGAGCGTTCACAGGCCTACAAATGCTCGCGATCCTAGCGATGGCGGTGTACGCCGCTGATGCGTTCGGCGGAACAGCCCGCGGGTTCATTGTCGCGTATGTCGTAGTGCGACTTGTACTTCTGACTATGAACGCCCGCGCCATTTGGTACCTGCCCGAGGCTCGTCCATTACTGACAAGATTCGTGGCGGGATATTCATTCGATATCCTGTGCTGGCTCGCTTCCCTCGCCGTCGATGGCCCATGGCGATATTACCTCTGGGGGATTGGTATCTCGGTGAGCACAGGTTCCATACTGGCGGCCAGGAGACAGCAGGCAACGATTCCGCTGCATCTTTCGCATATGCCAGAGCGGATGGGGCTATTTACGATCCTTGTCTTGGGGGAGGCGGTGCTCGCTGTGGCGAACGGTATCCAGGGCGAAACGCTGGGCGCCGAACGGGCGATTGCCGCGGCTGCGGCTTTCATTGCCGCCTTTGGCGTCTGGTGGCTCTATTTCGACAACACCTCCGGCGAGGTTCTCGGCCGGACGGTGAATGACGGCCGAGAGGCAGCCTGGGTAGCATTAGTTTGGCTCTGGGCACACCTGCCGCTGGCCGCCGCCATCGTCGCGACCGGGGTGGGAATAGAGCACCTCATAGCCGGCGACCCTGACCGAGCGCTGGCAACAGGAGATTTAGCGCTTGTCTGCGTTGGCACAGCGGCGATATACGCGACCCTTGGTCTGATCCATTTGACGGCACACGGTCGCCTTCGCGACGTTACGGACAACAAGATACTGGTTCGCCTGGGAGGTGCGGTCGCGGTGATCGTCGTCGCTTTGCTCGGAAGAGACCTCCGACCGGTGGCGTTGGCGGTGATTCTCGCTTGCATAGCACTAATACAGATAACAGTCGACGTGATCGAGGAACCGCTTGGCGACGATGAGAATGTCTCACGCAAGGCCTAAGCAAGCCGGCCCTGCGACCGGGAGGTAGAGTCTCCAACGCGGACAGCACACTCTACGAGTACGTGAATCCGGTGCGTGGCCGCCGGACATAGGGCGGCAGGACCTCGCCCCGGCTTCTGGCGTTCACGCGCCTGCTCGGGCCAGATCGCTGCGTCACAGCACTTGCGCGATAGACAGACCAGTCCGGTACACTGAACTAGGTGAGCAAGACTACAACCACCGGGACAAAGCGGGTCCGAGCCGCAAAACATTCCCCGGAGGCGGAACAGGGACCGCGGCATCGGCTCTTGGCGGCCGCCGGCAGGCTCTTCTACGAGGAGGGTGTTCACGTCGTCGGCATCGATCGTCTGATCGAAGAGGCGGGTGTAGCCAAGGCCTCGCTCTACACCAACTTTGGGAACAAAGATGGGCTCATTCGCGCCTACCTCGAAGAACATCTGGACGCCCGCCGCGAACACGTGGCCCAGGTACTCGCCAGGTACGACTCGCCCAGAAAGCGTCTCCTGGGAATGTTTGACGATGTGAAGGCGGCGCTCGCCGGAACAGCATTTCGAGGATGCAAGTTCGTCAATGCCAGCGCTGAAGCACGACACGACGAGAGCATCGGGCCGTTGACGGAGGAGTACCGTACGTGGCTGAGGTCGTTGTTCACCGACCTCGCAAAGGCCGCCGGGGCCCGCGACCCGAGAAGCCTAGGACGGCAACTTGCGCTTCTCTACGACGGAGCTGCTGTGGCAGCCCGTCTCGACAAGGACCGTGCTGGCGCCGGTGCCGCCGCCCGGTCGGCAGCCGCAGCATTGCTTGATGCGGCCACTATCAAAGCACCTCGGTCCGACTGAGCTGCTCCCTGAAACTGTACCAGCGCAAATGGGAATCCTTCGCGTTAGAAGTAACGAAAGGAGGACTGATGAGGGCGTCGAGGTTCACGGAGGAGGAGATCATCGCGGCGCTCAGGGAGCACGCGGCGGGGACGCCGGCGAACGTGGGTCCCCTGAGCGATCTGAGGGTATAATCCCGACAGAGGAAGACCGTGACGAACCGACTGATGATCGACATACCCAGAGACCAGATAGCCGACTTCTGCCGGCGGTGGAAGATCGCGGAACTGGCGCTGTTTGGGTCTGTCCTGCGCGATGACTTCAGGCCGGACAGCGACGTTGACGTCTTGGTGACTTTCGCGGCGGACGCGCAATGGAGCCTCTTCGACCATGTCGATATGGAGGACGAATTGAAGGAAATACTGGGCCATCCCGTCGATCTTGTGAACCGACGCGGGATCGAGAGGAGCCGGAACCCATTCCGTCGCAAGGCGATCCTTGAGTCGGCCCAGGTCGTGCATGCCGCGTGACCTCGACTACGTGGCTGACATCGTCGCGGCTGCCAGGACGGCGCTCGGGTACGTTGAAGGCGGCGCCCCTCCCCTCCCCACCTCTAAGATAAGAAGAGTCTGGGGGACACCCCCAGACCCCCGGTATGGGGCTGCCGCCCCCTTCACTCTCGCTAAGCGGATATTCGATGGACTAGTGTAGTGCTTCTTATTTATCGTTAATTATGCTAGACTGCTGGTCATGAGAA